>CBFGRM010000054.1:0-12956 GCA_965651205.1 uncultured bacterium
GCTACGGCGGCAACGCACTGCTCGGCAAGAAGTGCTTCGCGCTCCGGATCGCCTCGGCAATGGGGCGCGACGAGGGCTGGATGGCCGAGCACACGCTGATCCTCGGCGTCGAGGATCCCGCCGGCGAGAAGAACTACGTCGCTGCCGGCTTCCCGAGCGCCTGCGGCAAGACCAACTTCGCGATGCTGATCCCGCCCGAAGGCTACGAAGGGTGGAAGGTCACCACCGTGGGTGACGACATCGCGTGGGTCCGCCCCGGTGACGACGGCAAGCTGTATGCGATCAATCCGGAAGCCGGCTACTTCGGGGTGGCACCGGGAACGTCGTACGAGACCAACTACAACGCGATGAAGACCATCGAGAGCAACACGATCTTCACCAACGTGGCGCTCACCGAGGACGGCGATGTGTGGTGGGAGGGGATGACCCAGGAGCCGCCGGCGCGCCTGACCGACTGGCACGGCAACCCCTGGACTCCCGAATCAGGCACCCCGGCCGCCCACCCCAATGCCCGCTTCACCGTTTCGGCAGCACAGTGTCCGTCGATCGACGATCGCTGGGAGGATCCTGCCGGCGTGCCGATCTCGGCCTTCATCTTCGGGGGCAGGCGCGCCACAACGGTGCCGCTGGTGTCGCAGGCGTTCAACTGGAACTTCGGCGTGTACCTCGGTGCCACCATCGGATCCGAGACCACCGCAGCCGCGGCCGGTGCCGTGGGCCAGGTGCGGCGCGACCCGTTCGCGATGCTGCCGTTCTGCGGCTACCATATGGGCGATTATTTCAACCACTGGCTGCAAATGGGCCGCGGACTGGCCGAGCCACCGCGAATCTTCTGTGTCAACTGGTTCCGCAAGGACGCCAACGGCAAGTTCATCTGGCCTGGGTACTCGCAGAATATGCGGGTGCTGGAGTGGATCGTGAATCGCGTCCGCGGCAAGGGGGCCGGTATCGAGTCGCCGATCGGCTGGATGCCGCGCTACGAGGATCTCCGTTGGGACGGCCTGGAGTTCTCCAAGGAAACCTTCCTGGAGCTGATGAACGTCGACCGCGAACAGTGGAAGAGCGAACTGTTGTCGCATCGCGAGCTGTTCGAGCGACTCTACGACCGGCTACCGCAGGAGTTCCTGTATATGCGCGAGCTGATCCTGTCGTCGCTGTGGCGGAGCCCGGAGAAGTGGAGCCTGGAGCCGGAGCGGGTCTAGAAACGGCGCGAAGCGAGAGCGCAGGAAGCTGCTGCTTCTTGCGCCTCGGTTGATGCCGAAGGTCCACAGCCAGGAAAGGGTGCCCATCGCTTGACCACCCCCCACTTCGAAGTCATCCGCGACCCGCTCTGGGACAACATCCGCCTCGAGCCGGTCGCGGTGGCGTGTATCGACACGCCCGCTTTCCAGCGGCTGCGTTATGTGCGGCAGCTCGGTCACGCATTCCTGGTCTATCCCGGTGCAACCCATTCGCGGTTCGAGCACGCACTGGGCGCATATCACCTGGCCCGCCGTGCGCTGGCAATGCTCGAGGAGCGCGGCGAACTGGCCGAGATCAGCGAGGAGGAAAAGCTCGCGGTCCGGCTGGCAGCGCTGCTCCACGACCTCGGTCACTACCCGTTCTCGCACGCGCTGGAGGAGGCCGGCTTTCCGCATCACGAGCCGCTGGGCGCTGCGCGACTCCGCACCGGCGCACTGGGCGATGTGCTTCGCGCTGCGGGTGGCGACTCGCTGATAGATTCGATCGCGTCGCTGATCCAGGGCCGCTCGAGTTCCCCACTGGCGGGCCTGGTGTCGAGCTCGCTCGATCTCGACAAGCTCGACTACCTCTCGCGGGACGCCCGCAACTGTGGCGTGCCATATGGCACGCTCGATGTCGATCGACTGCTGGCCTCACTCACCATCGTGAACACTTCCATCGGACGCGAAGTCGGCGTGCACGAGAAGGGCGTGAGCGCGCTGGAGTCGATGCTGTTCGCCAAGTACCAGATGTACCGCAACGTGTACTGGCACCACGCGGTCCGCAGCGCCACCTGTATGTTCAAGCGCGCCGTGCGTGCGACCGTGGCCACCGGTGCACTGACACCGGATGCACTCGCGACGGCGACGGACGATTCGCTCGTGACATTGCTGGGGGAGCACGATCCGACCGGGCTGGCAACCGCGCTCCGGGAGCGCAGACTGCACAAGCGCGCGCTCGATCTTCCCGCAAGCGAAGTCGGCGAGACGATCGCGGGGTGGGTGTCGGATGACCCGGCCCGACTCGAGGCGGCAGAGGATGCACTCGCCGCGGGGCTTGGCCTGCCGAGCGGGGGAGTGCTGGTCGACTTTCCATCCCGCAGCTCGATGCTCGGGGTGAACCTGGCCCTGCTCACCCGCAATGGCAGGGTGGAGCGGTTGACCGACGAGGGTCGCGTGGGACAATTGGGCCTGCCCCGGATCGCAGGCGAACTCTACTCCAGCGCACGGCGATTCAGGATCTTCGCCACTGCCCCCCTGGCACTGAAGGAAGTGCCGGTCGTACTGCGCGAGTCCTGAGCAGGCAGAAGGTCCGTCGGGATCTCGCTTAAGGACCTTCACCAACCACTGCTCAGGCCTGGTCTGCCACCGGCTGCTCCCCGGTTGGCGGCGAGACCTCCTCGATCTGCACCAGGATCACCGTGATGTTGTCGAGTCCACCGCGACGATTGGCCTCGGCTATCAACCGATCGACCCGTTCCTCCAGGCTGCCACCTTCTTCCAGCAGCCCCTGCAGGTCGTCGTCCTCCATCATACCGGTGAGGCCGTCGGATGCCAGCAGCAGCAGGTCGCCGGCTTCGAGCGTGCCGAAGTAGAGGTCGGGCACCACGTCGCCGTTGGAACCGACGCAGCGGGTGATCACGTTGGCGTAGGGATGGACCCGGGCCTCGTCGGGCGTGAGTCGACCGGCGTCGACCTGCTCCTGCACGTAGCTGTGGTCCTTGGTGATCTGGGTGAGGGTGTTGCCGCGAAGGAGATAGGCGCGTGAGTCGCCGACCTGGCCGATCAGGTAGCGTCTCGGCAGCAGCGAGAGGGTGGTGACAGTGGTGCCCATCCCGCGCTTGTCGTGTTCCTGCAGGGTCCGTTCGAAGATGGCGGTGTTGGCGCTCCGGATCGCGGCGATCATCTGTGCCATCAGTTCGTCGTCGCTCATCCCGCGAACCGGCCTGAACCCTTCGGTTATCAACCGCGAGGCCATCTCGCTGGCTACCTCGCCCGCGGCGTGGCCACCCATTCCATCCGCCACCACGAACAGGCCGCGGTCGGCCTCCATCAGGTAGGTATCCTCGTTGCCGGAGCGCACCACTCCGACATCAGTCCGGGCTGCACAGGAAAACCGCATCAACCGCCCCAGGCCATAAGGAATCCCACCAAGGTCACCGCCGCGATCGCCGTCCAGAGCAGGGTCCGGACCGGCACCCCGCCGTGCGAAGGCAGCTCTGCATCGAACACCGGCATCACCCTCTCCGACCGCGGCGATGAATCCTCCCACCGGTCGCGCGGATCGAACACCAGACTCACGTCGCCCAGCCGAATGAGCGATCCCGGCGCCAACGGCATCGTCGACACGGCTGCTTCGCCGTCGACCGAGGACCCCTGCACCGAACCGCCATCCGCCAGCGACCACACCCCACCGGCCAGCCGGAGCCGGGCGTGAACCGCAGCCACCGACGGGTCGTCGATCACGACGGTGTTGCCGACCTGCCGACCGATGGTCGAGTCGACCGACCCGATCGGGTACCGACCCGGCCCGTCCGCCTGGCCGCCGCCTCGCCGGATCAGCACCGCCAGCGGAGCGCCGTCGCCCCGGACCGGGGAGGCCGGTACGGACGGGACATCGGGCACTGGCCGGTCATCGCGCAGGGCAGCCTCGACAGCAGGGGTTGGTTGACGGGGGTCGACAAAACTATCCGCCGTCCGGTCCGGCGGGCAAGCGATTCGCTCAGCCGGATTTGAGTTCGATTGCCTGCAGTCCCTTGCGGACCCACGCCGAAAAGATCACCGACCCGGCTGCGATGGTGAACCAGGTCAGAATGCAGCGCCAGATCAGCGTGTAGACCGGGATCAGCTCTCGCGGCACGTAGACCGACATCACCGCCGCACTCAGCACCTCCGCCACACCGGAAGCACCGGGTGTCGGCGCGAAGTAGAGCAGGAAGGTGATCAGTGTCTGCACCAGCAGCACGTCGACGAAGTTGGCCTCGATGCCCACCGCGCGCAGCGCCACATATCCGGCCAGCAGTTTGTTGGCGTGACTGGGCCCCGAGATCAGGGTGCCCCAGCCGAGCGCCATCCAGCCGCTGCGCGAGTTGAACGCCTGCATCGTCTGGTGGGTCTGGTCGATGCCGGCCCTGATCCCTTCCAGTCGCGCGGCCAGCCGGGTGCTGCGCCGCGACAGCAGTTCGGCCAGCCTGTGAACTCCCCCCGAGATCCATCTGGGTGCGATCATCACGGTCAGTAGCAGCACCGCGAGCACCGCAAAGATCAGCATCGACGCCTTGAACAGGTCCAGCAGCGACAGCCCGAGCACGTTGCCGCGGTCGCCCAGGGCCCGGCCGGCACCAAAGAAGAGCGCCAGCGGCCCGGCGATCGCGAAAAAGATCACGGTCGCGATGAAGGTCATCAGCACGGTAGCCAGGGCCTTGGGTACCGGAAACCCGGTCCGCTTCATCGCATAGATCTGCACCGGCGACGAGCCGGCCTGCATCGGCGTGAGGTAGCCGGCCCAGGCACCCATCCCGCCGGCGATTATCAGTCCTCCCAGCCTGGGGTCCGGATGCACCACTCGGCCCAGCACCCAGAGCCGGAGGCCGCCACCGATCCAGTCCAGTGAGGCCAGGCCTGCCCCGATCAGCACCCAGCCCCAGTGCACCCGGGTGAGCGAGTCCAGGAACGCCCTCGGGTCGTTGCCGTAAAGCAGCACGGCACCGTAACCGACCAGGGATATGAGGACGAAGATCTCGAAACCGCGCCGGGCGGCGCTCGGCGTGAGTAGGCGAGCCATTGTCGGATAAGGTACTGCCGGGATGACAGCCTGAGAAGGGATATCAGCTCCCGAGTCTGTTTAGGTTTCGTGGGTGCAACACCCAGTCATTCGCGTGATCAACGCCCGCCAGCACAACCTCAAGGGCATCACGGTCGATATTCCCCGCCGCGCATTGGTGGTGGTGACAGGTCCCTCGGGATCCGGCAAGAGTTCGCTGGCCTTCGACACCCTGTACGCCGAGGGGCAGCGCCGCTACATCGAATCGCTGTCCACCTACGCCAAGCAGTTCCTCGAGCGGATGCCCAAGCCACTGGTCGACCGGCTGGAGGGCATCGCCCCGTCGGTGGCGATCGAGCAGCGGGCGCCGGTGATGTCCAGTCGGTCGACGGTGGGAACCGCCACCGAGATCCACGATCATCTGCGACTGCTCTGGGCCCGCGTCGGCGAACAATTCTGCGTCCGCTGCGGCGCACCGGTCCGTCGCGACACCGCACGCAGTGTCACCGACGCCGCACTCGCAAGAGGTGGCCGGATCCAGGTGGCGTTCCCGCTGCCGGCGGTTTCACGAGCGTCGCGCGACCTGGTGATCGACAACCTGCGCGCGCTCGGCTTCGTGCGGATCGCGGTGGCGGGCACGGTCCACCGGCTCGACGAGCTGCCCGCCTCGCTGGAGATCGACGACAGCACCGACCTGATCGTGATCGTGGACCGGCTCATCGCCGACCCACCGTCGCGGGGACGGATCGACGAGGCGGTGACCACCGCATTCCAGGAGGGCGAAGGAGTGGCGCTGCTGCTGCACGAGGACGGCAGCCGACAGCGCTTCACCGAGTTCCCGGCGTGCAGCAACTGCGACACTCCGGCAGTCGCGATCACACCGGCACTCTTTTCGTTCAACAATCCGCGCGGTGCCTGTCCCACCTGCAACGGCTTCGGCGCGGTGCTAACGTACGACCTGTCACTGATCGTACCCGACCCGGAACTCAGCGTGCGCGCCGGCGCGATCGATCCGTGGACCAAGCCGCGCTACGAGTCCCAGCGCAAGCTGCTGCTGCAGGTGCTCCGCTCCGCCGGCGGTGATCCCGATGCACCGTGGTCATCGCTCGATGAGCCGATCCGCGAGCTGCTCCTGCGCGGCAAGCAGGGCAAGTTCCTCGGCATCTTCCCGTTCCTCGAACGGCTGGAAGCCAAGCGGTACAAGCAGTACGTAAGGGTGTTCCTGAGGCAGTACCAGCTCGCGCACCCCTGCCCAGACTGCGGCGGTGCGCGCCTGCGTCCGGAAGCGTTGGCCGTCAGGGTGGCGGGTGCCTCGATCGCCGATGCAGCCGGCAACACTGTCGACGCGCTGGCCGACTGGCTGGCCAACCTGCCACTCGGGGAAGCTGCGCTCCAGATCGCGGCGCCGATCCTGGAGCAATTGGACTCGCGAATCACCTACCTGCGCGACGTCGGCCTCGGTTATCTCGGCATCGACCGCCAGACCCGCACGCTGTCGGGCGGCGAGGCTCAGCGGATCGCGCTCGCCAACGCGCTCGGTGCACGGCTGGTCGATGCGCTGTACGTGCTCGACGAACCGTCGATCGGACTGCACCCGCGCGACACCGACAGGCTGCTGGCCCTGCTGCGCCGGCTCCGCGACATCGGCAACACTGTCGTGATGGTCGAGCACGACCCGGCCGCGATTCGCGAGGCCGACTGGATGCTCGAACTCGGTCCCGGTTCGGGAGAGCACGGCGGCGAACTGGTGTACGCCGGTCCGGTCGACCAGGTGACCGACACGCTCACCGGCCAGTACCTGACCGGTCGCAAGCGGATCGGTGTGCCGAGCGCCAGGCGACCGGTGGACGGAGCGAGGATCCGGATCAGGGGAGCCAGGCTGCACAACCTCTCGGCGGTCGATGCCGACATTCCGCTGGCTGCTCTGACCGTGGTTACCGGGGTGTCGGGATCCGGCAAGAGCACCCTGGTGCACGACGTGCTGTGGCGCCAGCTCGAGCGCCGGCTGCACGGTGGCGACTCCGCACGCACCCACCTCGGCGAGACAGTGGGGAGTGTCGCCGCGCTGGATGGCTGGCAGGCACTGCGGGCAGTGGTGGTGGTCGACCAGAGCCCCATCGGCCGCACCCCGAGGTCAAACCCGGTCACCTATGTCAAGGCATTCGACGAGATCCGCGAACTGTTCGCATCGCAACCGCTGGCGCGCCAGCGCAAGTACACACCGGGAACATTCTCGTTCAACATCGCCGGTGGCAGGTGCGAAGCGTGCGATGGCGCTGGTCAGGTGCAGGTCGAGATGGTGTTCCTGGCCGATGTGTACGTACCGTGCGAGGTCTGCCACGGCAGCCGGTTCAAGCGCGAAGTGCTGGACGTCAGGATTCAGGGGCACTCGATCGCCGATGTGCTCGACTGGAGCGTCGATGAAGCCATCCGCAGGTTCCGGCACCAGCCCAGGCTCGGCGGGGCGCTGTGGCAATTGCAGCAGGTGGGGCTGGGCTACCTGAGATTGGGACAGCCGGCGACCACACTGTCAGGCGGCGAGGCGCAGCGACTCAAGATCGCCCGTGAACTGCTCACGGCGCAGAGGAAGGGTGGCCGCAAACTCTACCTGCTCGACGAACCGACCACCGGCCTGCATCAGGACGACGTGCGGACGCTGATCGGTGTGCTCGACCGACTGGTCGACGCCGGTCATACCGTGGTGGTGATCGAGCACCAGCTCGATGTGATCAAGCGGGCCGACTGGGTTATCGACCTGGGACCCGAGGCGGGTGAGGCTGGCGGACAGGTGGTGGCGCAGGGCACCCCGGAACAGGTGGCCAGGTCGCCGCGCAGTCATACCGGACGGTATCTGGCGGAGTTGCTGAACGGGTAGCCAGCCACTGCTGCTTTGCAATTCCCACTCAGTTCTTCATCTGCTCCAGCAGTTCCCACGCGCGCTCCACGTGCCGCCGCTCGGTGCGGAAGGCACCGATCGCCATCCGGATCACGTAGTGCTCGCCCAGCATCGTGTGGGTCAGGAAGACCCTGCCCGTTGCGTTCACCCTGGCAAGCAGCGCGGCGTTGTGCTCGTTGATGGCTGTCTCGTCGCCCGCCAATTCCGCCGGCACGTGTCGAATGCACACCAGTCCCATCGGCACCGGCGCCATCACCTGCCACTCGCTGGCCGACTCGACCCACGACCTGAATTCCTGCGCCAGCGCGAGATGATCGCGAACCATCTCCCGCAGCGCATCGCTGCCGTAGCTGCGCAGCACGAACCAGAGCTTGAGCGCGTTGAAGCGGCGGCCCAGCGGAATGCCCCAGTCCCGGAAATTGACCACCTCCGGATCGTGACTGCTGCGGAGGTACTCGGGATTGGTGGCGAAGGTGCGCGTGAGGGTGTCCACGTCGCGCACGAAGTAGGCGGAGCAGTGGACCGAAGTCAGCAGCACCTTGTGCGGATTGGTCACCAGCGAGTCGGCCAGCTCGACACCATCGAGGAGCGGGCGGATCTCGGGCGCGATTGCCAGGGTGCCACCATAGGCGGCGTCGACGTGGAACCACGCTTCCTGACGCCGGGCCACTTCGCCGATCACCCTCAGCGGGTCACACGCAGTCGACGAGGTGGTGCCCATCGTCGCGACGACGATGCCCGGCACCAGACCCTGCCTGCGGTCGGCCTCCACCACCGTGGCCAGCACCTCGGGGTCCATCGCGAATTCCCGGTCGGTGGGAATCACCCGGCACAGATGATCGGCGAAACCGGCCAGACGGGCCGCCTTGGCAACCGACGAGTGCGCCTCTTCGGACCAGTATGCGGTCAGGCGGGTGGTGTCGCCGCCGGCGCGCTCACGGGCGGAAATGAAGGCCACCAGCGTGGCGCTCGAAGCGGTGTCCTGCAGCACACCGGTGAATTGTTCGGGCAGCGCCAGCAATTCGCGCAACCAGGCCATCGTGACCTGCTCCAGTTCGGTGGCGGCCGGCGACGTGCTCCAGCTCATACACTGGGCCGCCAGTCCGCTGGCGAGGATCTCGCCCAGCACCGAGGGCGGCGACGCGTTGGCCGGGAAGTACCCGAACCAACCCGGATGTCCCCAGTGAGTGATCCCGGGCACGATTATCCGCTCGAAGTCCTCGAAGATCCGTTCGAAGGACTCGCCCGACTGTGGCGGTGCGGCTGGCAGGGCGCGCCTGGTTGCACCGGGTGTGCTGGTGGAAAGCAGATGACGCGATTCGATGTCACGCCAATAGTCGGCGATCCAGTCGACGACCGTGTGGCCGTGCCGCCGGAACTCCTCCGGCGTCACCGGTCGCGCCCGGAAGCCATCAGCGCCTCGATCTGGTCGATGGATCGTGGCACTGCGGCGCTCAGATTCTCCGAACCGTCCTCGGTGACCAGCAGCACGTCCTCGATCCGGATGCCGAGGCCCTCCTCGGGCAGATAGATCCCCGGCTCGATCGTCAGGGTCATACCCGGACGCAGTTCGGTGAAATACGGGTTGATGTCGTGCACGTCCAGGCCGACCATATGGCCGAGTCCGTGAATGAAGTATCGGTCGCAGGTCTCGCTGCCACAGAGGTCACCCGAGTGGCTCTTCATATGCTCGCGGGCAATCTGGCTCAATCCCGCCAGGGTCATTCCCGGCTTGATAGCATCGATGGCGGCCTGCTGGCTGCCCAGCACCAGCTGGTAGATCGCACGCTGACGGGGAGTAAACTTCCCGTTGACCGGGAATGACCGGGTGACGTCGGCCGTGTAGTAGCCGAACTCCGCCGCGGCGTCGATGAGCAGGATATCACCATCGACGGTCTGCCTGCGGGAGAGGTCGTAGTGCAGCAGGGTCGAATTGAACCCCGAACCGACGATGCTCGGATAGCCGACACGCTCCGCACCACGACGCCTGAAGGTGTATTCGAGCACCGCCTCGATCTCGTACTCCCACATCCCCGGTCGGGTGGCCTGCATCGCGGCGCGATGTGCTTCCGCCGAGATCTCCGAGGCCTTCCGAAGCCGCCGGATCTCGTCGGCGTCCTTGACTGCGCGGAGCGGGCCGATGGTGCGGCGATAGTCGACCGGCTCCAGGTCGAGTGCTGCACCGATCGAGTCGATCGTTGCCTCGATCGGATCAGCGCCTCCCCCGCCCCGGCCCTCGCCTGCGGGCCCCCTTGCGCGACGCGGCATCGGGGGACGGACGTGTACCGTGTCGAGACCGGTGAGCAGCGCGGTTGCGGGAGTGGCCGCAGTGCGGGCCGCCGACACCCGGTCGGGGCGCTCCGGCGGTGCATTGAGGTAGAGGCGGGCCTCACCCCTGTTCGACCCGGAATCCGGCTGGATCATCACCAGCACGCCGCCGGGGCTCTCCACTCCGGTGAGGTAGAAGAAATCGTTCGATTCCCGATAATCGGAGTCCTGCGGATAGTCGCCCTCGACACTGCGGATCCTGGCGGAATGGATCACCGCCAGGCCGGCCGGCATACTGGCGAGGAACGCCGCGCGACGATGGCGGAGCAGCTCGACCGGAACCGGGCCCCCCGGTGCACCCTGCTGGGCAGGCAGGATCGGAACCGTCACCAGGGTGAGCACCAACGACAGGACTGCAAATCGGGACAGTATGGAGCGCATCGGAACTCCGCGGCAACAGGATCGTGAACGGGTGAAGCCACTGCCAACGATCAAAGAAAACGGGTCGCCCCTTCCGGAGCGACCCGTGGTCCGAACCGCCGACCCGAAGGGTCGGCCTACTTCTCTTCCTTGAAGCTGGTGTGCCGCTTGAGCATCGGATCATACTTGCGCAGTTCCATCCGCTCAGGGTGCTTCTTGGGATTCTTGGTGGTCACGTACATATAGGCGCTCTCGGTGCTCCGGAGCTTGACCTGGATGCGTCCCTTCTTGGCCATTTTCCTTGCTCCTCGGGGTTACCAGGATGCCTTGCGGACGCCGGGGATCTTCCCCTCCAGCGCCAGCTCACGAAACGCGATCCGCGACAGACCAAACCGACGCACGTAACCGCGCGAACGTCCGGTGATCTGGCAGCGGTTTACGATCCTGGTCGGTGACGCGTTGCGCGGCATCGCCTGGAGCTTGCGATTGGCCTGCTCCTTGTCGACCGGGCCCGCGGAGGGGTCGCGGATGATCGCCTTGAGGCGCTTCCGTTCGTCGTTCCACTTGGCGGAAAGCTTCTGGCGCTTGGCGTTGCGCATCATCCAACTGGTCTTGGCCATCTGTTCCGGTGCTCCTGAATCGGTCGTACGGCAGCCGGGTGAATCCCGGTGCCAAGCCCCGTAAAATGGCGATTCAGTGCCAGAAAGGGAAGGGTTGTCCCCAATCAATCCTCTCGCTCGATCGCCAGCAGGGCCCCGTCGTGGTGGGAGTAGCGGGCCAGGAAGGCGTCGGAGCTGCCGGTGGCGAGCAATTCCACCGCCTGCTCACCGGGGTCGAAGTCGGCTCGACCGAAGAACCTGCCACCCAGCCAGACAGTTCCCACCGGGTCTTCGGCCAGCCCGAAGCCGATTGCGATCTGGCCGGCCCCACCGATCGAGGCTCCGACCGGGGTCACCCAGCGGAAGGCGCCGTTGGCAGCGTAGCCGGCCAGGAAGGCGTCGCCGCCACCGCCCGAGGCGCGGGCCACCCGCACGGTGGCGCCCGGCCCTGGATCGAAGTCGACCGACTCCTGGAACCAGCCGGAGACCAGCAGCATCCCGGTGGAGTGTCGCTGGATCCTGCTCACCCCCTCCGAGCCGGCCCCGCCGAACGCGGTGGCCAGACCGTCCCAGGAGCCATTGTCGGCCCGATACCTGGCCAGAAAAACGTCGGCGGCCCCGCGACTGACCACCAGGGCGGCTCCCGCACCGGGGTCGAGGTCGGCGGTTCCCTCGAAGGTGCCGGTGGCGATCACCGCACCGTTGCCCGCGTCGGCTATGGCCACAGCGCGATCCTGATCCGGACCGCCGGCACGGATCGCCCAGCGCAGCCCGAGCAATGCGGTGTACCGCGCCAGGACGATGTCGGCACCGCCAGTGCTCTGCAACACCACCGGGCCCAATGCCGAACCATACGACGCACTGCCGCGGAACTCACCCGCAACGGTGATGTCGCCGTCGGCGCTGATCATCAAGGTCTGGAACAAGTCGTCGTCGACGCCACCGCCTTGCGCCACCGCAAGCAACACCCCGTCGGGTGAGTAACGGGCCAGGAATGCATCGTTGCCACCTCGGGATTGCAGCACGGCTGTCTCACCGCCCGGCGCGAGGTCGGCGGTACCGGAGAAATGACCGGTCACCACGATCGAACCGTCGCCGTCAACGGCAACCGCGCGCGCCTCGTCGTCACCGGGTCCGCCGATCAATCGTGCGAAGACGCAGGTGCCGTCGGCAGTGAACCGCGCCAGCAACACGTCGCGACCGCCCTGTCCGGCCAGCACGCTGCCGCCGCACAAGCCACCGCCGCTGCCATAGCCCACCACCACGACGCCACCGTCGGGCATCGTAGCCATCGCGTGGGGCACGTCGGCTCCGGTCCCGCCCAGAACCGCGAGCGAGATGAAGGCGCCGTCGTTGCGGTAGCGAGCTACGAAAATGTCCTGACCGCCCTGCGAAGTGCGACCGACGCTGCCGTCCCCAGGATCGAAATCGAGGGTACCGCTGAACCAGCCGGTGACCACCACCTCGTCATCCTGTGCGACGACGGCGCGGATCTCTTCGTCCTGCAACGAGCCGAGCCGGAACGGCAGGGCATACTCGGGGGCACCGTCGCCCGGACCACCGCCGCCCGGGCCGGTGGGGTCTGGCTCAAACGGTCCGCAGGCCGCGAGCAACAACAACGGGAACAGCAGTCGTGTCGAGGGCATACCTGGGATTATCGGCAGCCGGCGGGCTGCCTCGACCGAGGGCACGAAAAACGACGCGACAATCAGCCGAATCGCCGCGCCGTACCTGTACTCCCGAGGAGGGACTCGAACCCCCGACCCGCTGATTAACAGTCAGCTGCTCTA
>CBFGRM010000055.1:0-12858 GCA_965651205.1 uncultured bacterium
GAATGCCGCCGCTCGGTACTGCGGAGCTGCGGCCCGCGACTGCGGTTGCGGTGAGTGATCCCGCGTCTGGCGCTAGAACTTGACGTTCAGCAGGACGCTCGGAATCGCGGGCAGTTCTGACAGTTGTCGACTGGACGGCAGGGCGCCTTGCAGCGGCCCCCCTTCGACCTGTGGTACGAACCGCACCGACGCTTCGCGCGGCGACTGGTCGCCGAAGCCCACGTTCGTGACACTGACTCCGATGCTGAGTTCGGTGCCCAATGGCCCGGCCATTTCCTGTTGCACCGCTGCGCCGAAGCGCACACCCGGATCGCCTCGGGCGGAATTTTCGGGGCCGAACTCGGTCGTGGTCCGGCTGCCGATCCGGGACACCCTGAGAAAGGGCGTGTATGGCTGACCGCTGCCCAGTTCCAGCGAGGGCGACACGATGGTGTGCCTGAATGGCCTGGCTTGACCACTGAGACGCAGTTGATGGAGCCGATCGTTGATCCACGGCACCCAGCCGTCGCCCCAGTCGCGCTCCGACCTGGCCAGCGTGTAACTCAACTGACCCGACCAACGGCGATCCCGCGTCGAAAGTCCCGCCTCGACTTCGGCACCGATCACCCGGCTGCGTCCGCTGCGCCAGGTGCCGACATCACGGCTGGAGAAGGTTCCGCCCGCCAGATCGAGCAGGCCATCACCGCGGGAGGTGAACACACCAAGGCGGAGGCGTCTCACTGAACTGGCCCATCCCAGTTCGGCGGTGAGGTGATCGCTGATTGATGGCGGTACCTCATCGCCATTGCTTGGCAGCCAGATGTCGTAGTAGCCCACCTTGGGTTCGGCGCGGGGATCGGAGATCTGGTGAACCAGTCTTGCCGCCCGTCCCGCTGCCAGTGTGGCCCACATCTGCTCGCCGATCGGCCTGACAAAGGAGATCCTCGGTTGCCAGGCGGACACGTCCGGGTGGCCGTCGAACCGCACCCCGCTGCGAAGCGTGCCACCGGCCAACCTGGTCTCGACATCGAGATAGGCCCCCACCTCGGTGTCGGTCTGGTCGAGGTCGCGCGAGGGGAATCGACCTGACTCCCGGGGCAGGATCACGTTGCGCAACCGGCGACGGGCCACGTCGGCACCAAGCCGGACCACCGGCATTCCGTCGTCGAGGTCAATCCTTGCATCGACCTTGCCGCCCAGGCGTTCGTGCTCGTTGTCGAGGTCCACTATCGTGAGCCTGGCCGGCACCGATCTGCCGCGCTCGCTGCGGCTGGCCCATGCGCCACTCACGTCGAGTTGAAGGACCCCCAGCCGGACTGACTCGACGTGGAGGCCCAGCAGTGTGGTTCCCCAGTCGAGAGTGGAGATGTCCCCGCGTCGGGGATCCGGATCGGTGCCGCGATCGATCGAGCGGAATGCGGTGAGCCGGATCGGCAGCGCCAGGTCGAGGTCGATCCGGCTGTAGAGGTCATACACTTCGACATCGGTTATTCCCGAGGCAAGCGAGGATCCGATCGCCGATCCGGCAATGGTGCGGCCGGCAAGCACTGCCGCCACCTGTCCGGATCGCCAGCCCGTGATCGCCGACCACGCGCCGAGGCCGTAATGAAGTTCGGTCGATCGCTGGTCGGTCCACTCCACGCCGTCGATCTCGATCCGTCCGCTGGTGGTGTGGCCGATATCGATCCGGCCTGGTTGGCTCACCACCCTGATTTCGTTGGCCGCAATCTGGGGAAAGGCCGCAAACGACCTGCCTATATGGTAGAGGTTGACCACCTCGTGGCCGTCGATCGAGAAACCGGTGTCGTCGGCATCCAGGCCGCGAATCAGGGGACGGCTGCTTCGGATCGACGAGAACGAGACTGACGGAGTGAGTGCCAAGGTACGGAAGACGTCGGGCTCTACCGTCACCGGGTTGGTCGCTGCGACTGTGGCGTCGACGACCCAGGTGTTGTCGCCTCCGCGCAACGTCGGCAGCAGGTATGAGGTGGACAGATCGGACAGAGTCGTGATCAGGGCGTCCAGCATCACGACCAGCGGCCCGATCCGATCGGGATGGATGGTCACCGTGCTCGGGGCGTAGCCCGCGGCCGCCACCCTGACTATCAGCGGCTCCTCTGGGCGCGGCAGGCTCCACGAACCACCCGAACCGGTCGCCGGAATTCCGACTCCGTCAGGCCGGTAGAAGCGAACCGTCCGGGGATGTTCGTGCGATTCGCGCGCCAGGATCAGCAGGGTGACGCGGGGCGACAGCGATTGTTGTGCGGCCAGCGATGGTGCGAGAGACAGCGCCAACACTATCAGGACAACGGAGATCCGGCTCAGAACGGCGAACACCTTTCACGGTGCTGGGCGGCTGCCTTTCACGCGTGGGGGAACGCGGGTCGATGGCGTTCGCAAGAAGCGAGCCGTTGGCTAGGCCGTTTCGACCCGATTCCTGCCGGCGCTCTTGGCCCGGTACAGGGCCAGGTCTGCTGCGGTTGCGACCTCGGTTGCGGTGCGGCCCGACGACGGGAACGACGCCACTCCGATGCTCACCTGTACCGCTATCTCGGTGCCGCCGACGGTGGGCATCGGCGAGTCGCGCAACATCTTGCGCAGCTTCTCCGCCACCTCACGCCCCTTGGCCGGAGAACAGTTGCGCAGGATGATGGCGAACTCCTCGCCGCCGTAGCGGCCCAGCAGGTCGGAGCTGCGAACTCCCGACTTGAACACCCGGGCGACGTGCATCAGGACCTGATCGCCGACCAGGTGTCCCCAGGTGTCGTTGACCCGCTTGAAGTGGTCGAGGTCGAGCATCAGGAAGCACAGCGTCTCGCCGTGACGTTCCGCAAAGGCGCAGGCGTGCTCCAGCTCCGCCATCAGGGTGGCGTGATTGAGCACGCCGGTGAGGCCATCGCGGTGCACCATCTCACGGATGCGACGCCCCCGCTCGGTCCGGGTCGCCACCACCTGCAGCAGGTGGCTGCGGTCGACCGGCTTGATCAGGAAGTCGTCGCCGCCGGCGCGCAGCCCCTCCATCTCGTCGGCAACCGACTGCCTGGCGGTGAGGAACACGATCGGGATGAGTGCCAGGCGCGGATCCTGGCGCATCATCCTCGCCAGCGCGAAGCCGTCGACGTCGGGCAGGTCGACATCCAGCAGCACCAGGTCGGGGGTCTCGTTGGCGAGAGTGTCACGCGCCACCTGGGCGCTGCCGCAGACGTGGATCCGCGCGGTGGTGTTGCCGAGCCAGTTGGCAAAGAGCTGTGCCTGCGCCGGATCATCCTCGACGATCACCACGCTGGCCGGTGGTGTGCCGATCGCTGCGAGTGCGCGCGCATACGTGGCCAGGCCGCGCGGCAGCGACGACGGGCCGAACACCGCATCGGCACCGGCAGCGGCGGTGCGCAGCCGATCAAAGCGCTCCGCCGGATCGGCGATCACCACCGCACGAGGCCGGTTGACGGTCGCAGCAGCCCAGTGGCGCGCCAGCGTGAGCGAATCCTGCTCGATGTCGGTGCCCACGATCACCAAGTCGGGACGCTCGCTCGGCGCCACCGACCACGGATCGGTGCCGGCGTCATCGATGTTGACCGTGAAGCCGACTTCACCGAGGCTGCGCACCATATCGTCGCGGAGCGCACTGGGCGCCATCATCAACAGCGCGAGCGAACCGAACGCCGGCACGCCACCCGCTGCCGGCAGTTCGTCGAAGTCACTGGCGGCGGCGTCGAATGCTTCCTTGAGCTGGTTGATTGCCTGCTCGAAGATGTCGGCTTCCTGAGGCACAGGCGCAGGCGCGGTGAGAATCCGCTGTTCCATTCCGCGGGCAACTTCGGTCACCCTCGGCAGGCCGTACGATCCGCCCGAGCCGGCGAGTTGGTGAAATCTGCTTCGCAGCGACTCGAGTGCATCCGGTTCGCCGTTTCGGAATGCCGCCAGGTCCTTGCGCAGGTCGGCTATGTGCGCCGGAGCATCGCGCAGATAGTCTCGCCTGAGTGCCTGGAACACGGCATCGGTCTCGTCACCACCAATACTCACTGCTCCCCCCGCAGTGTCAGGAATGTGGTCCGTGCTGCCGCAACGAACGCACTGCCGCTGCCGAAATGTCCACTGAACTTGTCGCCGGTCCGGGCGCCGATCACCGCAGAGCGGTCGTCGACCACCATCAGTACCGGTTCGCCGGGCCAGTCAGGCTGTGCAATCACGGTGACGGGAATTCCGCCCAGAGGTGCACTGCCGGTCGACACGACGTCGAGCGTCACACCGGCACCAATGCAGCGGCGCAGGTGCGGCGCCAGCGCAAGGCAGCCGTCGGCCGGCGCCAGGAGTCGCACCGAGTTCTCCGCTCGCCCGATCTCGTGTCCCATCAACTGCACCGCGCCCCGGGCCGAGGCCAGTTCGACCAGTGTGGGCGTCTCGGGGGCCGACAGCGACTGCAACGCGACGCCGAGTCGGTCGAGCGCCTCGCCCTGGCGATCCGCGAGGCGGCCCAGCAGCGTGGCCGGGGGTTCGGGGCGGAACCGGCGCGGCCGGCCTTCTTCCATCCGCGCCGCGCCCTTGCTCACCAGGCCTTCCAGCGCTGCATATACATTCGCGCGCGCCAGGCCTGCGGCGCGCGCGATGGTGTAACCGGTGCCCGGTCCCTCGGTGAGCATCACCTCGTAGATCAGTGACTCGGTCGGCGTGAAACCGAACGGGACGAGGTCCAGGCGACCACTCACGTCACGAGTACTCGAGTGCCCACCCGAGCCGCTTGGCGATCAGCGCCAGGCGGAAGGTGATGTCGGCCTGCCGCGACGCAAGATCGCCGTCGTCCTCGGAAAGGGGCCAACTGTGGTGGGTGATCGGCGAGTGAGCCTTGGGCTGCGAACGAAGGTTCTTGGGGTGCCAGACACCCTCGGCGTCGACATCCTCCAGCAATCTCAGCAGTGCCGACACCGCCGAGGCCGACGAGTTGAGCTGCCCCAGCCCGGCCAGCAACTCGATGAAATGCAGCGCCAGTGGCACATCCTTGATGACACCCTTGCTGTCGATCTCGATCGGGTCACCGAGCAGCAGGTGACCGGGACGCAGGGTGGTCTTGCCCACCGTGATCATAAAGCTCTTGGTGGGGGCCGGTGCAGCCAGGTATTGACCGAGTCGCTCGACGAATCCGGCCCGCTCGCGCTGCAGCGCCGGCATCGCTGCCAGCATCGCCACCGACCACCAGCTCGGCGGGTACGCCTCGGGATGAAGTTGCCAGGCACTGCTGCCCCGCTTGATGATCGGATCCTCTGCCAGCTCCGAACGCAGGAAGCCGGAAACCTGGGAGATCACCTTGTGGGCGGCGCCACGCAGGCGGGGATCCTCGATGTGTCCCGCCTCCGCAAGCGCGGCCGAGGCGGCCTCGCGGATCAGGCCGCGATACCACTCGGCGCTGTCGGGGTCGTCGACGGTCGAGTCGAAAAACTCCCCGTAGAGCATCGGGTCGTCGTCGCGCGACAAGGTCCGGAACAACACCCGGTCGGCCAACCGGAACGGACGGGTCGATGTCGGAACGCCAAGCTGGAGCAGGCGGCGATACTGGGCGACCGTGCCTGGCTCCTTGAAGCCATCACGCGGCGAGGCCTGAAAGGCAAGGAACGAATCGCCCCAGGTGCCGTCGGCCCGCTGACGGGTGGTGACCGCGGAAACGGCCGGGCTCTGAATGGCAGCGGACAGCGCTTCGGTCACCTGGGCCGGGTCCTGGGCCCCCTCGGGGGCCAGGTCGAGCAGGGTGCGAATGCGCACTGCCGGTCCACCGTGGTCGACCAGCCAGGTCAACGGGACGCGGTGAGTTGACGGGAGTTCCAGAATCCGCTCCTCGAGAGGGTCAGGAAGATGGAACCAAGATAACTCCGACGTTCGTTGCAGGGTAGACTACGAATCAGTCGGGGGCTTGAAGGTGCCGCCCGCGAGTCCACCGAGGCGGCTTCAGAGACTAGTAGTTGCCATTGGTACTAGCACTGCAAGATGTTGATACTGCCGCGTTTGAACATTCCACGCTCGCTCACCAATAGCAGTCTGCCGTCGGGCAACCACGTGATCCCCTCGCCCTGCGGTTCGGCGCCGAGTATGTCGCAGGCCCGTTGGGGCGAGTGGCGCCCGGTGCTGTCCCGGGTGAACAGGTACACATCGCGATAGGTCCTGACTGCCACTCGTCTGCCGGTAGGGTCGATCGCCAGGTCGGTCACCAGTCGGCCGTTGCGGAGGTCGGCGTCGATCGGCAGCGAGTCGGTTCTCACCGCCACTGCCCCGCCGCCCCTCCGCCAGGCCTCGGCCGGCAGCTCATAGGCGAGCACTCCTCCGCTCCGGCCCTTGGTCACCAGCAGGATGGTGCCGTCGGGAAGCACGCCCATCGCCTCGACGTCGTGCGGACCGTGCTGGTACTTGATATGGAGTGTCTCGACCGCAGTGATCCGCTGGCGGCTGCCCGGGTCGACTTCTGGTTCCACCAGTCGATGAATCGCAACATTGTCGCGGCGCTCGCCGTTGTCGCCGGTGTCGGCGATGTACACGCAGGTGGAATCGCCGCAGGGTCCGACGCTCACGGCCTCCCAGTCGCGATTGGGAACCGACTCCAGGGTGAAGCTGCCGATCAGCGCTCCGGTGGTGTCGATTGCCAGCAGCTCGGGTGGATTTCCCGAGTCGCCGACGGTCCAGAACAGCCCAGGGTTGGCCTTGCTGGCTGCGGCACCGCTCGCCTCGGCCAGCGCCGGCTCGCTGGTGGTGCCGGTTTGCACCAGGGAAACGGGCAGCGCCTGTTGCCAGGGCGTAGCGGTCTGACCGTTGACTGGTGCAGCGACTATCAGCAACGAACCGAGGGCCGCTGCCGAGGTGAAGCGACTGGATCGAATCACGGGGCGGCCGGTTTCCGGCGATGCAGTGTCTGCACGTAGGCCGCCACCTGGCGCACTTGCAGGTCGGTGAGGCGAGTGCCGCCGCGTGGCGGCATCACGGTGCCGCTGGCCGACTTGTCGGCAGATACCCCCGAGGTGATCACCGCGATGATTCCCTGCAGCGAACCGTCCTGGTGCAGCCACTTCTTCTGGGCGTCGAGCCTGGTGGTGGGTCCCAGCATTCCCTCGCCGTTTCTGCCGTGGCAGGTCTGGCAGAGTCCGCGACCTTCGTAGATCTGCTTGCCGGCGGCCACGGTTGCCGAATCGGGCGGCAGCGTGTCGGTCACCTGCTGGGCGCCTGCTGCCGCAGGGCAGGTCAGGAGCAGCGTCGCTGCCAGGATGCGCAATCCGTTCATCATCATCTCCTCACTGATACTGGATGTACACCGGTGTCGGCAGCATCCTGACGATCTCCGCTGGCGTCAGCATCGGCTTGTCGTTCTTGTAGAACAGCTTGAGCCCGGCGAACTGCACCGGCCTCCTGGCCACGATATGGTTGTAGATCTCCCGCTTGAGTGCCGGTGATCCGAAGCCATCCATATGGATTACCACCTGCACCCTCGGGTCCGCCTTGATCTCGCTCGCATTGGTCAGCATTCCCTCGGTGAAGCGGTGCACCACCAGCACCTTGGGCGGCAGGCGGTGAATGTCGACCAGTCTGGCAAGTTGGTCGATCGCGTCGTTCACATCGCTGGCGTCGAGCCGGCCGATCCTGCGTCCGGGAACGCCATCGGGCGGCATCGCGAACTCGGGGTCCAGCGCCAGGTGCACGTTGGGCCGCTCGAGCCACGGCAGCAGTCGCCTGATTTCGCCGGCCATCGGGGCCCGTCCCGACTGGATGTCCAGGAAGACCAGCCAGCCGCGTGAGTCGGCCCAGTCCACCACTCGCCTGATCACCGCGTCGCCGTGTCTGAGCCGGAACATCCCGTCGCTGCCCGGCTCGGGTTGCGCCACGGTGACGATCAGGTGGAGGGCAGGCAGCACGTCACGGGTGGAGTCGACTGCCGCCCACTGGGCCGCGACGGTGTCGAGCCGGGCCATCATCTGGTCGGGAGGGATCTCGCCCAGGATTCCCATCCGGGTCGACAGCGGCGTGCCGTAGAATGCGACGATCCGCGATCCCGGCAGCAGTGCGTCGTGGCGCACTGCCACCGGCAGCGATGCCGCGGGTGGCAGCACGGTATCGAGCGCTGGCGGCGGCGTGGTGACCCAGCGGAGCAGTTCGAGAGAGAGGACCTGGGCCGCGGCTGCGCCTGGCAGGCCGATCAGCAGGGCCAACAGCGGCAATCCGCGCGAGGGGTGCATCCTTGAACAATAACGTGCTACGATTCTGGCACTTGTGCGCATAGCCATTTCTACCGGTGGCGGGGATGCTCCCGGCCTCAACGCGGTGATTCGCGCGGTGGTTCTCACCGCGCACGATCGCGGCTGGACCTCTGTCGGCATCCGCCGCGGCTACAACGGCCTCTACGACGGCACCGGCCTGGTGTCGCTCGGCCCCGACGAGGTCCGCGGCATTACCCACCTCGGCGGCACCATCCTGGGCACCACCAATCGCGGCGATCCGTTCCGCTGGCCCGAGACGCTGCCCGACGGTGCCCAGATCGAGCGCGATCGTTCCGACGAACTGGTCGAGGCGTTCCGTCGCGAACGCATCGACGCGCTGGTCTCGATCGGCGGCGACGGTTCACTGGGCATCGCAGCTCGACTGGGTCAGAAGGGAATCAAGGTCGTCGGCGTGCCCAAGACGATCGACAACGATGTCGTCGGAACCGAGACCACCTTCGGATTCGACAGCGCGGTGTCCACCGCCACCGAGGCGCTCGACAAGCTGCACTCCACCACCGAGGCGCACGACCGGGTGATGGTGGTGGAACTGATGGGTCGGCACGCGGGCTGGATCGCACTGCACAGCGGCATCTCAGCCACCGCCGACATCATCCTGATCCCCGAGATTCCGTTCGACATCGGCAAGGTGTGCGACAAGATCCGCGAACGCGAACGCACCGGCCGCCACTTCGCGATCGTGGTGGTTGCGGAAGGCGCCAAGCCGATTGGCGGCGAGGTGGTGCTGCGTGCCCGGGCCGTCACCGGTGCCAACGACCGTCTCGGGGGTATCGGCGAACAGGTGGCGATGGCGATCGCGGAGCGCACCGGCAAGGAGACCCGCTCGCTGGTGCTGGGACACCTGCAACGCGGTGGTTCGCCGACCACGTTCGATCGGTTGCTGGCGCTGCGCTTCGGCTCCGCGGCCGTGCGGGCGATCGCCGAGGGCGACTTCAACACGATGGTTGCATATCACCCGCCCACGGTGGAGCGGGTGCCGCTCGATCAGGTGGTCGGCAAGATGCGCGCGGTGCCGCTCGACTCAGGCGTGATAATGACGGCTCGTCATCTCGGGATCTCCTTCGGAGACTGAATGCCACCAGTTCGCGATGCGAATCCACGTGCTGCACGCGCCCTGCTGCTGCTGCGCCTGGCGCTGGGCATCATCTTCGTGAAGGCCGCGACTGGAAAATTCGTGCTTTACCCGGTGCTCGGTTCGGTCGCGCTGCCGCTGGTGTCCGCCGAGTGGCAGCAGGAACTGCCGACCCGACTCGCAGCCTGGCTGGACGCACATCCCGACGGCATCCCGGCCGCGGTGGTCCGCGACGTGCTGATTCCCAACGGTCGCTTCGTGGCAGCGCTGGTGGCCTGGCTGCAACTCTTCGCCGGTGCGGGGCTGGTGCTCGGGTGGTTCACCCGGATGGCAGCGGTTGCGGCGGCACTGGTCACCGGTGCACTGGCGATTGCCGCCGCCGCCCGGCAGGACGTGGATGCCCGACCCTACGGCCTGATGCTGCTGATTGCGGCGGCACTGCTGATCGGTGGCGCGGGGAGTTTCGGTGGCATCGACGGCTGGCGTGCCGAACGGCGCCGCAATCGCGAACTCTAGCCGCCGCTACCGATTCAACCAGTTGCGGATGATCGTCGGTCCGTCGGTGGTGAGCACCGACTCGGGATGAAACTGGACTCCCTCGACCGGCCAGCTCCGGTGCCGGATTCCCATCACGGTGCCATCATCCGCCCGCGCACTCAAGCGCAGCATTGCCGGCAGCGTTTCCTCCACCACTGCAAGCGAGTGATAGCGGGTGGCCTGCATCGGCGAGTCGATTCCGCGATAGATCGCCTCGCCATCGTGACTGACCGGTGAGGTACGACCGTGTCGCGGGTGTGTGGCGCGGCTCACCGTGGCACCAAGTGCTGCCGCGATCACCTGGTGACCCAGACAGACTCCGAGAATCGGCACCGTCGCGCCCAGGGTGCGCACCACCCGGATGCTCAGCGGACAATCGGCGGGGGTACACGGCCCGGGTGACAGGATGATTCCGGCCGGTGCCATCGCCACGATGTCGTCGAGCGTTACCGTGTCGTCACGAATCACCCGGGGTTCGGCGCCGAGTCGCGCGACGTAGCCAGCGAGCGTGTGAACGAACGAATCGCGGTGGTCAAGCAGCAGGATCACTGTGCCTCCGCCAGCGCGGCCAGCAGTGCCGCAGCCTTGTCGATCGTTTCCTGATACTCCGCTGCCGGATCTGACAATGCGGTGATTCCACCGCCGGCGCCGAGGGTCGCCATTCCGTCGGCAAGAGTGACGGTGCGGATCGCGATGTTGAGGTCGAGTGCGCCGTCGTCGCCGATCCAGCCGATCGCACCGCAATACACGCCGCGTCGCACCGGCTCCAGTTCGGCGATTATCTCCATCGCCCGCAACTTGGGCGCACCGGTGATCGATCCACCGGGGAAGGTGGCGGCAATCAGGTCGAATGCGTCGCGGCCCGGCGCCAGCCGGCCCTGCACGGTCGATACGAGATGGTGCACCGCGGCGTGGCTCTCCAGGGCACACAAGGCGGTGGTGTCGACGCTGTCGGGCAGCGACACCCGATGCAGGTCATTCCTCATCAGGTCGACAATCATCACATTCTCGGCGCGATCCTTCTCGCTGGCGAGCAATTCCGCTGCGAGTGCCGCGTCGCGATCGGCGTCCGCGTGATCGCGCGGCCTGGTGCCCTTGATGGGGCGAGTCTCGACCAGGCGCGAACCCGGATCGTACCGCAGGAATCGCTCTGGCGACATCGAAAGCACCGTGGTGTCCTGGCGGGAGACGAAGGCCGAGTGCGAACCGGCGGCCAGTCGGCGAAGCTCACCGTAGAGCGCTACCGGATCGCCCGTGAACCTGGTGCGGAACTGTTGCGACAGGTTGGCCTGGAAGATGTCGCCGGCGAGGATACGCTCGATCACCTGCTCGACTGCCGCGGCATAACCCGCCGGCGTGAAGGTCGACGCCACCGGTGCGGTGGATCCTGTCTTTGCCCGCGGCCGAACAGGCGAGCCGCTCGGGCGGAGGTCCAGCGGCTCGCCCACCTGCCAGCAACTGCCGGTGGCGTGATCCCAGGCCAGCAGCGAGCGATAGTGTCCCAGCGAGAAATCGGCTAGCGACTGAGTGGAACCGGTCGGCATCGGCTGTCGGTCGAAGACCCGTCCCAGTTCGTACGACAGCCAGCCGATCCAGCCGCCCCGGAGTGGCGGCAGGTCGGCGTCGCTCTCGACCGGTTGAGTGCGCTGGCTGCGGATGGTTGCGACGGCGCTGGGCCAGTCGCTGGCCTCGCCTTGCAGCAGGGTGGTGGGCTCGGTGGCCAGGTACGACCATCTGCCGATTCCATCCGGCTCGGCAGCGCCGTCGAGGAAGACCACGCCGTCGCGACCGGCCATCGCCTCGAACGCCTCCAGCGCGGTGGGAGCTGCAGTCAGCCGGACCGGTCGCGTCACGTTCAGAACTTGAGAGAGACCAGCGCCTCGATCTGCCCGGCCATCGCGATGTCCTTGGGCGTGATGCCGCCGGCAGAATGGGTCTGCAACCTCACGGTCACGCTTCCCCAGCTCAGCTCCACGTCGGGATGATGTTCCGCTGCCTCGGCCAGGAACGACAGCGCACCCACGATCAGGGTGCCGTTCTGCCAGCCATCGGTCTTCCAGGTGCGCACCAGCCAGCCGCCGGATTCCTGCCAGTCGGGCAATTCCGCCAGTGCCTGCCGCAGTTGCTCCGGCGCCAGCAGTTGGTCGTCGTGTGTCATCGGTATCTCCCGGTTCGAATCAACCTGCTGTCAGTCGCTCGCTGTAGGTGGCGGATTGTCCGAACGACTCCTCCACCTCGATCTCGAGGAAGGTGATGGTGCTGCCCTCGGCCTCGAGGTCACGGCGGACACTGTTTGCCACCCACTCGGCGATCATCTCCGCGGTGGTGTTGCGGATCGGCAGCATCACACAGTCACGGGCGGGGAAACGGTAGGCCGGCTTGCCCAGGTACTCGACGAAGACGCTGTCGTCGCGCTCCTCGTAGCGCAGCTTGGGGTTGTCGGTGGGCAGCAGGACACGATGGTCCATCATCTCCACGTAGCGGCGAACGGCGCGCTTGAGGATCGCGAAGTCAACCACGAAGAGGCATTCCTCGTCGACCGGACCCTCGACCCTGATGCCGAGACGGTAATTGTGACCGTGAAGCGACTCGCAGGCGTGACCGCGGAAGGTGATGAAATGCGCGGCAGCAAAGACCAGGTAGTCCTTGCTGACGGCAACGCTGAAGGTCCCCACGTCTGGCTCCGGGATGCTGGTGGTCCGATGCTGGCACCAAGTTAGTCACCGCTCGGCTCACCGGCTGGGCAGAAGTGTCCAGTTGCGGGGACGCTCGACTGCATATCAGGCTCACAAGTGCCGGCGTCACAACGACTTGTGAAATGGCACGGGGCTGGCAACCCAGGCAGGCGTGGTTTGACAGTACATCCGATTGGAGGCCCAAGATGCCACGCTCCAGGTATTTCCTCGTCCCGCTGCTGGCTGCCCTTGCCACCGAACCGGCCGCAGCCCAGATCTCGGCGACCATTCACGTCGGTCCGATCCGGATCGGCAGCCATCACGACCGCTACGACCGCTACGACCG
>CBFGRM010000056.1:0-12855 GCA_965651205.1 uncultured bacterium
TTCTCCCTTCTCCCTTCTCCCTTCAGAAGTCCTTCCTGTCGAAGCTCCGGGCTGCCCACCACAGTGGCACCACGATCCAGGCCAGCAGTACCGCGCTGATGATGGTTCTTCCTCCGGTGGTGCCCAGCGTCCGGCTCACCATTGCGCCGGTGTAGCCGAGCATTGCGGCTGCGTCGGAGCCGAGCAGCATCAGCACCCGCACCAGATCGACCGGATTGGCGGCCAGCATCAGCAGCACCGGCAGTTCGATCGGTCGTTCGGCGAACAGGAGGGCCACCACCAGCACGATCCCGTCCCAGAGGATCGCCGCCAGCAGCCAGATCACCAGTGCGACGCCCAGTGCCCGGACACGATCGTCGAAGCGTAGTGCGATGATCATCGCCAGTGTCTGGCTGAGCACCACCAGCGCCGCTGCGGCCGCAGCCAGCGCCAGCACCAGTCCGCTGCCGGCGTTGGTCATCTGTCGCTGCCACAGGAACGGCGCGATCACGCCGACGGCGAGTGCCAGTGCCAGCGGCAGTGCACCGCGCCACCAGAGGTCGGCGAACACTCGCCGCCTGGACACCGGTTGAGCCAGCATCAGCGAGATGACATCGCGGGCGTGATGCAGCCGCGAGGTGCCGAGCACCAGTCCGACCAGCGGCGTGATGATCAGCACCACGTCGAGAATCGACGCCATCGCGGTGGTGACATCGCCGCTCAACCTGAGCAGCACGTCGCCCACCGTGGCGACTCCGATGGCGAGCAGCAGTGGTCCGCGCCAGGTGGAGGATATCGCCAGACGCTGCTGCAGGGTTGCGAGCGTGTTCACGCCGCCTCCAGCGCGAGTTGTCCCGCCAGCAACTGGGCCACTGCCCGCTCCAGCGTGGCGGCACCGGTGCGCTGCTTGAGGGCGGCGGTGTCGCCCTGCCAGGCGGCCTTGCCATCGGACAGGAACAGCACGTGATCGGCCAGTTCCTCGAGTTCGGGCAGCACGTGCGAGGTGATCAGCACTGTGACTCCCCGGCCCCGTTCGACTGCGAGCCGGTCCTTGAAGACTCGCGCCGCCAGCGGATCGAGTCCCGCCGTGGGTTCGTCGAGCACCAGCAGTGACGGCCGGAACGCCATCGCGATCACGGCGTTGACCTTCTGCCGGGTGCCCCCCGAGAGCACGCCGAGTGGCCGGTCGAAGTGGTCGCCGAGGTCGAACTCGTCCGCAAGCGAAAGATCCGGTGCATCGGTCGCACCGCGCAGCCGAGCCAGCGCGGCCAGCAACTGGCGTCCCGACTGGTGGGCCGGAAACGCCGCCATCTGTGGCATCCAGCCGATTAAGCGCCGGTACTCCGGGTCGCGACCCACCGCGAGGTCGCCGACGGTGATCCTGCCCTGGTCGAGTCGCGCCAGGCCCAGCAGCAACTTGATCATCGTGGTCTTGCCCGAGCCGTTGGGGCCGACCAGGGCGGTGATCTTCCCGGGCGGCACCGCCGCCGACAGGCCGTCGAGCACCACACGCCTGCCGTACGACTTGGCGACTTCCTGGAAGGTGATCATCGGGCTCCTCCGTGGGGTGGCCGCATCCTCGGCGCCGAATCCTTGAGTTCGCGCGGCGTGAGCGCCGGCACGGTCCGCTCTGCCGCGTCGATCAACCTCACCACCAGGGCGCGGTCCAGCAGCATTGCCACCTCCGAGCGTTCCACCATCAGGCCGAACAGCCGCACCGGGTGATGTGCCACGTCGCCAACTCCGTCGCGATCGAGATCCCAGCCGCGATAGCGGTCCCAGTAGTTGCCGTGGAACTCCGCCGTGATCCGCCTGCTGTTGACGATCACGTCGAAGGTGTTGCCCTCGAAGCGATTGCCGGTGAAGCGGCCGTCAACCGTGCTGGCGAGCAGCCGGATGGCACGACCGTTGTGTTCGAACCGGTTGGCGTCGACCCGGATCCGGTCGGCGCCGTCGGCCACCAGCGCGGTGGTGTTCTCGCTGAAGCGGTTGCCCACCAGTTCCGCGTCGCGAATCTCCTTGAGCAGCAATCCGTACGACGCCGGTCCGCGATTGTCCACGAACTCGTTGTCGTGCATCCGGACGTTGGCGGTGTACATCACCGCCACACCGGTGCCGTTGCCCCGGAAGATGTTGCGGCTGTAACTCGACGAGTCGGAGTACATAAAGTGCAGCCCGTAGCGCCGGTTGTCCTCGCTCACGTTGTCCTCGACCACCATCCGGCGCGAGAACTCCAGATAGATCCCGTCGCGATGGCCGCGCACCTGGTTGTCGCGCACCACCAGTCCGTTGGCGGTCCAGGCGTGAATGCCGTTGCCGGTGCCGGCCTCCCGGCCGACCTCGCCCGTCAACCTGTTGCCGGTCACCGTGCAGTCGGTGGCACCCTGCAGGTAGATCCCGAAGAATGTGTTGTCGAAGGTGTTGTCGGCGATGTGGCAGCCGCGTGTTTCCAGCACGCGCAGCGCCGCGCGGTCCTCGCTGTAGGACTTGCCGGTGTTGCGGAACAGCAGCCCGCGCACGGTGACGTCGGGCGCTGCTATGACCAGCAGTTCGCGCTTGCCCTCGCCGTCGATCACCGCGCCCGAGTCGCCTTGCAGCACCAGCGACCGGTCGATCCGGATCGTCGGCTCGCGGTAGACCCCCGGTCGCACCTCGATCAGTGCCCCCGCGGGTGCCGCGGCCACCGCAGCAGCGATGGTGCGGTGCGGCCCGTCGGGCGACACCACCAGCGGCGCCTGCAGCATCAGCAATGCGCTGATCGCCAGCATCGTCGTCAGTCTCCGTGTGAGTGAGCCGCGGGCAGTGCCCCGGCCAGGCGCACTTCGGCCAGCACCGAGTCCCACGGGATGCCACCCGCCTTGTCATCACCCGCAACCCATCCCTGCCCCATCGGCGAGTGCAGGGTGGAGTCGCGCCGGAAGCGCGCCTCCGACGCCGGCACCAGGACACCCGGCCTGGCGGCATCGGTCACCCACACCGAGCGCGGCGGCTCTTCCTCCGCCAGCACCCAACCGGCCAGGCACTCGATCGAGTCGAACCGCACCGTGCGCCCGGTGGCGGTGGTGGCCGCGGCGGCGAAACGCTCGTCGCTGATGATCATCCTGCAATAGCGACACTCGTCGAGATCGAAGGCGATCTCGGGGGTGCCGTCGGCGCAGGCACCGACCAGCAGGATCAGCAGCAGCATCGCGACGCGCATCACGCCTCCCTGCCGGGCCTGGTCCGCCAGGTCACCGCCGCAACCGTCACCCACGCCAGCCCGAGCAGCACTGCCCCCAGGCCCGGCCAGGCCGCGGCGACGAAGTTGAGCAACTGCTTGCTGCCGACCATCGGCGGTTGGTACGTCATTCCCGGCACCACGATCGCGGCGTTCTCGGTGTCGAGATTGTGGCCGTAATCGTACTCCCAGCGCCAGAAGTCCCACAGCCCGACTGCGCCGAGGATCGCCACGACGACCAGCCAGGCGAAGAGTTGCCTGCGGCCGCCGCGCCACGCGATCGCCAGCAGCCAGGCAGCCACACCGCCCAGGATCCACGGCATATAGCGCAATTCCGGGATGCTGTCGGGCACGATCGGCTTCATCCCGATGTAGTGATTGAGCACGTTGATGCTGTTGAGGTCGTTGGGATTCAGTCCCTTGACCGTGTGGCTCATTATCCGGAGCCCGATCCCCTCCGGATACTGCGGCGCCACGAGACGCACCTCCCATAGCGGCAGCAGTATGGCCAGGGCCGTGGCAACAGCCGCCACTGCCAGCAGGAGGCGCGTCGCGCGGGTCATATCAGTGTCCCTCGTGTTCGAAGGGGGCCGAACCCTGACTCACTGTCGGGCCTGCCCGCGCCATCAGCGGCGGTGCATTGCCGCGCTCGCTCACGCGGGCGTAGCCCTGCATCTCCTGGTGCAGCGCGCTGCAGAAGTCGGTGCAGTAGAACGGGAACACTCCTGCCTTGGGCGCCACCCACGTCAGCGTGCGGGTCTCGCCGGGGGCAAGGATCAGCTCGCTGGTGTTCATCCCCAGCACCGCGAATCCGTGCAGCACGTCCCAGTCCTGCTCGATGTTGGTGACGTGGAACTTGACCGTGTCACCGACCTCGATTCCCTCGATCACGTCGGGCACGAACCGGGTGCGGAACGCGACCATCTTGACGTGTACCGTGCCGCCACGCCGCTCGATCGCCGCCTCGTTGATGCCGCGAGCCACCATCGGGTGATGGTTGTCGGCCAGCGGGAAGGTCCGCACCTGCTTCTCCTTGATCAGGTCGGCCGGGATCGCCTGGGCGTAGTGCGGCTCGCCCTGGGTCGGGAAGTCCAGCAGCATCTGCATCTTGTCGCCGCTGATGTCGATCAGTTGCGCCGACTGGGTCAGCTCCGGACCCGTGGGCAGGTAGCGGTCCTTGGTGATCTTGTTGAGCGCCACCAGATAGTTGTTGTCCGGCTTGCGCGAATCGCCCCCCGGAATCATCAGGTGCCCGATCGAGTAGTACACCGGGATCCGGTCCAGCACTTCCCAGGTGCCCAGCTTCCACTTGACCACCTCGGACGAGATGAACATCGACGTGTAGGCATTGCCGCGACTGTCGAACTCGGTGTGCAGGGGGCCAAGGCCCGGCTTCTCCACCTCGCCGGCCAGGATCGCGTCGTAGCGCAGCACCGGGATGCCGTCCACCTCGCCCTCGAAGGCCTCGTCCTCGATTGCCTTGAGCAGCTTGGTCGCCGAGTGCACCGGGATCACCGTGGCGAGCTTGCCGCCGGCGACGATGTACTCGCCGGTCGGATCGACGTCCACGCCGTGCGGCGACTTGGGAGTCGGCAGGAAGTACACCACGCCCTCGCACGCCGAAGGGTCGAGCACCGTGACGCTGGTGAGTTTCTCGCTCCGCGCGGTGCGGGTCGCGTGATCCATCACGTTGTGGCGGTACTCGGTGGCCATCTGGCGCCCGGCGCCGTCAGCCACACACTGCTCGGCCTTCTTCCAGTTGACGGCGGCGATGAAGTCCTTGTCGTTGCGCGATGCGTTCTGCTCCAGCATCGTGTGCGCCTGCTCGGTGTTGTACGACGTGAAGAACATCCAGCCGTCGGACGGGCCCTTGCCGGCGTGACCGATGTCGTAGTTGAAGCCCGGCATCAGCAACTGGAACGCGACCCGCATCTTGCCTGGCTCGTCGGCGCGCACGAAGGTGAGCATTCCCTTGAACTTCTCGGCATACTCGGTGATCGCCACGTCGCGGTTGGGAACCGGGATCGAGAACCTTGTCGCGGACACCGAGTACTCGGTGCTCGGCGTGATCCACGGCGAGGCGTGACCACCCGACGTGTTGGGGATCTCGATGATCTCGTCGGTCTCGAACCGGGTCAGGTCGATGCGCGCGATCCGCGGCGTGTTGTTGGCGTTGATGAACACCCAACGGCCGTCCTGCACGCCATCGGTCTGCGACACCTGCGGGTGGTGCGCATCATCCCAGGGCGCGGTGCCGTACGAAGTCTCCAGCATCGCCTTGGTCTCGTCGGTGAATCCCCAGCCGTTCTCGGCGTGCACCGAGAACACCGGCACGGTCTTGAGCAACCGGCCCGAAGGCAACCCGTAGACCGTGAGCTGGCCGCTGAAGCCGCCGGAGAGGAAGGCGTAGTACTCGTCGTGCTCCCCGGGCGCCACATAAACCCGGCTGGCCGCGTCACCGCTGACCAGCGACCCCTGCTTCGGCGCCGAGCAGGCGGCCAGCGCCGCCAGCATCAGCAGGGGAAATCTCGTGTGGTGCATCATTGCTCCCTCTTCGAAGTTGCCCCTCAGGTCGGGGCGCCGCCGCCCCTCTGGCGGAGCGGAACCGCCACCTCTCAGTGACGGTCGAAGGAATGATGCCGATCGGCAACCGGGGCCGCCGTGACGGTTGTCACAGGTGCCGGGAGTGGTGAGGGTGCCGGCTGGCCGCAAGCGACCCGAAGGCAAACGGCGGGATGGAGCTGATGCTAGCTGGTCCTGTTGAGCCCGCGCCGCACCCGCCGCCTGAGGGCGATCACTGCGGCGAACATCCCGCCGACCTGCAGCGCTCCGCCGGCGATCACCAGTTGCGGCGCGCGCAGCATCCAGATTGCCGCAGCGGTTTCGGCGCCGGCACGGAGCAGTGTCCCCACCGTGAGGAACCACCACGCCAACAGTGCGGCGCGTTCGGAGGCCGGCGGATCGTTGCGACCGGGCCGGGGAAAGAACCACCACGCGGTTCCGATGATCAACTGGATCACCGCACCGACCAGGATCAGGTGCGCGTGCACGCTGGCGAGGTGCGGGTGCGGCGTGATGCCCCACAGCTCCCGCCGCACCAGCAACACGAACCCGAACAGGACGCCGAGCAGCACGAAGAACGCGGCGGTTCCGAGAAAGCGACGCGAGAGTGGTGGCACTTCAGCGAGCGGGCATAGTCGGGACCGGCCGACCACCCGGTGCCCTGGCCGGGATCTGCACCGCGCGGTCGAGCGTGCGCCAGATGTTCCACGCGAAGGCCCAGGCGCCCAGCAGCGACACGCTGCCGCCGATCGCCAGCATCGCCGCCGAACCCGGCACGCCGTGCACCCGACCGCCGAAGCCGGACACCATCAGCAGCAGGCCGAGATTGGCAATCACGAGATGAATTCGGGCCAGCCTGGGCGAATGCAACGCCGCCATAGTGAAGCGCGGGATCACGTGATAGGCGACACCGGAGATCATCATCATCACGAAGCCGAGCAGCAGCGCGTGCAGGTGCGCCGGGCGGTAGCGGACGAATCGCGGGTCGATGGCCATCGACGCACCGATGGCGGTGCCGATCAGCAGCCAGATGAGTGAACTGCGCAGGAAGCCGGATACATAGCGCTCCATCTCAGCAGCTCGAACAGCAGTCGGCCACCAGGTGCACCTCGATCTCGAGGCCATCCAGGCCGGCCACCAGGGAGTGTGGCGCGTTGGGGATGATCTGCACCAGGTCGCTGGCGGCGAGCGGGAGCGCCGGATCGTCGGCGATGGTGATCGAGCCGGTGCCGCGGTGCACCTGGATCAGGATCCGCGACGCGTTGCGGTGGGTGGGAAGCTCCTGGCCGGCCGTGAAGGTCACGGTGAACGACTTGCCGCCGTCGGCGTTGGTGATCAGGTCGGACACGACCGGCCTGCGATTGGGCGGTGTGGTCGAGGGCTCTGCGTAAGGAAGCACTTTTCCTCCGGGTGACAGGGGTGTGCCGAACTGTCGCCAGGCCGCCAGAGCCGGACCGTGACGCTTGTCACATCGGGCCGATCCGGGCTTGTTTTGTCGATGGCCGACGTCAGCGCCCTGCTCCGGGCGGTCCCGATCTTCGCCGACCTCGACGATCGCACGCTCGCCGCCCTGTCGGCACGCTGCGTTCCCAGGACCGTGGGCGCGGGCTTCACGCTGTTCCGCACCGGCGACCGCTGTCACGGCCTCTACATCGTACTAGAGGGGCAGGTGCGCGTCTACCGTTCCTCGCCCGACGGCAGGGAGCAGACCCTCGCAGTGGAGGGGCCGGGTCGACCGGTGGCGGAGCTGCCATTGATCGATGGCGGCGAGTATCCGGCCTCTGCCGTCACGGTGACGCCCTCTCGACTGATCTTCCTGCCCAGGGCCGAGTTCGAGCACGCCTTCCGCACCAATGCCGATGTCGCCGCGGCGGTGGTCCATTCGCTGGGCCGCCGGCTGCGGCACCTGGTTCAACTGGTCGAAACCGTGGCATTCCGCGACGTGGCGGCTCGGCTGGCGATGTGGCTGGCCGACGTGGCCGACCGCGACGGCGTGCGCGACGGCGACGTGGTCTCGCTCACCCTGCACCGCACCCAGGACGAACTGGCCACCGAGCTGGGCACCGCGCGCGAATCGGTGTCGCGCGCCCTCAAGCAGCTCGCCTCCAAGGGGCTGATCCGTTCTCGCAAGGGCAGCGCCCTGGTGGTGGCCCATCCCGACCGGCTGCGGGCCTGGGCCCGGGGGGCGGGACGATGAGACTTCCGTCACGGCGCCACCCGGACGGCGCTGCGAGCTTGGTATCGTGAGCGAAGACTTTGACCCGTCAGTGGTCACCGACCTCGATGTGCGCGAGTTGATTGCGCGCGGGCTGCAGCCGCTGCCGCTGATCCTCGAGATGGCGGATGCCCTTGAGCCCGGGCACGTGCTGCACCTGCGCTCGCCATTTCAGCCAGCCCCGTTGTACGGCGTGCTGGCCGAGCGCGGCTTTGCCTACAAGTTCGCCAGCTTCGCCGAGGACGACTGGTCGAGCTGGTTCTGGCACGCCGATCAACCGCCGCGCGCCGCCAATCCGCGTGCGGCGGAGCGACAGCCGCCTCCCGACGGAGTGGTCGACCTGCGCTGGCTGGCGCCGCCGGAGCCGCTGCTCTGGGTGATGCGCTGGGCCGGCGAGCCCGACGCCGAGGAGTTGCGGGTGATGCTGCTGTTCTTCCCCACGCCGTTGCAGGATCTGGTGTCGGGCAGCGGCTGGAAGGTGACACAGGAGTCGGAACGATCCGACGGCGTGGTGGTCCGGATTCACCGCTGAGGAGCTATCCTTGAAGGTCCACTCTCCGCGGAGGAACCCGTGCGTCAGCTCACTGTCCCGGCGGCACTGCTCGCCGTACTGACGGCCGACATCCAGGCCCAGGATACCATTGATCGCTTCGCGCTGATCTCGCGGCTGGGCGTCGACACGATTGCAGTGGAGATGGTCGAGCGTGGGCCCGGCACCGTGACCGCCGACGTGGTGATCCGGTCGCCGCGCACTCGCCTGCTGCGTCACACCCTGATGCTCGATGCCGAAGGCAATCCCGCCCGGTTGGTGAGCACCGAACTCGATCCGATCACCGGTGGCGCCGAGCAATCGCAGGAATGGACCTGGGTGAGCGACAGCGTGCGACTTCCCAATGGGCGCAGCGCCGCGTCACCGGCAGAAGCGCTGCCGTTCATCGACCTGGTGCACTGGCCGTTCGACCATCTGCTGCGCGCGCTGCGCGCCAGCGGCAATGATTCGGTCGCCGCGCCGATGCTGTCAGGTGCGCGAGTGTCCCGCTTTCCGCTGGTGTTCATCGGCGACGACTCCGCCACCGTGACTCATCCGACGCGCGGCACGATGCGCCTCACCGTGGGCAGCGACGGCGGCATCCGCACTCTCGATGCCGGTGCCACCACCCGGGCGCTGCTGGTGACCCGCGAATCCAGTGCCGATGTGGCGGGGCTGGCGCGCAAGTTCGCGGAGCGCGACGCTGCAACAGGCGGAATGGGAGAACTGAGCGGTCGCGGTGAGACCACCACGATGGTTCGCGGCGCCACCATCGATCTCGACTGGGGTGCACCCAGGATGCGCGGTCGCGACATCTGGGGCGCGCTGGTGCGATTCGGCGAGCTGTGGCGTACCGGTGCCAACCGAGCCACTCACTTCACCACCGACACCCCGCTCAGGTTCGGCCAGCTCGAGCTGCCGGCCGGTGCCTACACGCTGTACTCGATCATCGAGGCCGACGGCGGCGTGCTGATCATCAATGGCCAGACCGGCCAGAACGGCCAGCAATACGATCAGGCGCGTGACATCGGTCGGGTACGGCTCACCAGGCGATCGCTTCCGAGTCCGGTCGAGGTGTTCACCATCGAGGTGCGCGAAGCCGGCAGCGGCGGCGAGATCGCGCTCAGGTGGGCAACATCGGAATTCGTGGCACCGTTCGAGATCAGGTGACCGGGGGGCGGGTCACCGACCCGCCACATCCCCCCCTCCCTCACGATCAGGGCGACGCCAGCAGGTCGTCGAGATCCAGTCTTTCCGTCATCATCTGCAGTTCGCCCTCGGCGTTGCGGGGCCACTGTTCGCGGGGACGATCCCAGTACAACTCGACCCCGTTCTGGTCGGGATCGCGCAGGTACAGCGCCTCGCTGACGCCGTGGTCGCTGGCACCGTCGAGCCTGATGCCGGCCTCGACCAGCCGCCTCAGCGCGTCGGCCAGGTCGCGCCGGGTGGGGTAGCGAATCGCGGTGTGGTAAAGCCCGGTGCTGCCCCTGGGCGGCGGCGAGCCACCCAACGACTCCCAGGTGTTGAGGCCGATGTGATGGTGATAGCCACCGGCCGATACGAAGGCCGCCTGGCTGCCGTAGCGCTGAGTCAGCTCGAAACCGAGTACCCCGACATAGAAGTCGAGGGCACGCTCCAGGTCGGCGACCTTGAGGTGGACGTGGCCTATGCTGGTGCCGGCCGGAATGGTGTAGGTCATAGCGAAATCGTAATCGGATTTCGATCGCGCGGGGAATCACGTTGGTCGGGGACCTTTATATGGTCGGGGGCCCGCATATGGTCGGGGGCCTTTCGGCCCCCGCTGGATGGCCCCCGCTGGAGGGCCCCCGATGGAGGATGGCGCGCGGCGTATTGATATATTTATATATATCACTATGATACCGCCCGTGCATCCCCGTAACGATGCCGTTCTGGAGCGGCTGGCCCACGCCGTCGATGCTCGGGCTGCCACCCCCATCTATCACCAGATCGTGCTGGTGATCGCGTGGGAGATCCGCACCGGGCGGTTGCCGATCGGCAGCCGGTTGCCGCCGATCCGCGCGGTGGCCAGGCGACTGGCTCTCAACTACCACACTGTCCGCAGGGCCTGGGACGAGCTGGCGCGTTCCGGCACCATCTCCGTTCGCCAGGGTCTCGGCGGCCGAGTCGAGCGGGTGCCTGGCGACGATCAATGGACTCCCGCCGGACCGGCCACTGACGGCGGCGGCGACAGGGTGTGGCTGGTGGATGATTCACTGGAACGCGCGGCCCGTCTGGCGGTGTCCATCGCCTCGAGGTGGCGGGTCGAGGCGATTCCCTGGCCGATCGACGCCTCCGCCCCGCCGCCCGGCGGCATACTCGCCACCGGGGATCGGGCACGGGCTCGGTGGCCTGGTCGTGAGGGGGACATCCGGGTCGTCCCGTTGGTGCTCGACCCGGCCACGGCGGGCAATATCCGGATCCGGGCGCGTGCGATGGCGAGCACCCGGGTGATGATCGCCGGTGCGGACGGCCACGGCAGCGTGGCCGAGCTCCGCCGCCAGCTTCCGCGGCTGGGTCTCGCCGTGAGCACCAGCGAGGCCGCGCCGTCAGGGGCCGAGGTGGCCGATGCCCTGTTGGTGTGTCTGCCGTCGTTGTGGCAGCGGATGGATTGGGCTGAGCGCACTGCGCCCGGGGTGATCCCGCTTGAGTTCGAGCTGGCCGCCGGGCCGCTGGCTCGGGTGGCTCGGGAGTGGGGTTGGGAGATGGTCCGGGAATAGAAATCCCCACCGCTTGCTGGGCGAGGGTGGGGACAAGGCGCCGGCCGGAATCGAACCGGCGAATGGAGGTTTTGCAGACCTCTGCCTTACCACTTGGCTACGGCGCCGCGAGGAGCAAAGCTAGCCACGCCGGGGCGGCGGGCAAAGCGAAGCACGATCAGGTCGCGTCGATCCCCACCACCGAGTAATCCTCGTTGCCGTGTCCCCGGGCGATCAGTGCGTCCATTCGTTCCGCCAGTCCCGGCAGCATCGCGACGCGATCCGGTCCCGCGGTTTCGATCATCAGGGCCAGGTCCTTGCGCGCCATTGCCAGTTCGAACGAGGCGGGGAATTCGCGCTTGACCATATTGCGACCGCGGCCACGCACGATGTTGGCGGAATTGAACCAGCCCAGTGCCTCGAGAATCTCGTCGCCCGAGGCGCCGCCGCGGCTTCCCACCGTGAGCGCGTCGGCCACCAGCCCGCCGATCCCCACGATGAACGCGTTGCCGGCCAGCTTGATGGCCGCGGCTCGACCGGCATCCTCGCCGTAGTACTTGACGGTGGTGGCCTGCTGTTCGAGTGCCGGTTGTACCGTCTCGAACAGGTCGCGCCTGCCGGCGGCCAGGATGATGCCCTGTGCCTTGCGCGCCGCTGCGGGTCCGATAAACACCGGGCAGTGGAGGTACCGGATCCCGGCGGCGTTGAGTTGCTCGGAGCGCAGTGCGGTGCGTCCGGGGTGGGTGGTGGTGTGATCGATGATGATGGTGTCGGGCCGGAGCTTTTCGCGACAGGCGGCGATCACGCGGTCGACCACCTCGTCGTCCTTGAGCACCAGGTGGACGCGTTCGGCGTGTTCGACCGCCTGAGCGGCGCTGGTTGCGACTGTGGCTCCGAACTCACGCAGCGCCTCGGCCTTGGCTGCGGTCCGGTTCCAGACGGTGACGGAATCGCCGCGCTGGAGCGCGGCCTCGACGAACGCGCCGCCGAGGAGTCCGGTGCCGAGGAAGGTGATGTTTGCCATTCAGCATAATAGACGGGTGGCGGGGCCGGGCACGGCGGCCGGTGCCAATGCCACACTCGGGACGGACGGGCGAGGCCTGCCTCGCTCCTACAACGATCAACGCACGTCACGACGAACCGTGGGGGCCGAATACGGTTGACCGGTGCATCATCGCGCCCCGCCTCGTCCAACGTCACCGTCTGAGGTGCCAATCTGCTCCGAGTCACCACCCCCTAGCCTCAACCGGCGCTTCCACTTCGCCACCCACGCCGCACGACGTTTCCGGGACTCCGCCGCCTCGATGGCGTCGCGACGCTGGCACTCCGCCAACTCCACCTTCGCGAGCTTGTCGGCCTTTTCGGCTAGCTCCAGGTGATACTGCTCCTCCTTGAGATCACCGCGCTTGCGGCGCTTGGCCGCCAGCTCCAGGTTTCGCTGCTTGTCCTTGATGTGCTTCTCGTACCGGTCCCAGGGAGTCAGCAGGACCACCTGATGGTGGTAGCCGGCACCAACCGACAGCACCATATCGATCATACTGAAGATGAACCAGAAGAGAGCGAGACCCAGGAAACCGAGCACCGACACGAGTCACCCCCGGCGACAAGAGCTGAACGGGGCCTCGACCAATCCGGA
>CBFGRM010000057.1:0-12712 GCA_965651205.1 uncultured bacterium
TCTCGCTCTCTCGCTTTCTCGCTTTCTCGCTCTCTCGCTTTCTCGCTTTCTCGCTGATAGAATAGTTCTTCACGGACACCGGAGTCCCGTATGCTCAGACAGGAACAACGCCCCAGCACCGCGCTGATCGCGATCGAGGATCAGTACGGCGCGCAGAACTATTCGCCGTTGCCGGTGGTGATCGAGCGAGCCGAAGGCGTCTGGGTGCACGACGTCGATGGCAAGCGCTACCTCGACTGCCTTTCTTCCTATTCAGCGGTAAACCTGGGTCACGGCCACCCGCGCCTGATCAGGGCTCTCACCGAACAGGCCGACCGGGTCACCCTCACTTCGCGCGCGTTCCGCAACGACCAGTTGCCCTACTTCTGCAGCGAGGTGGCAGAGCTCACCGGTCAGGACATCGTGCTGCCGATGAACACCGGCGCGGAGGCGGTCGAAACGGCGATCAAGGCGGCACGCCGCTGGGGTTACCGGGTCAAGGGGATTCCCGCTGACCGCGCGGAAGTCATCGTCTGTGCAGGAAACTTCCACGGCCGCACGACGACCATCGTGGGATTCTCCTCCGAGGAAGAGTACAAGCGCGACTTCGGTCCGTTCACGCCCGGGTTCGTGACGGTGCCCTACGGCGACATCGACGCACTGCGTGCCGCGATGAACGGCAACACCTGCGGCTTCCTGGTCGAGCCGATCCAGTGCGAGGCGGGCATCCGGTTGCCACCCGATGGCTACCTGCGTGCCGCCGCCGATCTGTGCCGTGAACAGGACGTGCTGTTCCTTGCCGACGAAATCCAGACCGGCCTGGGCCGCACCGGACTGCGCTTTGCCTGCGACCGCGAGCAGGTAAAGCCCGACCTCATCATCCTCGGCAAGGCGCTCTCGGGCGGCGTGTACCCGGTGTCGGCGGTGGCCGGACGCCACGACGTGATGGAGCTGTTCGAACCCGGCTCCCACGGCAGCACCTACGGTGGCAACCCGCTCGGCTGCGCCGTTGCGCGCGCCGCAATCGCGATTCTCGAGGAAGAGCAGCTCGCGGAGCGTTCGGCGAGATTGGGCAGCCGACTGCTGGAACGCCTCGGCAAGCTCGACAATCCGATGATCCGGGAGGTGCGCGGCCGAGGCCTGCTGATCGGGATCGAACTCAATGAACCGGCACGACCCTGGTGCGAGCGGCTCGCCGACGAGGGGCTGCTGGCCAAGGAAACCCACGACGTGGTTATCCGGCTGGCACCACCACTGGTGATCAGCGACGACGACCTGGACTGGATGACCCAGGTGCTGGAGCGAGTGCTGGCGGTCGGGTGATGCTCCGCCCGGTCGCGCTGGTCGCTGCGCTGCTGCTGTGCACGGCAACCGCCCCGGCACAAACACCGGCCGCGCCAGTCGACGCAGAGCCGATCCAGATCGGCGAAACGTTCACCATTCGTTCCGCAATCCTGGCCGAGGATCGACGGATCAATGTCTACATCGCGCCGTCGTGGGATGAGGAGCCTGGCAGCCCGCGTCCGGTGCTTTATATGCCGGACGGCGGCGTCGCGGAGGATTTCCTGCACATAGCAGGGCTGCTGCAAGTGTCGGTGGGCAACGGCTCGATGCTGCCGGTCATCCTGGTCGGGATCGAGAACACCGAACGCCGTCGCGACCTGACCGGTCCGACCACCGTGGCAGAGGACAGCACCATCGCCCCACGAGTGGGTGGGTCGGCGGCCTTCCGTCGTTTCATCGCCGAGGAGCTGATCCCGTTGATCGACGCCCGCTATGCCACCACTGGCCGCCGCGGCATCATCGGCGAATCCCTGGCAGGACTGTTCGTGGTGGAAACGCTGCTGCTGCAACCGGGGCTCTTCGATGATCACATCGCGTTCGACCCCAGTCTGTGGTGGAATGGCGGTTCCCTGGTGAACGGCGCAGCCGACCTGCTCGACGAGCTCGATACCGTCCCGCGCACACTGTACCTGGCCAACAGCTCCGAACCCGAACTGGCCCGGCTCGGCGGACTGCTGGTAGCGGTGCTTCGTGACCACGCTCCCGCCTCGCTGTCGTGGTCGCACCGTGCGATGCCCGACGAAACGCACGCCACCATCTACCATCCGGCCGCAATCGCGGCGCTCAGGACGGTCTACCGCCGCTAGCTGCTGCCCGAGCGGGACATAACTAGATTCTCGGAGATCCACGGGACAGCAGAGCCCGTCTCCTGCCGGAACCCAGACCACAGCGGTGCTATGCAGCTTCCATCACCAATCCGACTGGACCCGGCTGTTGACCCGTCGCGCGACCACGTGCTCGGCAACCCGCACGCGGCCATCACGCTGGTGGAGTACGGCAGCTACGCCTGCCCCAATTGTCACGACGCGCACGAAGTGATCCTGAACCTCCGCGAACGCTTCGGCGACCGGATGCGCTATGTGTTCCGGCAACTGCCGCTTCCCACCGATTCGGGTCGCGACACCGCCCTGCTCGCGGAAGTGGCCCATCAGAGCGGTGACAGCTTCTGGGATGTCCACTCCGAACTGATGGAAGTAGGCCCCGGATTCCGACCCGGTGATCTCGAGGAGATTGCCCGCAGCAACGGTGTCCCGTACGACCGCGAGCAGAACCCCGAGGTGTGGCAAGAGGCCGAGGCAAGGATCGCTGCCGACGTCGAGTCGGCCAACAGGATGGGCATCAGCAGCACACCAACCTTCTTCATCAACGGCCGACGCTACCTGGGTGCGTGGGATGAAACGGCGATGGCCGAGTCGATGACGGCTTCGCTGGGGCACAGGGTCCACACCGCGATGCTGGAGTTCGCGAGCTGGGCACCCTCGAGCGGACTGTTGCTGTTGCTGATGACCGTGATCGCAGTGCTGATCTCCAACTCGGCACTGGGCGAGCAGTTCCTCGGCTTCTGGGAACTGACGGGAACCATCGGCATCGGCGACGCCCTGCTGTCGCTGCCGTTGATCGACTGGGTCAACCACGGTTTGCTGACGATCTTCTTCCTGGTCGTGGGCCTCGAGATCAAGCGCGAACTGACGGTGGGAGAGCTGGCGACCAGGCGCGCCGCAACACTGCCGGTGGCGGCGTCAGTCGGCGGGATGGTCGTCCCCGCGGGCCTCTATCTGCTGCTGATCGACTATGCCCCGTGGGAAGCGGGTTGGGGGATGACGATCGCCACCGACACCGCCTTTGCCGTGGCGCTGATCGTACTGCTCGGCAACCGGGTGCCGGTTGCGCTGCGCGTGTTCCTCACCGCCGCCGTCATCGTCGACGACCTGGCCGCGATTCTGGTGATCGCGATCTTCTACACCGGCGGGCTCCACCTGACCTGGCTGCTGGCCGCGGCTGCGGTGGTGGTAGCCCTGATGATCCTCAACCGCTGGAACATCTACCGACAACTTCCATACGTGGTGCTGGGGCTGGTGCTGTGGCTTTGCCTGCACGAGGGCGGCCTCCACGCCACCCTGGCCGGCGTGCTGCTCGCAGCGCTGATGCCGACACGCCCGCCAGCCAACCTGCGAGCCCTGATGTCGCAGGCGAATATGGTGCTCCGTCGCGAGTCACGCGAAGACGAGGGATCGATGCGGCGCGGACCGTCGGAACCGGCCCTCCGCAAGCTGGAGACGATCCACGAACGGATCGAGTCTCCGGCCAGTCGTCTGCTGCACACGATGGAGCCGTGGTCGAGCTACTTCGTGCTGCCGATCTTCGCACTGGCCAACGCCGGCGTGGTGTGGCAATCGGGAATCATCGAGAGTCACTACGTGCTGATGCTGGCGATCACCGTTGGCCTGGTGATCGGCAAGCCGGTGGGAATCTTCCTGGGAGCCTGGTTGGCGGTGCGCGCCGGATGGACCGACAAGCCGGATGTCTACACCTGGCGGCAGGTGTTCGGCGCCGGGGCGCTGGCCGGTATCGGCTTCACGATGTCGCTGTTCATCGCCGGGGCAGCCTTTGATGACCCGACCGACTTCGCGGCTGCCAAGCTGGCGATCTTCGCGGCGTCGATCCTCGCCGGCATCTTCGGTACCCTGCTCCTCCTCAAGCGACCACCGGTACGCGACGATTGACCGGCCAGATCCGGTTTCAGGGCCTGACCACGATCTCGTCGGCGAAGATCCAGCTCGGCTGACCCGCACCTGAGTGCCACGGCGGCAATGCGCCGCCGTTGCGCGCCACGAGCCGGACCCATCGCGCCCGGGTCGCATCCGGCAGAGTGAACACCACTTCACGCCGCGAACTTGCGTCCGGCACAACCACCCGGTCCAGTTCGCGACGTTCAATCTGCTGCCAGTCACCCTCACCGGTTGCCACCAGCACTTCCACCGAGCCGGGATACGTGATCCACGAGTTGACCTGTTCGAGCAGCGAGATGCTCACGCTTCCCACCGGCTGAGCCCGGCCGAGATCGATGGTGACGTCGAGATCGGGGCCCCACCAGCCGTTCCAGAAGCCGTCGGCAAAGGTCGCGCCGCGGGCGCCATCAACCAGCGTTTGTCCGCCGGTGCCGGGGTAGCGCGGATCCGGTGGCGTGGCAAAGGTCACCGGCTTGCCGAGGGCGAGGTGTTGCGTCAACCGCAGGCGGCGCGGCTCGCCGACGGGTGACCCGCCTGTTGCAGCGCTCAACTGCCATTCGCCTTCGGCGGGCAACAACGCCCCATCGGCAATCGCCATCGCGATTCCGCTGGTGTTGATCAACCGCAGGACCAGGTCGTCGAGCGGTGAGGTGAAGCGGACCCGGAGCCGTGCCGCTCGGGAATCGAAAGCGAACCCCAGATTGAAGAGCGCTGCGTCCGTCGGACCGATTGCCACTCCCGCTCGCTGCATTGTCGCAGTGGCGACAGCGGCCCTTCGCGCGAAGTCCGGGGGCGCCGATGATCCCAGCCACACGATGTCGGCGAACGCCAGCAGTCGCGGCCACCACATCAGTTCGGCGTTGGGCGCCGAGGTGACGTGCTCGGTCCAGAGCGGCGCCTCCGCGCCGAGCAGGCGGCCTTCCCCGGGGCCGACGAATGCACCGGGATCGAACTGGAGCACCCGGTCCAGTGGCAGCCGATCCTGTGGCGTGTTGAGATACACGAACTCGTTCGGGGATGCGATGACATCCGCACCGGCTGCTATCGCGGCCGTGATCCGGTCGCTCCCCTGCCAGGCCTGCACCACGGCATCAGCCGGCAAGCCGCCGTCGAGGATCTCGTCCCAGCCGATCATCCGTCGGCCGCGCTCCGCCAGCCAGCCACCGACTCGCTCCAGCATCCAGCTCTGCAGTCCGTGTTCGTCGCCAAGGCGTTCGCGAGCGATGATCTCCTGACACTGGTCGCACTCGCGCCATCTGGCAGGCGGGACTTCGTCGCCGCCAATGTGGATGAAGCGCGACGGGAAAAGTTCCAGCACCTCGGCGAGCACCGTTTCGAGGAATTCGAAGGTCGCCTCGGTGGGGCACAGTACGTCGGTGAACACTCCCCACGTGCTCGGTACCGGCAAGACCTCGCCGGTGCAGCCCAGGTGCGGGTACGCCGCGATGGCGGCGCGCGAGTGACCGGGAATTTCGATCTCGGGCACCACCGTGATGCCCAGTATCCGGGCGCGTTCGACCACCCGGCGCACATCTGCCTTGGAGTAGAAGCCGCCGTAGCGACCGTCGCGGGTGGGCATCGCGTCGTGATTCAGTGCCAAGGCGGCGGGATCGTCGCGCCAGGCACCCACCGAGGTGAGTCGCGGCAGGGCATCGATGGCGATCCGCCATCCCTGGTCTTCGGTCAGGTGCCAGTGGAATACGTTGAGCTTGTAGCGCGACATCCACTCGAGGTGTGCGAGGATGTACTCGACCGGAAAGAGGTGGCGGCCGACATCCAGCATCGCGCCGCGCCAACGATACTCGGGCCAGTCGTTGATGGTGTAGGCGGGTATGGTGCGGTCGTTGCTGGCGAGCACCAGTTGCCGGAGCGTCTGCACTCCCCAGAGCACGCCGATGTCGGACGGTGCCTCGATGATGATCCCGCTGCTGTCGATCGTCAGTCGGTACGACTCGTCGTCGAGTGGTCCGCGGCTGCGGAGCACCACACCTCCGGGCGCCGAGTCGGCAATGGTCATCCGGGAGGCGACTCCGACTTCGCCGAGCACCGCGCGCAGCACGCCGCCGATCTCGCCCAGGCGCGGCGTATCGAGTGCCAGTGCGATGGTGATCGTGTCGGCAAGCGTGAAGCTGCCGGCGCCGACCTGCACCTCACGGGGCTTGGGGATCAGGGCAGGCTGCTGGGCAGCCAGCGGAGCGCCGACCAGGCCCAGGGCCAGCACCAGCAATGGGAATCGGTTCATAGCAGAAAAGTGAGAAGGATGGCGAGTGGAACGAGCACCTCGCAGCGGCCAGGCCGACAAGTCAGGTCGCCAGCAGGGTCATAGTGGCCGGCTCCGGTCTGTGGTGATGCCTCAACAGAAGCGCCGGACCAAACCGGACTTTCGCTGCATCTCGGCAAGATTGGCCGACTATTGTGCAAGCCCCGGACCGCATCGATCGCACTGATGTCCACGGTGAGTCGACAGCCCTCAGCTATCCGGATCCGTCTCCACCACCACTGCGGTGCCATAGCACAGTACCTCGGTGACGCCCCGCATCATCTCATTGGCGTCGTAGCGCACCCCGATCACCGCGTTGGCTCCGGCCTCGTGGGCGTGGTGCAGCATCGTGTCGAATGCCTGCTGCCTGGCCTTCTCCGCGAGGTTGGTGAAGGCGGAAATGTTGCCGCCCAGCACGGTCTGCAACCCGGCGAAGGTGGTGCCGATGATGCTGCGCGACCGGACCACGACTCCCCGCACCACGCCGAGATTGCGGATGATGCGGTAGCCGTTGATCTCGAACGTTGTCGACGTCATCTCGTGCGGAACGTCGTCGACCTGGGAGCGGATGATTGGCATAGGAGCGATGAGTCCTGAGGAGTGAGGGGTTGCGCCGTGCTGTATAGTATATCCTGTCCGGGATGCGGCGATCCCGCCCGCTTGCACGTCACACCTCAGGTCTCACGGCTCACGCCTTACTGGTCGGGGATCTCCGGTTCGACCAGATGCGCCAGTTGCGCCAGCGATTCCTGCCAGCCGAGGTAGCAGAACGAAACCGGGATCTGCGGCGGAAGGTTCCGCTGGACCACCCTGAGTTCGGTCCCTGCCGGCACTGCAGCGAAGGTGATCTCGACCTCCATCAGGTCCTGCATCGACGGATCGTCGAACTGGTCGGTGTAGCGGATCCTAGTGTTCTCGGAGAGTTCCAGATAGCGAGCCCGGAAGGAGTGACTGCTGCCGGTGCCGAAATTGGTGAACGACATATGCACGCTGCCACCCTCCCGGATGTCGGCCTCGTGGATCTTGCCGAGGAAGCCGTAGGGCGGAATCCAGCGGCAGACCGCGTCGGGATCGGTGAAGGCGCGGTAGACTCGCTCGGGTGGTGCCTTCAGCACTCGGTGCAGCCGTACGGTGCGGGATTCGTCGGACATTGTTCTGCTCCGGAATGAAGATTGATCAGTGATAGTATCTGGCGGAATCAGCCCACTGCTTCTGGGTCCATCCAGAACGGTTCCCAGGTGTAGCCATCGGGATCGCGGAAGCTGGTCTGATACATAAAGCCGTGATCCTCGGGTTCGTTTCCCTTGGCACCACCGGCGGTGATCGCGTCCGCTACCATCGCGTCCGCCTCCCTGCGACTGCCGACCGTGATCGCGAAGCTGGCATCGATGGGGTGGCCGAGCGGACGCTTGGCGAATTCCTGGAACCTGGCACTCGTCAGCAGCATCACGTAGGCATCTTCGCCCACCAGCATACAGGTGGCGGTGGCGTCGGTGAACTGCGGATTGAAGGCGAAGCCGAGCGCCTCGAAGAACCTGATCGAACGCTGCAGGTCGGTCACCGGGATATTGACGAACAGCTTGCGTGGCTTCTGGACGCTGCTAGCGGCCCGGGTGATGGTGGGTGCTGGTGCGGACTCTGACACGGGTGCCTCTCCGGCGCTGAGATGAAGCGGCGGGACCATTTCCCGCCGGCTGTGTACCTATTGGACGACCCAGCCCCCGGAATTCATCGGTCGAATTTCGGGGGCTGGGCAAGTCGTTGTGATACAGTACGTTACGCGGTATGGACCAGCGGGAGACCGAAGCGCGGAAAGAGCGTCTCAACGTCCAGGTACGATGTCATCGAGGTGATGCTCGACTGGTCGATCTCCAGCAGGATCAGCGCCCACGCCGTGCGTCCCTGATCCCGGTATTGCGCAAAGGCCGGGGTGCCGCCGCAGGCCGTGACCGGCACCAGAATCGAGCCGCGACATCCTGCGCCGTGACCGAGGAACCATTCGGCAATCGCGGCGTGCCCCTGGAGCCACAGATCGAACGGCGGCATCGACAGCGTTGCCTCCTCGTGCAGCAGCCGGGCAAGTGCCTCGACGTCGTAGGCCTCGAACGCCTCCAGGTAGCGCGCCAGCAGTTGCCGCTGTTGGTCCGACAGCGTCGTCGGTACCACGACAGGGTTCCTGGCCGCGAGCGTGGCACGGGCGCGCTGCAGCGCGCTGTTGATCGCCGGCACCGACATTTCCAGCGTTGCTGCCGCAGCGGCGGCCGACCAGCCCAGGACCTGGGTCAGCAGCAACGCCGCCCGCTGCCTGGGAGGCAGGTACTGCAGCGCTGCCACGAAGGCCAGTCTGACGCTCTCGCGCAGGATGGCGTACTCGGCGGGATCGGTGTCCGGAGTGGCCGGCAGCACCATCGAGTCGGGGATGGGCTCCACCCAGTTCTCGCGCGGCTGCTGCGGCAATTCCATCTGGCTGCTCACCACGGCAGGAGCGGGTGTGGCATCGATCGGTCGCACCCGACGTCGCTCCGCACTCGACAGCGTGTCCAGACAGACATTGGTGGCGATCCGGTACAGCCAGGTGCCGAGCGACGATTCCTCGCGAAACGACTCGCGATTCCGCCAGGCCCTGAGCATCGTCTCCTGCACCGCGTCCTCGGCATCGACGACCGAACCCAGCATTCGGTAACAGTGCCCGATGAGAGCGGGTCGATGATCCTCGAACGAGACAGCAGCGGTGGCAGAGGTCATCCCGTCAGCCTCCGGTCGGCTGCCAGGTCCCTTGTGCCACCTCAGGCACGAATCTGGTGAGGCCGCGCGGCGGGAAGCTGAGCGTCTTCTCCTGCTCGGCACTCATATAGGCACTCATCAGCATCTCCATCACCTCGACACCGTCGTCGAAGGTGAGCAGCGGCTCTTCCTTGCCGAGGAACACCCGGCAGAAGTGCCGATTCTCTGCGGCATAGCCATAGGCGCTGGCCTCGTCCGGCACCACCGGCATCAGGCCCATCTCGGCGTTCTGCTTCTCGACCAGGTCTTCACCGGCAGCGCCCTGCACTTCGCGCGAGAAGAAGCAGTTCAGCTCGCTGTTGAGGGTGTTCCAGTTCATCGAGTACTCGGGCCCGAGCAGTTCGCCCGACAGGCGGAGGCCGGCGCCGACGAAGCTCCAGCTCGTGCTGGCCTCGCCGATCACCTCGTGCCCCTCGGGGGTGCGGTAGCGCACGGTGACCGATGCGAAATCCTCGCTGGGCCGCTTGCGGTAGTCGACTGCCTTGCCGTAGCGCTGCTGCAACTGCCGGGCGTACTCCGGCCTGCTCCACTTGAGCGAGGCGATCCGGCCATTGACCGACACCGGAGTGAGCGAGCTGCGCGGTGCGCCGGGTTCGGTGAGCAGGAAGCGCACGACTTCGATCGAGTGACACATCATATCGTTGAGCACGCCGCCGCCCTGCTTGTCGCCCTGCCAGAACCACGCGGCGTGCGGCCCCGAATGTTCCTCAGCGGCACGCGCGAGATAGGGTCGCCCACTGGCCTTGGCACCACGACCCCAGATCAGTTCGCGGCCGCGCACGATACCAGGCGAGAAGAGCTGATTCTCCAGGTAGCCGGTGGGAATCCCCGCCTTGCTCACCATCGAGCGCACCTGCTTGGCCTCGGCGACGTTGCGCGCCAGCGGCTTTTCGCAGGCGAGACCCTTCAGCTCGCCCTTGCCGCGGCTGACAGCATCGCAGATTTCCTCGACGTTGTCGATCCGGGCGTGGTTGGGACCGCACAGCCAGATCGCGTGGATATCCGGGTCGGCCACCATATCGGTGATCGACTTGTACGCCTTGGCCTCGCCAGTGCCGAGACGGCGCGACAACTTGGCGGCATTGGCGGCGTTCTTGTGATTGGGACTCCACACGCCGCCGACGTCGCCGTCACGAACCTGCTGCCACGACTGGATGTGGAACTGGGTGTTGAAGCCTGAACCGACGAAGCCGACGTTGAGGCGGGAAGGATCTGAAGTCATATGCATTGAGTCCTGAATTGTGAGTCCTCCCCGCCCTCGCGCGAAGCTCGGGCGGGGCGGGGCTAGAACCCCAATCTGCGCAGGTTCTCCGGCGGGCAGCCGTTCCACTCCATCACCGGCGTGTTGCCCTGGTAACCGATGTCGGCGACGCCGATCTCGGAGGTCCAGAACCCCGTGGCGGCGAGATCGCGGAACGAGTTGAACCACTGCACGCCGTGCGACAACGACTCCGGCGCGCGCTCGGGCCAGGCGATGTCGTCGAGCACTGCGCGCCGCTGCTGGTCGGTGCAAGCCGTGAAATTGGCGCCAAATCGCTCGCGGCACTCGGTGTCGAGCCAGGCCAGGCCGCCGCGATGTGCGGTGCGCATTCCCGGCTCGAGCACCAGCATCGTGTCCATAAACTCCGGCACCATCGCGTCGGTGGCGGAACCCGAGCGCTCGTCGCGCGGGAAGATGTAGTCCACCAGCATCCGGACCGTTTGCCATTCGTGCGGCGTGTAGATCTGTGGATCGGCACTGGCACCGCGCCGACGGGAAATCTTCATTGCCTCGCTGGCCTGGGCGTCGGTGGGCCGCAGCACTGCGGCGGCCGTCATCGCTGCGATCAGTTCGCGTCGGGTGATGCCGAGGTGCGCGGCTTGGTGGGCCGGGGAGTCCGCGGCCCGGTGGGCCGCGGTTGGAGTGCCGGCGGCGGCGGTTGGAGTGCCGGGGGCCGGGGAGTCCGCGGCCCGGTGGGCCGCGGTTGGAGTGCCGGCGGCCGCGGTTGGAGTGCCGGCGGCCGGGGTTGGAGTGCCCGTTTCCTGAGGGTCTGTCATAGTCTGCCCCCGTTCCGTTCGGCGGTGATGAATCGCGACGTCCGCATCGACAGTGCCAGAATCGTCCAGGTCGGGTTCTTGTCGGCCTGGCTCACGAATGGTCCACCATCGGCGACGAAGAGATTCTTGCAATCCCAGGCCTGACAGTTCGGGTTGAGCGCCGAGGTCGAGGGATTGTCACCCATCCGGATGCAGCCGAGTTCGTGAATGATCGCGCCACCGTTGGCGATGCCGTAGCCCTGTTCGCGGGTCGGCATCGAACTGCGCACCTCGGCGCCCATCTCGGCCAGCAGGGTACGGAAGGTCTGCTGCATATGACGAACCTGGTTGTACTCGTGGTCGCTCCATTCCCAATGGAATCTCAGCACCGGGATTCCCCAGCGATCGACCACCCGGGGATCGATCTCGCAGTACGACTTCTCGTTGGGGATCATTTCGCCGCGACCCGAGAATCCGATCGTGGTTCCCCAGTACTTGCGGTACTCATTCTTGAGCGAGGCACCGTAGCCGCCGCCCTGGCCGTAACGCTGGATGCCGCCCATAAAGCCGTAGCCGGGCATCCCCATTCCGCCCCAGATCTCGATGTGGTAACCGCGCGGGAAGTCCAGCTTGGCGTTGTCGAGCCACCACGGCATATAGAGGTGCGCTCCGCCCACACCATCGCAGTTGTGGCGGGGCTGGTCGACCAGCGCCGGGATGAAGCCGCCCACATCGGTGCCGGTGGAGTCGGTGATGTACCTGCCGACAACGCCGCTGGAATTGGCCAGGCCCTGCGGGAACTGCGACGACTTGCTGTTGAGCAGGATCCGGGCGCTTTCGCAGGCACTGGCAGCGAGCACCACCACCTTGGCGTCGACCCGCTCCTCGATTCCTGTGGTCTTGTCGATGTAGACCACGCCGGTGGCCAATCCATCGCGACCCACGGTCACCTCGCGCGCCATCGCGTTGGTGATCATCGTGAGGCGGCCGGTGCGGGCCGCGGGCTCCAGCAGCACGTTGGTGCTGGAGAAGTTCGCGTTGACGGCGCAACCGCGATTGCACTGGCCGCAGTAGTGACACGCCGGTCGGCCATTGTGCGGCCGGGTGATGATCGAGAGCCGGGACGGAATGCAGGTGACCTGATGCTTGTCGGCGGCGCGCTTGACCACCTTCTCCCAGCAGCGCGGCTCCGGCGGGGGCAGGAAGTGGCCGTCGGGATGGTTGTACAGTCCCTCGTTGCTGCCGAAGATGCCGATCAGGTCGTCGACTTCGTCGTAGTACGGCTTGATGTCGTCGTAGCCGATCGGCCAGTCCTCGCCGAGACCATCGCGGGTCTTGCCCTTGAAATCGTGGGGACCGAACCGGAGCGAGATGCGGCCCCAGTGATTGGTACGGCCGCCCACCATCCGGGCCCGCCACCAGTTGAACGTGGTGCCGGGGGCTGTGGTGAACGGTTCGCCCTCGACGTTCCAGCCGCCGATACAGGCGTCGTGTTCGCCGAAGGGCCGTTCCGGCGTGCTGCCTCCGCGGCGGTCGGTTTCCCAGGGCCAGGTGAACATCGCCGAGTCGGTGGTGTTGTCCCAGGGCCCGCCGGCCTCGA
>CBFGRM010000058.1:0-12327 GCA_965651205.1 uncultured bacterium
AGAAGGGAGAAGGGAGAGGAGGTGTCCTCGCAAGGGCACCTCTCCCTTCTCCCTTCTCCCTTCTCCCTTTGTTCAGGCTGCGGCCAGTTCCATCGCCGCGCGGTCGATCAGCGTGTCGCCTTCCAGCGTGAGCAGCGAGCCGGCGTCGGATGAAGTGACCACGATCCGGAACGGGTTGTTCTCGCCGATCGCCCGGCGCAACCGGGCGGCGACCAGGTCGCCGGCCACCGGATCACCACCGACCACCACTGCGAATGTGCCGCTGGCGAGCTGGCCGCGCGCGTCGGCGGCGCGCGACACCTGTTGCACCGCATCGATCACCTGGCGGTCCAGCTCTGCGTCCGCGTTCGGACAGGTTGCCACTGCCACACACGCCACCGCTCCTCCGGTGCGTCGGGCCTCCGCGACCAGCTCGCCGGTGCGCCGGATCAATCCCAGTCGGTTGTACAGGCCGGTCATCGGATCGATCAGGCCCTCGCGTGCCACCCGCAACACTTCGCGTCGGGCATCGGCAAAAACCCGCACCTTGTGGAGCAGTGCCTCGCCGTCGAGCGGCTGACCGTAGAACTCCCAGGCCCCCGCCTCGTGGGCTGCCATCCGCTGGCTGCGGCCCGAGGGTCCCGCAGTGGTGATCACCACCGGGGTGGATGGCCCGAACCGGGGATCCGACCGCAACTCGGCACAGACCTCCAGCCCACTTATGTCGGGGAGCTGGTGGTCGAGGATGAATACCTCGGGCAACCGACGAGCCGCGATCGCCAGCGTCTCGGCCCCGGTGAAGGTGCGCACCACGTCATAGCCCGACGCCACCAGAATTGTCTCTACCGAGCGGGCGGTCCACTCGTGGTCGTTGGCCACAAGGACCAAGCCCCGGGACTCGGCGCCCGCACCGTTTGCTTCACGCGTTCTGTTCATCGGTTCCCGATTCTGAGCCAACTGAGGCGATACTGATGCAGCGACGCAACGATAGTGTTACTGGTCGGCAGCGGTCCACCGGCTGACTTGTCTGGTCAGGCCGGCCGACGCCAACATCGTAACTTGTTGCCCGACAACACATTGGGCCGTTCAAGCCGGACTCGTCGCCCGGTTTGACCCGGATCACATCCTGCTGGTACTATGCAAACCATCTGCCGGAACAGATTGGCGGCCCCACCGACCCCAGGACAACCAGATGGCTGTGGCGGCCAGTCAACGATTGTGGCACCTGCGCAGCAGGATGTGGCTGTCGGACGACGCGGCCGATGGCGGGCTGCTGCGTTGGGCCACGGCTATCTTGCGTCGGTGCAACAGATTGGCCCGACAGTTGCCACAGTCGGGGGTCGGTGCACGGGGCTTGCTCCTGAGCTGCCCGGACACCGCGCGAGTTCTTGCTTTCATTACAGGGGATTGATCCGTTGCGCCTTGCCAAGATTGCCCTTACCGGCCTGTTCCTGGGGCTGCTGCCCGCTGGGGTGACCGCCCAGGACATCACTGCCCCGGACACCATATTTGCCCGGCTCTCCTCCTCGCAACGAGCCCAGGTCACTCGGGCCGAACTGGAGGCGACGCTCCGGGACATCGAGTCGGTGCTGGCCTCTCAGGGCTATTCGCCGGCGCTCAAGGCCCAGAAGGAGGCCGAGGCGGCGGTGATCAGGCGGCGGCTGACCGAGGGCGACCTTCGGCCCGGGGACGTAATCACCTTGGCGGTGTTCGGGTATCCCGATCTCTCGGGGAATTTTCCGGTAACCACCGACAGGACCATCACCCCGCCGGGTGCCGGCGACATTCCGGTTGGCAACCTGCTCCGCTCGGAGGTCGAGGACTATCTCCGGACCCAGATGCGTCGCTTCGTGCGCGACCCGCTGGTGCGGGCCGAGGCGCAGATCCGGATTGCAATGTTTGGTGGCGTATCACGCGAGGGGTTCTTCGTGGTTCCCGCCAGTGCCCTGCTCACGGATGTGATTATGACGGCGGGTGGCGGACCCACCCGCAATCAGGAGCTCGACAAGAGCGAGATCCGCCGGGGCGACCGGGTGATTGTCGATCGCACCGCCTTCACCGAGGCGCTCCGGGGAGCGTATTCGCTCGACCAGCTCAACCTGCAGGCCGGCGACGAGATTCACGTCGGCCAGAAGCGTTCCGGCAGGTTGCCGATCATCGCCGCCGCTAGCAGCGCGCTTTCGTTGGCCTGGCTGTTCACGCGTGTCTTCTAGGAGCCCAGAGCGGCAATGATTTCGATGGCCAAATCCGATGACCAGACCCCCACCAGACTCGAGGCCGTGGATCGCGCCCGCGCAACGGCGGACGTGGTCTACGTAAGCGCTGCTCGCGGCGGTCGCGCGGTCCGTGTCCTCAACGTCGTGGTGGCACTGATCGCGCTGGTGTTGACGCTGCCGTTCTGGCTGATCATCGCGGCAATGATCAAGCTCACCTCGCGCGGCCCGGTGTTCTACACCCAGACGCGGATCGGACTCGACTCGCGGGCACCCCGTGGCAGTCGCGAGGATTCGCGCCGGGTCCAGGACCTGGGTGGCAAGCCGTTCACGATCTACAAGTTCCGCACGATGACGGTGGACGCGGAGCAGGCAGGCAGGGCGGTGTGGGCATCGGCCAACGACCAGCGCGTGACTGCCGTCGGTCGTTTCCTGCGCAGTTGCCGGCTGGACGAGTTGCCCCAGTTGCTCAACGTGCTCCGCGGCGAGATGAACATCGTCGGGCCCAGGCCCGAGCGGCCGCAGCTCTTTGCCGAACTGCGCGACCAGATTCCGCACTATCCGCTGCGCCAGAAGGTGCCGCCGGGGATCACCGGTCACGCCCAGGTTCACCTGCAGTACGACACCAGCGTGGAAGACGTCAAGCGCAAGGTGGCGCACGACCTCGAGTACATCTCGCGCCGCAGTGCGTGGGAAGACCTCAAGATAATGCTCAAGACCATCCCGGTGATGCTGTTCCGGAAGGGCGGATGGTAGCACCGACGGTCGCCGCGGAGTCGAACCTTGTCCGGCCCTGGCGGGAGGTGTTCGGCGAACCCTGGACACTGGCGCGGGTCGCGCCGATCGTGCTGGCGGTGGCGGCGTTCATCGCGGTGTTCGCCGGTCCGATTCAGGGACTCACCACCCAGTGGTGGGATGACCCCGACGCCGGTCACGGCTTGCTGCTGTTCCCGGTTTCGCTGTGGCTGGCCTGGCAGGCCGGTCTCCGCAGCGACGCGCGCCCCAACGTTGCACTAGGCAGTGCGATCCTGTTCGCGGCAATGCTGCTGCGAGCCCTGGGTGGCCTGGCAGCGGAGTTCTTCACCCAGCGATTCTCGATCTGGCTCACCCTGGTGGGCATCGTGGTGTTCGTATGGGGAGTGCGCCAGGTGTTCCATTGGTGGCTGCCCGTCACGCTGTTGTTGCTGTCGATTCCGCTGCCCGCCACCATCACCAACTCGATGGCGGTGCCGCTCCAGTTCCAGGCGTCACAGCTCGGCACGGCGCTGATCGAGTGGCGCGACATCCCGGTGCGACTCAGCGGCAACGTGATCGACATCCCCGGCCAGCGCCTGTTCGTGGCGGAGGCCTGCAGCGGCCTGCGCTCGCTCACCGCACTGATCGCGCTGGGCGTGCTGATCGGCGGGATGTGGCTGAGCAGCATCCCGGGTCGTATCGCCGTGTTGCTGCTGGCGATTCCGGTTGCCATCGCGGTCAACGCGGTGCGCATCTTCCTGACCGCATTCCTGATGTATTTCGTCTCGCCCGACCTGGGCCAGGGCTTTATGCACAAGAGCGAGGGCTGGGCGCTGTTCGTCCTCGCGCTGGTGCTGCTGGCCGGCCTGGCGATGATCGTTCGCGCCATTGAACGTCGCGTCATCCGCTGGAGGACCACCCGTGCTTAGTTGGCAGCGCTGGATTCCCGGCGTGTTGTTGCTGGTGGGCTTCGGGCTCAACGCATCGCTGGTTTCGCGTCGCGCCGGCACCACGCCGCTGGCCGGCGACCTGCATACGGTTGCCGACACGGTGATGGGAGTGGTGGGCGAGGACCAGCCGGTCCCGGAGGCCGAGGCCAAGGTTGCCGGTTTCACCGACTACATCCGCCGCAACTACATCACCGAGGATGGCGCGGAGTTCTCCATCTACGTCGGCTACTACGACGAGCAGCGGCAGGGCAAGACGATTCACTCGCCGCGCAACTGCCTCCCGGGTGCCGGATGGGACCCCGTCGGTCGCTCGGTGGTTCACGCCGAAAGCGCCGTGCACGGCACCATCGCACTGAACCGCTACGAACTGGTGAACCAGGACCGTCGCGCCATCGTGTACTACTGGTACCAGGGTCGCGGCCGAGTGGCCCAGAACGAGTACTACGTCAAGTACGAGCTGCTCCGGGATGCCGCACTGCTGGGACGCACCGAGGAGGCGCTGGTGCGGATCGTGGTGCCGGTGGTGGCGGACGATATTGCCGCTGCCGACCAACTCGCGATGGAGCTGGCCGGGCCGCTGGCCGACGACGTCGAGCGCGTCCTGCCGCAGCTCTGACACGGCCGCCTGATGGGTGCCCTCAGACAACTTCTTCGCGGCACGATGACCGCCGTCCTGCCAAGGCGGCGGTTCCTCGTGCGTGGTCCCGGCACGGCCAATCGGGTTGCGCTCACCTTCGACGACGGCCCCCACCCCGAGCACACGCCGCGGCTGCTCGACGCACTGGCCGCGACCGGCATTCGTGCCACGTTCTTCGTGATCGGACGCGAGGCCGAGCGACACCCCGAGCTGGTGGCACGAGCATTCGGCGAGGGACACGCGATCGGGCACCACTCGTGGAGCCACTCCGAGCCGGACAGCACGCCCGCCGGTCGACTGCTGGAAGAAACCGAGCGCACCATCGCGCTGCTTGCCGGCATCACCGGTCGGCAGCACGACCGCTTCAGGCCGCCCAAGGGTGCACTGACCGTGGCCAAGTGCGCCCGACTGTGGCAGCGGCACCAGCGCATCGTGCTGTGGTCGGCAGATCCGCGCGACTACCGGATGAGCGATGCAGGCGAACTGCGACACTGGGCAGCGCACAACCCGCCGAGTCCGGGCGAGATCGTGCTGTTGCACGATGCCTGGCCATTTGCAGCGGCGGCGGTCGACTCGTTTGCCGCCTGGCGCGAGCGGGGCGTCGAGTTCGTCACGCTCGATGCGTGGCTGCCGGCGGAAGTGGCAGCGTGATGCGCCGACGAGTCCTGCTGGTGTCGTACCACTTTCCCCCCGTCGGCGGCGCCGGAGTGCAGCGCCCCGCCAAGTTCGCGCGCTATCTCCCCGAGTTCGGCTGGGATGTCACCGTGCTGCAGGCGGAGAACCCATCGGTGCCGTTGCTGGATCAGTCGCTGCTGGATGAACTGCCCGCCGACCTGGTGACCATCAAGGCGCGCACCCTGGAGCCGGGTTACGCGGCCAAGCTGGCGACTGCAGGCAGTGCTGGTGCCAAGCGGACAGGAATTGCCGGCCGCCTCAAGAATGTGGCGCGCCGTGCTGCCTCCATCGCTCTGCAGCCGGATCCGCAAGTGCTCTGGTTGCCAGCCGCTCGGCGAGCTGCACTCAGGGCATTGCGAGACACTCCGCATCACGCCATCATCGCCACCGCACCGAGCTACTCCAACCTGGTGCTCGGCGCATCGCTGCAGCGTCGCACCGGATTGCCGTTTGTCGCCGACTATCGCGACGAGTGGGATCTGAGCAGTGCGTACTGGGAGAACGCCCCGCGCGACCCGCTGTCGTGGCGGGTGCAGCGCGGGATGCAGCGCAGGGTGCTGCGGCGAGCGGCAGCGGTTGTCGCCACTACCAGGGCGAGCACCGCACGCATCGGCGAACGGGCCGCGCAGGCAGGAGCGTTGCCGATCCTGGAGTGCATCTACAACGGCTGGGATCCCTCCGACCTGGCCCAGACTGCGGACCTGCCCGGCGAATTGCGGCGCGAAGGCGACCGATTCCGGCTGGTGTATGCCGGCACACTGTGGAATCTCACCGATGTCGAACCGGTGGTGAGTGCGGTGCGCCAGCTCGCCGAATCACGACCCGACCTGGCAGCCCGGCTCGAGCTGGTGTTCCTCGGTCGCAAGACGCCGGAACAGGCGAAACTGCTCGGCCAACTGCGTGACACCGGTGTTCGCCTCACGCTGCCCGACTATCTGCCACACCCGGTCGCGATCGCCACGATGAAGTCGGCCGACGCATTGCTGCTGTTGCTTGCCAACGTGCCGGGGGCGGAGCGGGTCGCTCCGGCCAAGCTGTTCGAGTACCTTGCGGTCGACCGGCCGATGCTTGCCGTGGTTCCCGAGGGCGAGACTGCCAGCATAGTCCGCAGTATCGAACCAGACGGGTGGGTGACACCCGAACGACCGGGCCAGATCGCTGCCTGGCTGACGGACCGACTGGCAGGCAAGCCGCTGGCGGTTGCGCCGAACCGCGACGAAATTCGCGACAGCTTCCGGCGCCGTGAACAGTCGGCCCAGCTCGCCGGACTACTCGACCGTGTTGCGGAGCGATCCACGTGAACTTCATCACCGATCTGCGAGCCAAGGCCCAGTGGTGTTACGGTGATGTGAGGGGCCGCACCCTGCTCAAGACGCTGTTGACCGACGGCACCTTCGCAATGGCGTGCTACCGGGCAATGGCGTGGTCGCATCGCCATCGGCTGGCACCGCTCACGATGGTATTCAACAAGCTCAATGCGTTCTTCGGACAGTGCATCATCGGACGCGGTGCCACCTTCGGTCCGGGATTCGTGCTGATTCACAGCCAGGGCGTGGTGATCAATGGTGCGGTGCGCGCCGGGTCACACGTCTACATCGAGCACCAGGTCACCATCGGTGCCGAGAAGGGACTCACGCCGGTGATCGGGGACCGGGTGTTCATCGGTGCGGGTGCCAAGATCGTGGGCCCCGTCACCATCGGCGACGGGGCCCGGGTGGGTGCCAACGCAGTTGTAGTCAAGGACGTCCCGGCCGGCGCCACCGTAGGAGGCGTGCCGGCCAGGATCCTGCGCGAAGCCGAGGTCGACTAGACCACCAGCGGGGGGCCTTCTTCGTCGCGTCGCTCGCTGGCACCCTTGGCGAACTGGATACCTTTCCAGCCAGTCCACAGCAGGGTGGGCACGAAGAGCACCGCGATCATCAGCGACTTGAGCGAAGCGTCGTCGAAACCGGGCTTGGCGTCCTCGCGGATCATCCGGCGGACCTGAAGGGCATCCAGGCCGAACGACAGCACCGACACGCCGACCAGTACCGCGAACACCATCGCCAGGATCCCCACCCAACGGGCTCCGATGCGATGATCAAGCAGGGCAGCAACGATCAGGATCAACCCGGTGGCGAGCGCCAGGGTGGGCGCCGCACCGATCAGCAGGCCAGTGGCACCGAACCGCCAAGTGACGTCATCCAGACGGAGCGGCGTCACCGAGATGATGACCTCGACCAGCCGGTGCACAACCACCATCGCGAGGATCGGATAGGCTGCACCCAGCAGTGTCCGTTGCCGATTGAGAAACTCGACCATTCGAGACCGCCCAGAATTTGTGGTGTGATGAAGGTTACCCGCGTCACGCGGAGAGAATCCTTGAGCAGAATGCATACCGGGATCGACCACGATCTGCCAACTGATCCGATCCGGGTCCTCCATATGACCATTTCCTTTGCCCGCGGTGGCCGACGCGATGCGATCGTCACGCTGGCCAGGGCCGGACGTTCCCACAATCTATTGCCATTCCTGGTCACCCTGCGTGGCTCGGCCGACGAAGTGACACCCTGGCTGGGCGACTTCGTCGCCACCAAACACCTCGATGTGCCCGGAAGACCATCGATGCGGCAGATCCTCGGATTGCGGGATATTTGCCGCACCTGGCAGATCCAGGTGGTTCACGCCCACGACGCTTCATCTCAATTTGTTGCATCCCTGCTACGGATTGTTGCGCCATCGCTACGAGTGCTGATGACTTTCCATCGTTCGCTGGGTTTCGAGTCGGCCGGCGTTTCAAACCGGGTCCGGAACGCGGTGTCGCTGCCGTTGGTCCACGCCGTGCTCACCGCCAGCAATGAACGACGGAACCATTTTCTGGCGGAGAATCTGGTCAATCGCCACAAGGTGCTGACCATCCCGCTGGGCATCGACCTGGACCGGTTCTGCCCTCGGAGCGATGACCGCGAGGCGATCCGGGCCGAATTGGGGCTGCAGCCCGAGGAACTGCTGCTGGTGTCGGCCGGCCATTTCGGTGAGGAGAAGGGCCTCGATGTGGCGCTCGCCGCCGTGTCTGCCGCCCGCGAACTGGCTCCCCGCTGCCCCTTCCGTCTGGCGATAATGGGCACCGGCACCCCGGAGCGCCAAGCCACCCTGCACGCCCTGGGCGAGCAGCTCCTCGGTGCCAGCGTGACCTTCCTGGGGCAGCGTTCCGATCCGGAACGGCTGTTCGCCGCTGCGGATCTGGTGGTACACGCCCCCCGGGTGGAGGCATTCGGCCTGGTGGTGGTCCAGGCGATGGCCAGCGGGGCTCCGGTGGTGGCGGCCGCGGTGGGCGGAATCCCCGAGATCATTGAGGACGGCCGGACTGGAGTGCTTTTCCCCAGCGGCGACCACGCCACCGGCGGCGAACGGATTGCCAGCCTCCTCGGCGATCCGGAGGGTCGCCAGCGGCTCCGGCAAGCGGCCCTGGCACAGGCCCGGGCGGTATACCCCGCGGAGCGATTTGCGGCCGATCACGCCCGGTTGTACGCCGGACTGCTGGCCAAGGGCTGAGGCCTGGTTGGCTGGCCTGCAACTTGCGATTTTCCAGCCCGCTATCGCCTGCAACCCGTGGTGTTTGAGGAGTTTTCGATGTCCAGCCCCGACGTGACGGCCAAGTACCCCGAGAAGCGGGCCGCAATCGACACCGTGCCTTCCGTCCTGCTGGACTGATCACACCACCGGCCGAGGCAATGTCTCCTGTCACCGTGGCCCACCTGGTGTCGACCCTTGGTGTCGGCGGCCAGGAGATGGTCATCCTGTCGCTGGTCGAGCACATCGACCGCAGGCGCTTCCAGCCGGTGGTGCTCACGCTGCACGAAGACGGGCCGGTTGCCGACCGGATCAGGGCACTCGATGTCCCGGTCGAAGTGATCGGCACACCGGGACTGACCGGGCTGCCGCTGGTGCGCCGACTCGCCGCCCGGCTTCGCCATCACGACGTGCGGGTTCTCCATACCCACAATCCCGCACCGCATCAGCACGGCGCCGCGGCAAGACTGCTGGCCGGGACCCCGGCGTTGATTCACACCAAGCACGGTCGCAACAACTTCCCCACTCGGGCCCGTCGTTGGGCGGAACAGCTCGCCGGTCGCTTCTCCGACCTGGTCGTGGCGGTGTCGGCCGATGCGGCGGAAGTGGCCCGCCGGATCGACAGGGTGCCGCAGCACAAGCTCCGGGTGATTCACAACGGCATCGCCGTCGACGGCATTGCGCTGGCCGACATCGGCAGCACCGGGCGGCCGCCACGGGCAGTCCACGTGGCAAGACTCAATCGCATCAAGGACCAGCCAACGCTGCTCCGCGCTGCCCGGATCGTCGCCGACCGGATTCCGGGTTTCACGCTCGACATCGTCGGCGACGGCCCGATGGGTGACCTGGTGCGGCAGTTGGCCGCCGATCTGGACCTCGGTGACGTCGTCACCTTCCACGGTATGCAGGAAGATGTCGCCGGATACCTGAGTCAGTCCGACCTGTTCGTGTTGTCGTCGCTCAGCGAGGGGATTGCGATCACCTTGCTGGAGGCGATGGCCGCAGCGCTGCCGGTGGTCGCCACCGATGTGGGTGGCAATCGCGAGGTGGTCCGTCCCGGTGAGACGGGCCTGCTGGTGCCGGTGGGGAATCCGGCGACATTCGCCGATGCGATGGTGGACCTGCTGCAGAACCCTGCCCGTGCACGTGCGATGGGGGCAGCCGGGCGACAGCGGGTGGTGACCGACTTCAACATCGTCCGCACCGCCCGGGCGTACGAAGATGCTTACCAGTCGCTGCTCGATCGCCGCACCGGAACGCGGGTGGCAGCGTGAGCATCACCACCCGCCTCAGGCGAGCGGCGATCCGCACCTACGAAGGTGGCATCAGGCGTCGTCCCAGCTTCCGCTACTGGCGCGAGTTGGAGCGGTCGCAGTGGTGGAGCGACGAGCAACTGGCAGCCGAACGGCTGCGTCGTCTGCAGGCGTTGCTCGCTCACGCTGCAGCCCACTCGCCCTGGTACCGCGACACCTGGCGTGAACTCGACCTTGACCCGTCCGATGTGGTGTCGCTCGCCGACCTGCAGCGCTGGCCGGTGATTGATCGCGACACCATTCGTGAGCACCGGATGGCAATGCGCTCGACCGCACCGGACACACGGTTGATCTCCAAGTCCACCGGCGGGTCGAGTGGCGTGCCGCTGCACTTCGACCTCGACCTCGACAGCAACGAGCGGCGGATGGCCGCCTGGCACCGCGGTTACGGCTGGGCCGGAGCCGCTCCCGGCACGCGGCAGTGGTATCTCTGGGGAGTTCCTCCCGATGCCACCGCCGACTGGAAGAAGAGCAAGCTGAAGCTGTACGACGCGCTCTATGGTCGCACCACCGAGAGCTGCTTCGCACTGGCGGAATCGGAAGTCGACCGGTTCGCCGCCTCGCTGGCGCGAACCAGGCCGCAAGCGATCGTCGCCTACACCGGCGCCCTGTACACCTTCGCACGAATGCTGGAATCACGCCGGATCCGTCCCTTCAGCCCGAACTCGATCGTGGTCGGGGCGGAAAAGCTGCACGACTTCCAGCGTGAGGTGATCGAGCGGGTGTTTGACGCACCGGTGTTCGAGACCTACGGTTCACGCGAGGTGATGCTGATCGCCGCAGAGTGCCCTGAACACGACGGCCTGCACATCACCGCGGAGCACCTGATCGTGGAGTTGCTCGACGAGCACGACCAGGCGGTTGCCGAGGGCCAGGAAGGCGACGTGGTGATCACCGACCTCACCAACACCGGAATGCCGTTCATCCGCTATCGCAACGGTGATCGTGCCGTGGCGGCCAGCGGCAAGTGTGCCTGCGGTCGCGGCCTTCCCAGGCTGGCGCGCATCACTGGTCGCAGACTCGATGTGCTCACCACGCCCGACGGCCAGCAGCTTCCGGGAGAGTTCTTCCCGCATATCCTCAAGGAGTTCCCGGCGGTGCAACGCTACCAGGTCGTGCAGGACGAACCGAGCCACGTGACGGTGCGGATGATCGCGCCCGGCTGGAGCGACGCCGACGCTGCCCGGCTGGGCCGCGAGGTGAGTGCGGTCGCCGGTGGCAGCCTGGAAGTGAGGGTCGAACAGGTGGACGACATCCCGCTCACCGCTGCCGGCAAGCTCAAGGTGGTGGTGAACAACCTGGCGGAGCGTGGCCACGACTCGGCGGGGGTGTCGTGAGCGCGGTGTCCGGCAAGCAGCACAGTCACGGCTCGGTGGCCGAAATGGTCCGCGAGGCCACTGCGGAAACCGGTCGACGCGCCAGGGCGGTGGCGTTCTCGCTGTCGAAGGCCTCGCCTGCCGAAAAGTTCGTGGCACCGCTGCTCGGCATCTATCTGGGATGGGCGGTGGCCCGCCTGCCGGAAATCTTCCCGGTGATGGCGATCCCCAAGCTGCCGATGATCCTGCTGCTGCTGTTTATGGTGCTGCTGGCGGTGGCGATTCCCCCGGCCGGCTGGGCCGCCGCCTGGCAAAGTTCGGTGCCGATGCGACTGGTCACCCTGCTGGGAGCGTTGGCCGTCGTCACCGCACCACTGGGCATCTGGATCCAGGGCTCGATCGAATACCTGACCGACCGGTACGTCATCGCCTTCGTGCTGTTCTTCGCGTGCCTGTTCTTCCTGCGCGATCGCCGCACGCTCAGGCTCGCGGTGACGATGTACGTGATCTGCCTTGCCGTGATCGCCGCCAAGATCCTGCTCGAATGGGACCCCAACCGGCTGGTCGAGATGAACGGCGAGCTGGTGCCGCTCAACACGCTCCGCGCCGACCTGCAGCGCGCCGACATCTCGCTGTCACTGGACCCCAACGACTACGGCGCAATCGTCGCCACCACGGTGCCGCTGGCGCTGTGGCTCTCGGTGGGCAACATCGGGCGGCGTATCCTCTGGACCGGCATCGCCGTGCTGCTGATCGTGTCGCTGGCGGTCACCGGATCTCGTGGCGCAATGCTGGGCCTGGTCGCTGCTGCCTGTACGCTGCTGTTCGTGGGGGCCACCGGTTGGAAGCGTTCGATCCTGCTGGCGATTTTCTCGGTGGGAGCCGTGGGCATATCCGCTGCTGCCACCACCGGAATGATGGACCGCTTCCTCGACTTCGGCAGCGATGACTACAACA
>CBFGRM010000059.1:0-12167 GCA_965651205.1 uncultured bacterium
GCCAATCTCTCCACCTCGCTGGTGGTGGAGGATGCCGCCCGGGCGGCCGGAGCCCGGTTCGTGCGAGCCCCGGTGGGTGAGGCGAATGTCGCCCGGACCATCGTGAACGAGGCAGCGGTGATCGGTGGCGAGGGCAATGGCGGGGTGATTCTGCCGGCCTTGCACGTCGGTCGCGACGCCCCGCTGGCCGCGGCCCTCATATTGCAATGCTTGGTCGGAGCGGCCGTGCCGCTGTCGGAACTGGTCGCCTCGGCACCGCGATACTCGATCGTCAAGGCCAAGGTTCCCCGGGGAGCCGACCTGGACGCCACCTATCTGGCGCTCCGGACCAGCTTCCCCGATGCGGAAGCCGACAGCCGCGACGGGCTCAGGCTGGGTTGGGCCGATCGCTGGCTGCACGTGCGCCCTTCGGGGACTGAGCCGGTGATCCGGCTGATCGCCGAGGCACCCACCGAGGCGGAAGCCACCGCGCTGGTGGAGGCGGCCCGCAGGGCTTGACGGCCGGGCGCGACAGCCCGGCTGAACGTGAACTGAAGAAAGCAGGCAGCAGATGTGCGGCATCGTGGGATACGTGGGACCGCGTCAGGCCACAGCGATCCTGATGGAAGGCCTCAAGCGGATGGAGTATCGCGGCTATGACTCCGCCGGGATCGCGGTGGTCAACGGCGACGGTCTCGCCGTGCGCAAGGCCGCCGGCAAGCTTGGCGTGCTGGCCGACGAACTCGACGGCCAGGGTCCCGCCGGCACGCTGGGCATCGGCCACACCCGGTGGGCCACCCACGGTGCACCCACCACACCCAACGCGCATCCGCACGTCGATCAGTCTGGTCGGATCGCACTGATCCACAACGGCATCATCGAGAACGCCGGCGACCTGCGCAAGGCGCTGATCGCACGGGGACACGTCTTCACGTCGGAGACCGACACCGAGGTGCTGGCCCACCTGATCGGGGCGTTGTACGACGGCAACCTCGAGGAAGCGGTTGCCGCGGCGCTGCGCGACGTGGATGGTGCCTACGGCATCGCGGTCATCTCGATGGACGAGCCCGACACGCTGGTCGCCGCGCGCAACGGTTCACCGATCATTCTTGGCATCGGCGACGGTGAATTCCTCGTGGCATCGGACCAGTCGGCAATCCTGGAGCACACCCGCTCGGTGATCTACCTCGACAACGGCGAGATGGCGGTGCTCAACCGCGACGGGTACCGCGTGCGCACCCTGCGCTCGCGTCGGGTCGACAAGCCGATCAACCAGATCGAGTGGGACCTCGAGACGATCGAGCGCGGCGGCTTCGAGCACTTTATGCTCAAGGAGATCTTCGAGCAGCCGGAGAGCATCGAGAACACGATGCGCGGCCACCTGCTGGAAGAGACCGGCAACGTGCGCGTGTACGGCCTCAAGCTCTCCGACGAGGAGGCGATGCGGGTCCGCAGGATCATCATCACCGCCTGCGGCACGTCGTGGCACTCGGGACTGATCGGCAAGTATATGCTGGAGGAGCTGGCACGGATCCCCACCGAGGTGGAGTACGCCTCGGAGTTCCGCTACCGCAACCCGATCATCGACGATGACACGCTGGTGATCGCGATTTCGCAGTCCGGCGAAACCGCCGACACCCTCGCCGCACTGATGGAGGCCAAGCAGCGGGGCGCCCGGACCATCGGCCTGGTGAATGTCGTGGGCTCGACCATCTCGCGTGAAGTCGACGGCGGCCTCTATCTGCGTTGTGGCCCCGAGATCGGCGTGGCGAGCACCAAGGCGTTCACCTCGCAGGTGGTGGCGCTGGCGATGGTGACGCTGCGCTTCGCGCGCCTCAAGCAGATGTCGTTGCTGGAGGGCCGCCGCTACGTGTCGGCCCTGGCCAGGTTGCCGTCACAGGTGCGCGAGATTCTCGAACGCGCCGACGAGGTGCGGGAGCTTGCCGACCAGTTCGCCGACGCGAGCAACGCGCTGTACCTCGGTCGCGGCGTCAACTTCCCGACCGCGCTCGAGGGTGCGCTCAAGCTCAAGGAAATATCCTACGTCCACGCCGAGGGCTACCCGGCGGCGGAGATGAAGCACGGCCCGATCGCGCTGATCGACGAGAATATGCCGGTGGTGGTCGTCGCGCCGCGTGACGCGGTGCACGCCAAGATCGTTTCCAACGTGCAGGAGGTGCGCGCCCGCGGTGGCAGGGTGATCGCGATCACCAACCCCGGCGACGAGGAGATCAGCAAGCTCGCCGAGGCGACCTTCGTGGTTCCCGAAACCCTGGATCTGCTGACCCCGATCCTGACCATCATTCCGCTGCAACTGTTCTCGTATTACGTCGCGGTACGGCGCGGTTGCAACGTCGACCAACCGCGCAACCTGGCCAAGAGCGTGACGGTGGAATGAAGGGAGAAGGGAGAAGGGAGAAGGGAGAAGGTGCCCCTCTCCCTTCTCCCTTCTCCCTTCCCTACAGTGCCGCCCTCGCAACCCGCATCAGCTCGTTGAATCCCTCGGTCGACCGCCGTGTGTCGACGTTGCTGCTGGTGTTCACCACCCCGAAGATCCCGGTCCGTCGGTCGGGATCGACCCAGAAGAACGACCGGAAGTTCGCCTGGGTGCCGGTATGGCCGATCAGTCGCCGATCCTCGCCACGCCGGATGAAGAACGACAGTCCCATTTCCTCTTCGTCATCTACCCGGTGGCGCGGCTGCCACATCCCCTCCAGCACTGTGCGGGGCAGGATTGCGTCGTAGCGCGCCTGCACCGCCGGATCGCTCGAGCCCATCAGGAAGCCGAGCCAGCGGGCGAGGTCGCTGGCTGGTGCGTTGAGGCCGCCGTTGGGGATGGTGATGCCTGGGTTGAAGTCGGCGCCGCGATCGACCACGCCGCTGTCGGTGCGGGCATAATTGTGCGAGCGATGGGCCGCGAACGGTTGCGGTGTCTCGCCGAAGTAGGACGCCTCGAAGTCGAGCGGCAGGAAGAACTGCTTGTACACGTATCCCTGCCAGGGATCGCCGGAAACCTGCTCGATCATCCGAGCCAGGTAGACGATCGCGGGGTTGGAGTAGCTGAACCGCGTGTCTGGCGCGAATGCCAGGCGCATATACGGCATCATCGCCACCAACTGGTTCCACTCGGTGGGTTCGAACGGTTCCCACGACTGGCCGCGGGTCCACGGCCAGGTGCCGGCCTGCAGGCCGCTGCTGTGCGACAGCAGCATCCGCACGGTCACATCCGACATCGGCCCGAACGGGTTGTGGATCCGCCTCATTTCGGGCACCAGGTCGGTTGCCGGCTGGTCGAGCTCGATCCTGCCCAGTTCCGCCTGCTGCATCACGCCGACTGCAGTGAACGTCTTGGTGATCGAACCCCAGTGCCAGATGGTGTTGCGATCGGCACGCACGCCGCGCTCGCGATCGGCGAAACCGTGGTAGTGTTCCGCCACGATCTCGCCGTCACGCACCATCACCAGCGCCGCACCGACAGTCGAGTCGGCGGCCGCATACCTCTCCAGGGCACGCACCGCCGCCGCCCAGGTCGGGCTGTCCTGCTGGGCGGCCATCGGCTGTGCCAGCGCGGCCAGCACCAGCAGCAACAAACTCCAACGCATCGATCGTCTCCGGGTCTGGAAGACCCGAACGATAGTCACTCAGCGCTGCCAGCGAAGCCCGACACCCAGCGCGACGTATCGTGCGCCCCTGGCCCGGTATCCCTCCGGAAGGTCCTCCGTCGTGAACACCCCGCTGCCGATGCCGCCCTCGAGTCGCAGCACGCCGCGGATCGAACCGCTCAACGGCAGCGCTCCTTCGGCCGCTAGCGAGGCACCGTAACGACTGCGGTCGGGATCGAGCAGTTGCTCGAAAGTCCAGCGGTTGATCGTCGCCCCGAGCATCAGGTGCAGTTCGGCGCCATCAGGTCCGCCGAGAATGCGGGGGCCCACGGCCACGCCGAGCCGGGTGAGTGCCAGTACGTCGCTGGTGCTGATACCGGTGCCACCTCCCACCACCACCAGGTCGGGCCGGGCGGTGCTGAACGACAGCATCGCTCGCCAGATGCCGCGATCGGCTCCCAGGTCGAGCCGGTACTCCCGGCTGGTACCGGGGCGCAGTGTCGTCCGGTCTTCGGACAGCTCGTCCTGGGCGTGGCCGGCGTGCTCCACCAGCGCAGTGCTGGTGGTCAGGTGAATCTGGGCGGGCAGCAGTGCGGGGAGCAGCAGCGGCAGCAATCTGTGGAGCATATGGACCTCCTGAGGGTGAGCCGGGAAGGTCCGTTGCCACAGTCAACAACGGATCAAAGCCCTACCTGATAACTTATTCCGCAATCCGGAGCCAGGGGAGAAATCAATGCGGGTGGTGCTGCAACGGGTTGGCGAGGCGTCGGTTGCGGTGGACGGCAGGGTCATCGGTCGGATCGACCGCGGCTACCTGTTGCTGGTCGGTTTTGCACCCGGCGACACCGTGGCCCAGGCGGAGTGGATGGCCGACAAGGTGCTGGGCCTCCGGTTGTTCGGCGACAGTGAGGGCAAGCTGAATCTCGACCTCGCCGCGGTGGGTGGCTCGCTGCTGGTGGTGTCGCAGTTCACGCTGTACGGCGACACGACCAGGGGGAGGCGGCCTTCGTTCATCGGCGCGGCCCGGCCCGAGGAGGCGATCCCCCTGTATGAGTCGTTCCTCGCCAACCTGCGTTCACGCGGTGCGAGAGTGGCCAGCGGGGAGTTCGGGGCCGATATGAAGGTGTCGCTGGTCAACGATGGTCCGGTGACGCTGATCCTGGAACGGGACGCAGCGTGACGATTCCGACCATCGTGCTGGCATCGGCGTCGCCGCGGCGCCGTCAGTTGCTGGAGATGCTGCACCTGCCGATCATCGTCCAGCCCGCCGACGTGCAGGAAGTGCCGCTGCCGCGCGAATTCCCCGACGCCTATGCCCGTCGCCTGGCGCGCGACAAGGCCCGCGCCGTGCCAGGCCGACTCGTGCTCGGTGCCGACACCATCGTGGTGCTCGACGACGACATCCTCGAGAAGCCGACCGACGCCGACCACGCGATGGAGATGCTGCTGAGGTTGCAGGGACGCACCCATCACGTCATTTCCGCCATCTGCCTGATAGCGGACGGCGTCGAACACGTCCACCACGACCGGACCGCCGTGACGTTCAGGCCGGCGGAGCGGCAGTGGCTCCGCGACTACGCCGCCACCGGTGAACCGCTCGACAAGGCGGGCGGTTACGGCATCCAGGGCTGGGGTGCAGCGCTGGTCGAGCGGATCGAGGGCGACTTCTTCGGCGTGATGGGTTTGCCGGTCCGGCTGGTGCTGCAAGCGCTGGATGACGCCGGCTACCGCTATCGCTTCGGTCGCTGACGCTCAGTTGCTGCGCGCCAGTGCCAGGGCGCGCAACACTGCGGCCGCCTTGGCCTCGGTCTCGCGCCACTCCATTTCGGGCACCGAATCGGCCACCACCCCGGCACCGGCCTGCACCGAGGCCCTGCCGTTGGCGAACACCACGGTCCGGATGGCGATCGCGGTGTCGAGCGTGGCTGCACCGTATCCGACGTAGCCAACCGCACCGGCGTAGGGGCCCCGCCTGGTCGGCTCGAGCTCGTCGATGATCTCCATCGCGCGCACCTTGGGTGCGCCGCTCACCGTGCCGGCAGGGAACGCCGCGGCGAGTGCGTCGAGCGCATCGAGTCCTTCGCGCAACTTGCCGCGCACTTCGCTGACTATGTGCATCACCTGCGAGTAGCGTTCGATCACCATCCGCGCCGCCACCTCCACGCTGCCCCACTCGGCAACCCGGCCGACATCGTTCCTGCCGAGGTCGAGCAGCATCGTGTGCTCGGCGAGTTCCTTGGGGTCGGCGCGCAGTTCCGCCTCGAGGGCGAGGTCGTGTTCTGGCGTGGCACCGCGCGGGCGCGTGCCGGCGATCGGTCGCACCGTCACGGTGCCGTCCTCCACCCGTACCAGCACCTCCGGCGAGGCGCCGACCAGCGTGATGTCGCCGGCGTGCAGGTAGTAGCAGTAGGGCGCCGGATTCTGGGCGCGGAGCCAGCGATAGGTGAGATACGGATCGCTCTGTCCAGCCACGTCGATCCGGCGCGACAGCACCACCTGGAACGCGTCGCCGGCGGCGATGTATTCCTGGATCCGGGTGACACCGTCCTGGAACTCCCGATCCGGGAAACGACTGCTGCGCGCAAGCAGCGGGAGCTGTGCCGGTTGCGACAGCGGTGCCAGTGTCGTCGGTGACTCCAGGCGCGACAGCCAATCGGCCGCGAGGGCGCGCGCGTCATTGATCCGCGCGCGCAGCGTTTCATCGTCGGGCTCACCACCCAGGTCGACGTTGGCAATCACCACCGCCCTGTGGAACAGGTGGTCGAGCACCAGCAGGGTGTCGACCTCCATCGCGATTGCATCCGGCAAGTCGCGATCGTCGTCGGGTGCGTCGGGCAGATGCTCGATGCTTCGCACCACATCGTAGCCCCAGAAGCCCACTGCTCCGCCGGTGAAGCGCGGCAGGTCGGGCAGCGTCGCCGCGCTGGTGTGTCGCATCAGCCGGGACAGGTGTTCGAGCGGGGCGATGTCGGCGTCGACGACCTGCCAGGAATTGTCGCTGTCGAGGCGTGACACGCGCCGGCCGTCGTAGCGATAGACCGCACGCGGTGCCGTGCCGAGTATGGTGTAGCGTGCCCAGCGCTCGCCACCCTCCAGTGATTCGAACAGGAAGCCGTATTGGCCGCGGTGCAACTTGGCAAATGCCGACACCGGCGTGTCGCCATCCAGGACCACGGCACGCGTGAGCGGATAGCGGCTGTGACCGGCGCGCTGTGCGCCGCGACACGCGTCGAGCAGCTCCGACGTCGTCACGGTGGCGTCACTGGTGCGGCCAGCAGGTACAGGCCCGGCTCGGAGATGGTGGCGCGGATCAGGTCGCCTCCCGGCCTGGTGTGTGGCAGGAAACGGAAGGTGCTGTCGTCCTGCACGCGGCCGAGTCCCAGCCAGTTGGCGTAGAGCGAAACCGACGGGTACGATCCACCCGGCACTCCCGTCGGTTGCAGGAAGTGGATCGCATAGCTGAAAGTGAGCACGCTGCCGGAAGGCAGGTCCGGTTCCGCCGCGAGCATCAACCCGTAGCGTCCCGGTGTGGCGCTGAGTGTCACAACCGTGCTGTCGCTGCCGCTGGCACCGGAGTCAGCCGGCATCTGCAGTACCACGTAGACGGCGTTGTCCGGCGGTGTGTGACGCAGCACCACGGTGCGTCCTTGCGCCGCTGCAAAGGCGACGATCGTGTCCGACGGCGACAGTCCGGAACGATCTGCAACCAGGATCCGGCTGGTCGGAAGGGCGGGCATCGCTGCCAGCAACGAGGCCCTGTTCGGTCCGCTGGCGGGACCGAACTGCTGAGCGGCACAGCCGAGCAGACACGCGGGAGCCAGCGTCAGCAGCCCTATCTTGCAGAAATGCGAGAATTTCGCCCGATCACCCTGGCCTTGTCGCTCGCGTGCCTCGCCCCTGCGCTCGCCGCCCAGGAATGGCAGCCCGGCTCCCTGATCGACGTCGTCCGCCGTGCTGCGGTGGCGCGGAGCGATCGCGACGCCGACACCGTGCTGGCCGGGTACCAGGCTCGGGCTCGGGGGTTGTTGCGATTCTCGGCGGTGATCGATCACGGCGGTGATCCAGTCGAACGGGTGATCAAGGCAGACCAACTCGAAGTCGAAGTGTACGGCGAGGCCCCGAGTCGGAGCAAGCAGGTGATCGTCGCCTGGCGCGACACCACGTTCCAACCCACCGGCATCATATACCATCGCGATCACCTGGGAATAGTTGCCAACGACTTCGGCCCCACGATCCGGCTCGGCGAGGGCGACGAGGTGCGCGACGTGCCCCACCCGCTGTCGACCAGCGGTCTCGAATGGTACCGCTTCCGGATGGGCGACACGGTGGAGATCCGTTCGAGCAGCGGGGTGATCCGGGTGGTGGCCGTGGAGGTGCGGCCGCGCGATCCGGATGTTGCCGGCGTAATCGGGACGATGTTGCTCGATCTCGATCGTGCGATGCTGGTGAGATTCCGGTTCACCTTTTCAGCCGCGGCATACCGCGACCCGACAGTATCGTCGATCACGGTGCAACTGGAGGGCGCACTGCACGGCCAGGCGCGCTGGCTTCCCTGGCGGCAGTCGATCGCGATCCACCGGGCCAGTCCGTGGCTGGCACTACCGCTGTCCACGGTGATCCGCGCCGACTGGACGATCGACGACTACCAACTGGGAGTGACTCACCCCCCGGGACGATTCGGTGGTGTGGCGATCGGTGGCCTGCGCGCGCCGGGAGGCACCGCAAACTGGCAGAGGTCGTGGCAGGAACACCTGGCGACGGTGCCGGCCAGCGACGCCGAACTTGACGCGGCGCGCGGCGAGGCGGCCCGCCTGATGGCGGCCGGTCGGCTGGACGGTATGCCGACGCTGAGATTGCTGGCTGCCCAGGGGTTGAGCAGCCTGCTCCGGGTCAACCGGGTTCAGGGGATCACCGTCGGGGCAGGGGTGCGACTGGCGCTGGGGCCCGACACCCGGGCCGAGCTGCGCGCCGGAGCGGGCACGGGCGATGGCGGCCTCACCGGCCATTTCGGACTGAGCCGAAATCTCGGCACGTTGCGCGTAGGTTTTGGTGGCGGGTCGCAGGTGGTCGACGTCCACCACTGGCCCAGGCGGAGCGGTCTGGCCAACTCGCTGGCGACGCTGATGGCAGGAGACGACGCCGGTGACTGGCTGCGGCTGGGTACGGCCCAGGCATTCGTCGAACGCGACGGGGCAGGGTTGCAGCGCCTGTCGATCGGCCTGGAATGGGTTCGGCCGCTGGACTCGCACTTTACATCGCTCTCCGGCGAACGACGACCCAACCCGGAGTTCGATTCGAGGGAGAATCTGGTGGCCCGGGCGCGGATGGGAAGTGGCTCGCGGGTCGAACGTGGCTGGCGGGTCGACCTGGAGGCTGCCAGCGGCGACCGCAGTTGGTGGCGTGCCGTCGGCTCCTTTCGGCGGCCCACGGCCATTGGCACCCTCGATCTGACGGCGGGGGTCGGCAGCAGTCAACTGCCCGCCGATCGGGGTCTGGTGCTGGGAGGTGCGGGATCGCTGCCTGGAACCGTCCCCCGGTCTCTGGCGGGCACGCGTGCGATTCGAGCCGAGGTGGCCTGGCCGATTGCGGTGGCCATTCCGGCGCCGCTCTGGTCGACACCGCTTGCCTCGAGGGTGACGCCGTTCGTGGCTGCGGGCTGGGCAGGTGGCAGTCTGGCCGGCTCTCCCTGGCACAACACCGAGGGTGTGCAGCCGGTGCTGGGCCTCCGGTTAGACCTCTGGGGACCGTTGCTTCGGATCGAGGCAGGATGGGCCCCCAGAGACGGCGGCCTCAAGGTGTCGGTCGACGCGCAGCCCGACTGGTGGCCGCTCTTGTAGGGGGCTGTTGGCCCGAACCCTGCTGCCGGGTAACTTGAGGCAGCTACACGACTTGACCATCGGAGCCCGGGCTTTGAGCAGTTTCAGCGAAGAATGGATGTTGGCAGTGGTGGCTCCCCTGATCTCCGAGGAGCAGCTTGAGGCATTGCGGCTGCCCGATCCTCGGGGCGGCTCGCTCTGGGACCGGTTGTTGGACACCAAGATCGTCGCCGAGGCGGACCTGCTGGAAGCGATGTCGGTGCGCTGCCGCTTGCCTATTGCCGACCTGTCTTCCGCATCGGTCGCCACGCGGGACGCGCTGCCGGAGGCGCTGGCACGCCGCTATGCGGTGGTGCCGCTGCAGGTAACCGACGCACTGCTCAAGGTGGCCACCGCCAATCCGTTCGACGTGGGTGCGGAGCAGGCGCTGGCGTTTGCCACCGGTCGCGAAGTGCGGATGGAGCTGGCGTCGCTGCCGCGGATCCAGGAGCGGCTCGACGAACTGTACGGCGTGGCGGTGGGTGAAGGCGTTTCGAAGATCATCGAGGGGATGGACGACTTCGACATCCAGTCGGTCGAGGATGACGACTCCGAGGAAGATGCCGAACTCGCCGCCCAGGAAGCCACGTCGAGGCCGATCATCAAGCTGGTCGACGTGCTGCTCGCCGACGGAATCACTTCGCGTGCCAGCGACATCCACATCGAGTCGGGCGAGACCGCAGTTGTGGTGCGCTACCGGATCGACGGCGTGCTGCGCCAGGCGATGACGATTCCGCGCAAGGCCGGCATCCCGTTGATCTCGCGCATCAAGATCATTTCCGGGCTGGACATCGCCGACCGGCTGAGGCCGCAGGATGGTCGTGCCCGGGTCGCGGTCAACGGCAAGCCGGTCGACCTGCGCATCTCCACGCTCCCCGCCACTCACGGCGAGAAGGTGGTGATCCGGATTCTGGACACCCAGCAGACGATGCTGGAACTGCCGGCGCTGGGGCTGCACGAAGAGGACCTCGAGACCATCCGCGACCTGCTGGGCAACAAGGAGGGCGTGATCCTTTGCACCGGTCCGACCGGATCGGGCAAGACCACCACTCTCTACGCCTGCATCCGCGAGATCCTCGGCGAGGGAATCAACATCGTCACGGTGGAGGATCCGGTCGAGTACCGGCTGGGTCGCAACATCGTCCAGGTGCAGGTGGCGGAGAAGCAGGGGCTGACATTTGCAACCGCGTTGCGCTCGATCCTGCGACAGGACCCCGACGTGGTGCTGATCGGCGAGATCCGTGATATCGAGACCGCCCAGATTGCGGTGCAGGCCTCGCTCACCGGCCACCTGGTGCTGTCCACCCTGCACACCAACGACGCGCCCAACACGGTCACCCGCCTCATAGATATGGGGCTGGAGTCGTTCAAGATCGGCGCTGCGCTGCGCGGCGTGATCGCGCAGCGGCTGATGCGGCGCATCTGCCCTCACTGTCGGGTGCCACAGGACCTCTCGGCGCTGCCACCACGGGCCAAGCCCTATGTGCCGGCCGGCGTGCAGCTCTTCCGGGGGGCCGGCTGCAATCAGTGCTCGCACACCGGTTATCGCGGCCGGTTCTCGATCGTCGAGATCCTGGTCGTGACGCCGGAGATCGAGCGGTTGATCGGCGCCAATGCAACTGCCGACCAGATCGCGGTTGCCGGTCGCAGCGAGGGAATGCGCACCCTGTTCGAGGACGGCCTGCGTCACGTGCTCGAAGGCCACTCCACCATCGACGAACTGCTCCGGGTGACCGACGTGCCCAACACCGGACGCGGTGTGCGCGGCGCCGCGGCGGGTGATGCCGGCACGGCCACTGCTGCAGGTGGTGTCGGTGCCACCCGGGTTGCGATGCCCGATCCCGACCAGCTCCTCGAAGGACTGGAGCTGATCGACGAGGGCAACAGCGGTGAGCACGCCGCGCCTCGGGCAACCGTGCTGCTGGTCGAGGACGAGGCCACGCTCCGGCGGGTGATGCGCGACCTGCTCGAGCAGGAGGGCTATCTGGTTTACGAGGCCGGCGACGGCGCCGAGGCGCTGGAGATGGTCGATCGCTTCGCCCCCGACGTGGTGCTGCTGGATCTCAATTTGCCCAGTGTCGATGGCTACACCGTGCTGCAGCAATTGCGCTCGCGACCAGCGACACGCAACCTGCCGATACTGGTGCTCTCCGCGCGCGGCGACGAGGACAACGAGGTGCGGGTCCTCAGGCTCGGTGCCACCGACTTCCTGACCAAGCCGTTCCGGCCGAAGGCCCTCTCCGCGCGACTCGAAGCGACCCTGCAGCGGCGGTCGTGACCGACATCAGGGTGGCGATGGTCGACGTGCTGGTGACCCGGGGGCGCGACCGGTCCAGGCAGTTCCTGATGCTGCGTCGTGCCCCGGGTGGCCGCAATCCCGGCAGTTGGGAAGCGGTGCACGGCGGCATCGAGCCGGGCGAGACTCCTCACCAGGCCGCGGTGCGCGAGCTGCGCGAGGAAACCGGACTCGAGGCAGTGGCCTGGTTCAACCTGTCGCGGGTCGAGTCGTTCTATCGACACAGTGTCGACACGGTGGTGATGATCCCGGTGTTCGTGGCCGAAGTTGCCGCCGATGCGGAGCCGCGCTGCTCCGATGAACACGATCAACTGGAATGGCTGGATGCCGAAGCCGCGGCTGCGCGGGCGTCCTGGCCCAGGATGCGGCGCCAGATGGCGGATGTCGGGCAACTGCTGAGCGCCGATTCACTCGAGAAGCTGGCAGACGTGCTGC
>CBFGRM010000060.1:0-12078 GCA_965651205.1 uncultured bacterium
AATCGACGCCACCGCCACTGCCAGTCCCACGAACGGACGGGTCGGCGGGGCGGACGGGGTCCGGAGCAGCACCACCGCTCCCGCGGCACCGGTCAGCGTGGCCAGAACCATCAGGATGGTGGTCGATCCCGGGGTGGTGACTGCCGCGCCGGGTCGGCTGGCAAGCAGCGTCCCCAGCGCCAGATAGCCGAATCCGGCCAGCAGCAGCCAGCTCCCGGTGCTGAGGGTCACCGTCCCCTTCTGAAACCTCCCGGAGCCGCTCGGCGTAGTCTCCATTATGACCAGTTCCTCACCTTCGATGCCCTCGGTGTTTTCGCCACTGGCCAAGGCTCTCCTTGATGGCTTCAATGAGGGGGTCGTCGTCTTCGATCCCGAGGGGCGGATCGTCTATCACAACACCGCAGCCGGCGAAGTGTTGCACGAATCCGGCCTCGATCCCAGCAGCGAGAAGGACGACCTGCTGCCCGAGCTGGCCGGTCTGGGCGGCCGGGTTGCGCCGCTCCGGGTCGGTCACCTTGATATCGGAGAGGCGATCTTCCTTCCCAAGCGCGAGGGTCCGACGACCCTGGCCGAACGGGAGAAAGATGCCATCGTCCGCTCGCTGGAGGCACACAGTTGGCGCCTGGCCGAAACGGCCAAGACACTGGGAATCTCCCGCACCACGCTGTGGCGCCGCCTGCGGGCCTACGGGTTGCACCGCGACAACCGCAACGGCTGGGACTCCGACCCGGTCTCGTGAGCTCGCCGGCCCGCCGATTCCAGGCGAGCCATTCCAATCCGACGTGCCTGGTGGCAATCTACCGCCAGTCGGCGGACCTTTCACTCGCCGACTGACCATTTCGCCGGAGCACCGTTGCGTCGTTCGCGCGTCCTCATCCTGATCGTTGTGGGCCTGCTGCTGGCCGCGGCCGCCTGGTGGCTGTTGCGATCGGGCTCCAGCCCGGCGTCCCGGCGGGCCGGATTGGTGGTGCTCGAATGGCGCGGCAGTCATCGGGGGCGCGCGGTGCTGCCGGGCACGCTGGCGTGGTGTCCGATAACCCGGGTGGGCACGCTGGAGGCGATCGACAACGACACCGGACTGATGATCACCATCCTGGAGACCGACTCGTTGAGCCGCGGCCCGCACCACGTGGTGTCCACCGAGATTCGCGATGTCTCGCCCAAGCCCAGTGCCGTGGCGGCGATGCGCTGGGTGAGTGATTCGGGTACGCTGGTCGGCTTCCGTTCGATGAGTGGTGTCGTCGACCTGCAACCGGCCGGCCAGGTGGCTTCGGGTGCGTTCGAGCTGCGGCTGCGGGCTCCGGTGGGCACCGACACGCTGGTGGTGCGCGGTGATTTCCGCGAACTCGCCGTCAGCATCGGCGCGGTGGGCTGTTCGTAGGCCGTTATCCGCCGACCGCCTTATCTTCCGACAATGGAGTCGAACTACTTCCGTCGCGGCTTCGGCCTCAAGTCGGTGATCGCCGAGCCGCTGGCGGCGGATTACGGCAGCGCGGCGATCGAAGCGCTGCGCTCCCGTGGCAACACGCTCACGGTGGGTCCGCTCACCTTCCGGTTGGCGCAGGAGTTCGGCTTCTGCTACGGCGTCGATCGCGCGGTGGAATACGCCTACGAGTCGCGCACCAAGTTCCCCGACAAGCGGCTGTTCCTGGTGGGTGAGATCATCCACAACCCGCACGTCAACGACAAGCTGCGCGCGATGGGTATCACCTTCCTCGAGCGCGGCGCCGACGACGAGTTCGACTTCAGTTCGATCACTCCCGACGACGTGGTGCTGATTCCCGCCTTCGGTGTCACCCGGGCCGACTTCCTCCGGCTCGGCGCCATCGGCTGCATCGTGGTCGACACCACCTGCGGCTCGGTGCTCAACGTGTGGAAGCGGGTCGAGGGATACGCCCGGGACGGCTACACGGCGATCATCCACGGCAAGTATCACCACGAGGAAACCAAGGCAACCGCCTCGCAGGTCGAGCGGCATCCCGATGGCAAGTACCTGGTGGTGTTCGATATGGCCGAGACCGCGATGCTCACCGAGTTCATCGAAAACGGCGGTGATCCGGAGCCGCTGGCGCAGCATTTCCGGAAGAAGGTGTCGCCGGGATTCGACTTCAGCCGCGACCTGGTGAGGGTCGGCGTGGCCAACCAGACCACGATGCTGGCCGGCGAGACGATGGCGGTGGCTGCCGCTTTCCGCCGGGCCTACGAGAACCGATACGGCGCAGAGCGGCTGGCCGATCACTTCCGCGCCTTTGACACCCTCTGCTCCGCAACCCAGGAACGGCAGGACGCAGTGCACGCGCTGCTCCGCGAGCCGCTCGACCTGATGATCGTGATCGGCGGCTACAACTCGTCGAACACCTGTGCGCTGGCGGCACTCACGCACGATGCCGGTGTGCGCACGTATCACATCAGCGATTCCGATCAGATCGACACCGCAGCCGACACGATCACCCATCAGCCGGTGCGAACCCGCAGCCAGGAAACGCTCCGCAACTGGCTGGGCACGCCGAGGGTCATCGGCATCACCGCCGGGGCATCGACACCCAACAACAAGATCGGTGCGACGCTGGTCCAGGTGGCCAGGGTTGCCGGGCTGGAAGCAGAGCTGCTGGCGGCGCTGGAACAGGCCGACTGAGCGGCGATCGCCTCAGCCGTGCGATGCCGCGATCCGCTCCGCCACCGCCGCGATCGTGAGCGGCGCACTCCCCTCGGCGCGATTGTTCACCAACAGGTAGGCCGGGATCCGGAGCTCCAGCGCCGCGCGCGCCAGGGCCGCGATGTCATCCCGCAGGGCCGGGTTGGCGTCCTGCACGTGGTCGTACGGTGCAAACGCGTCGACCGCCTGTGCGTAGGTCCGGCCTGGACGCAGTAGCGCCCGCGAAACGATGAACGGCGCGGTGATCGCGTCGTGCAGCAGAAGCTGTTCGCCGATCGCCGGCATCCTGCTCCACGAGTTGAACACGTGTGCAACGCCGTGCTCGCGCAGCACGGCGAAGTACGCGTCGTCGAGGAACTCCGCGTTGCGGATCTCCACGGCGTAGCGCGCGTTGCGGGGGAGGCCGGCAAAGAACCGGTCAAGATGACCGGCAAACTCCGCCGGACCGATGCCCTCCCTGGCGGCAATCGCCTGAAACTCGAAGATCAGCGGCCCCAGGTGCGATGCGAAGTTCACCTGCATCGGCCCCAGCACCTCGTTCAGGAACAACTCGGCGTTGAGCCAGTCGGGATTGCGCTGTCCCCGTCGGGCCTTGTCACGCGGATTGGCGAAGGTGCGAGCCGTGATCCGTTCCCACACCTTCGCCAGGCAGGGGAAACCCTCCGGCAGCACCTCGGCGTACGATTGCAGGGTGCGCGGTGATGCGGGTCGGTAGAAGAACGAATCGATTCCGACGGTGCTGAACAGCGGCCACCGGGCGTATTCACCCAGCATCTTCGCGGTGGCGCCGGTGGCGGGATAGGCCGACTCATAGACCAGCCCGGTCCAGCCCGGGTAGGTCCAACTGGAGGTGCCGAAGTGGATTCCGGCCGGTAGCCGGTCGGCAAGCGCCACCAGGTGTTCGCGTGACGGCCACGACGGATGCGACATCCCGGCAATCTACCGTCGTGGCCCTCGTGACGGCATAGATTGAAGGGATGTGGTCCTACCTGATCGCGGCCCTGCACGTGGTGCTGGCAGTAGCTGTGTCGTCGCACATCGTCCTGACCAAGACCGATGTGCGCTCGGCGATCGGCTGGACCGGGCTGGTGTGGCTCACGCCGGTGATCGGTTCGCTGTTGTACTTCTTCCTGGGCATCAACATCATCCGCCGCACCGCCGACCGGATGCGCACCGAGCGGTTGCACCACACCGCGGAGCATCGTGCCCGCCATCTCGCCGCTCAACGCCAGCACGAGGTGCTGCCTGAGGTGTGGCAGCCGCTTGCCACGCTCACCGCCAGGGTCAGTGCCGAGCCGCTCACCCGCGGCAACCGGATGGAGCCGCTGGTCGATGGTGACGTTGCCTACCCGGCAATGGTCAAGGCGATCGAGCAAGCCGAGCACACCATCGGCTTTGCCACCTACATCTTCGACCGCGGCATCGCGTCGGCGGCATTCGTCGACGCGCTGGAAGCGGCGGTGCAGCGCGGCGTCTCGGTGCGGGTGCTCATCGACGGAGTGGGTGCCAGGTACTCCCGCCCACCGATGGTGCGCGAGATGCGCCGCCGCGGCATCCGTACCGCGGAGTTCCTGCCGTCGCCAGTGCCGTTCGCGCATCCGTACTTCAACCTGCGCAATCACCGCAAGGTGCTGGTCGTGGACGGCCGGATCGGCTTCACCGGCGGGATGAACGTGCGCGACAACTGCCTGCTGAGGACCAACCCGCGTTCACCGACCCGCGACGTGCACTTTCGCGTCACCGGTCCGGTGGTCCGCCAGCTCACCGAGGCGTTTGCATTCGACTGGCGATTCACCACCAAGGAGGAACTGACCGGCGAGGAGTGGTACCCGGAGCTGCAGCCCACCGGCGAGGTGATGGCGCGCGGAATCGCCACCGGACCCGACGAGACGAACGACGCGTTGCTGCTGGTGCTGCAGGGGGCACTCTCCGAGGCGCGCGAGCGGGTGTGGATCGTCACGCCATACTTCCTGCCGGAGCCACCGTTGCTCGATGCCTTGCGGGTGACGGCACTTCGCGGCGTCGATGTCCGGATACTGGTTCCGAAGAAGGGCAACCTGCGACTGGTTTCCTGGGCAATGCAGAAGCAGTTCCAGCAGGTGATCGATGGTGGCTGCAAGGTGGGACTCGCCCGGGAGCCCTTCGACCACAGCAAGCTGATGGTGGTCGACGGAACCTGGTCGCTGGTCGGCTCGGCCAACTGGGATCCCCGTTCCTTGCGACTGAATTTCGAGTATGTGCTGGAGTGCTGGTCGCGCCCGTTCGCCGGGGAACTCAATGCGCTGATCGAGGAGAAGGCGGCTGACGCGCACTGGCTGACGCGGAGCGAGCTGGCCAGCCGGTCGATCGGCGCGCGGGTGCGCGACGGGATCGCCTGGCTGGCTCAGCCCTACCTGTAGCGCGCTACTCCATCCTGACAAAGTTGAAGTCGAGCTCGAGTGCGATCGTCTCGTCCACGCTGAGCACCGACGCCACCCTCGGCTTGTCGAGCGCAAAGTCGGCGAAGGTGAAGCGGGTCGACGCCGTGCCTCGATAGCTGGCCGGCGTGGCGTTGGCCATCACCTGCCAAGTGGTGCTGCGGGTCACTCCCTTGATGGTAAGGTCGCCCACGATGGTGAACTGGAGCGCGCCACTGGTGGGCAGCGGCCAGCCGAGTCCGTTGATCTGCCGGATCGTGATCTCGGCAGTCGGGAACGAATCGGTCACCAGGGTGCGGCGCTGGACGTAGCCGTCGCGCCGATCCTTGTCGCTGGTCAGCCCGCGCAGGTCGATGGTGATCCTCGAGCGCTCGGGGATCACCCGGCCGTCGTCGGAAAACACGATCTCGCCGGTGACTCCGCTGGTCCTGCCCACCGCATCGTTGGGGAAATCCAGGCCGGCGAGCTGCTCGCGGACCCGGTAGCGCGCCTCGTTGCCCGACGGGGCAAGCACGAAGCGCACTTCGGCCGGGGATGGTGCTGCGGTCGTCGGCACCGCCACGATCGGCGGCAGCGGCATCGGAATGGCAAGTGCGGCGAGCACGGCAACGAACATCGGATCAGCTCCGGTCTGGTGAAATTACGGTGACGATTGTAGGGGAGTACGCCGCACGCGGTGCGAACGTTCAGGACAGCGGCAATCTCAGAGTTGAAGCAGCCCCACCAGCCCGCCGAAACCGTCCTCGACCCGCGGCATTCCGGGCGGGGCGATCCAGGGACCGTCGTCGAGCGAGACGTTGACCCGGTAGGTGCCGCCAGGGGCCAGGAACCAGCCCGCGAAACGACCGCGGCCCAGTGGCTCCAGCGCCACCGGTCGCCAGCCGGTCATTTCGCCCATCACCCTGGCACTGTCGCCGCCGGGCAGCACGAACACGACTCGGACCAGGCCGGCCGATTCGCGCATCACTTCGACCCGCAGCGGCGCCCGGATCCGGGCGTTGCCATCGGGGATCGCCAGCCGGAGTCCCAGCGTCATCGCCCGCGAGCCGCGCTGAGCGAGCACCGGGTCGGCCGGTTGGCGCGCAGTCGCGAACACCATCGTGGCCGCCTCGGACACCGGCAGCGCCGCTTCCAGTCGCCACCACGCCTGCGACACGATGTCGTTGCCGCTGCGCCAACCCAGGGTGCCCTTCACATCGAAATCGGTGGTGGCCAGTGCGAGCCCCAGCGACCAATCCTCGAAGTGCCGGGTGCGCGACCGGAAGGTCGAGCCGCCGGACATCGTGATCGGTTGGCCGGGATCGAAGAAGACGTCGTCGCGCAGCACGCTGTCGCGGGTGATCAACAGTTGGTAGCTGCCCAGCACCTCGACCGGACCGATCGACACGCCCACGTCGGCGCCGCGGCGACCGAAGGTGAGGCGCTGGTTGTTCGGACGGGTGATTCCCTCGGCTGCGGAGATGGTGAATGCAAAGCGGCCGATCTCGCGACCGAGTCGTGCGTCACCGCTCCACGCCGCGTTGCGGGGATCGCGGACGCCGCTGGCCATTTCGAACACCGGGCCCACCGTCACGAACCAGCCGTCGCGCGCCGCGCCGAGCTCCAGGCCGGAGTGCAGCCGACTGGTGTTGCCAAGGTTCTGGTGGTTGATCGTCGAGCCGGCGATGTGGAATGCAACCGGGCCGCGCTCTATCGAGGCATCGGCTGCCAGGGTGCCGATCGGTCCGCTGGTGAGTTGATCGACCCGCGCAACTCCCCCACCGGTGGTGAACGACGCCTGCTGGGCGGCGAGCACCATCGGAGTGCTGATGCTGAGCAACAGGAGGCGACGGGCTGCAATCAACGGCGATCCTCGGGTTGTCGGGCTACCAGTCCTGCGGCGTCGAGCTGTTCGTAGTCGCGATCATCGGCGTTGTTGCGCGCCAGCTCGATCACCTTGAGCCAGGCTCGCTCGGCCACGGCGCCCCGGGCGACCAGGTCGAGATAGGCACCCAGCGGAACCGTCAGCGAACGATCCTTCCTCAAGTTACGCAATTCGACCAGCCGGTTGGGTGCCAGTCCGGTCTGGAGGGCTCCGGCGGCGGTGGTCAGGTCACCGCTGGCGGTGTTGGCACCCAGTGCGTTGCTGGCCCGGTTGAGCGCGGAGAACAGTCGCGACATCGACTGCTGGATCCGGTCGGCGGGCACACCCTTGGCGCCGCCTTCCAGGGCGCGCAGCACCAGCGGTTCGGTCGGCAGCCCGAGGGCGGTGGCCGAATCGATCAGCGCGTCGAAGCGGAGGGCCACCGAGGCGGGGAAGCGGGTGGCAAGCCGCTGGTCGACACCGGCCAGCGCGGCCTGGTTGCTCGACCGGCCGGCCAGCGAGCTGGCATCCTGGGCCGCCACCGTGACGATGCCCCCCAGCATCAAGGCGGCGAGTGCGGCCAGGCGGCTCTTCATTCGCCGAGCACCGTAACCACGGAGGTGGGATCGCCGAAGTCGTCGAGCGCCGGAGGGGCGCTGGCGTCGGCGTGCCAGTCGCCCTCGTCGGTGACATACGCGAAACGATAGCGTCCCGGAGGCAGCTTCAGCTTGACCTCCCAGCGATCGCCGCCGGCGGGCTGGAGGCGTACCCGGTCGGTCTGCCACTCGGTGAAGTCGCCCACCAGCGACACTCCGCTGCTCTCGGGTACCACCAGTGCGAAGGTGATGCTGCCGTCGTCGCCGCCGCGACCTGCCAGCAGCGCCGAAGCGATCAGCAGCGCCGACGCCATCACTCCCGAACCGATCCGGACGCGCTGCCGGCGCCGACGCCGGTTGGCGGCGCGTTCCGGCAGACCAGGCACCACCCCCGGGGCGACGCGCAGGGCATCGACGGCGGCGTGGAGCGGGTCGGTCGGGTGCAGCTCATCGGTCATCGGACATCCTCCAGCAGGTCACGCAAACGTTCGCAGGCCCGGGAAACCCGCATTTTCAACGCCGGAATCCCGGCCCCGGTGATCTCGGACATCTCCTCGTAGCTCAGCCCCTCGACGTGCTTGAGCAGGAACGCCTCCCGGGCCTGCGCGCTGAGCTGGGCCAGCGCCCTGCCGATCTCGTCGCGCCACTCGACCTGGTCGCGCTGGCGCGAGGCGGTCCTGGCGATCACCGCATCACCCGCCTCACCGCCCAGGAAGCGCCAGAACTGCCGCTTGCGCGACCGGCAGCGGTTGACCGTGATCCGGAACAACCACGCCGCCGTCTGTTCGGGCCTGACTCCGCGCCGGATGGCACGTTCGGCCCGAATGAAGGTATCCTGCAGGACCTCGTCGGCGTCATCGGCCGATTGCAGGTAGTGAGTCGCGTACCGCATCAGTCCGGGTGCATAGCGGTCCATCAACTGGGCCAATGCGGCTGACTCCCCATCGGCGATCCGCTCCACCAGGGCGGCGTCATCGGGCGTCACGAGCTGTAGACCCCTGTCAGGGCGGCCGGGTCACCTGATTCGGGGCCGCACCGTGTGACCCGGCCGCCCTGGCCCGGGTCTCTGGCGTGCCTGCCGGGGTGGGGCTGACCGGCTCTCGGTAATGTATTCTCACGAAAGTGCATTGATGACTCGTCTGTTGACCATCGCCTTGCTGTCTGCCCTCGCCGCCTGTGGCAGCGAGGACCTCACTGGCGGCCTTCCTCCCGGCGACGCTCAACTTGCACTGATGAACGCCCTGCCCGCAGGCACGGTGGCCACCCTGCTGCTCGACGACGAGGAGATCACCCTGCCTGCCACGGGGACGCGCATTTCGCGGGTGATTCCCGAAGGCAGTCACCGGCTGGAAGCGCGACGCGAGGGAGGCAACACCCTCTCGTCGGCCCATTTCACGGTGGCCCAGGGCGGTCGCCGCACCGCGATCATCGGTGGCACCGCCAACAGTTCTTCGGTCACCATCCTGGTCGGCGCCGACACCGCATCGGCCCCGACCGATCATCAGGCCAAGATCCGGGTGGTCCACACCGTTCAGGGTACCCCCACCCTGGAGGCCTGGCTGGCACCGGCCAGCGAACCTGCCGGTGAACTCTCTGCCCGGCTGCTGTCACCGTTCACGTACGGGGTCGGTTTCTCGGGCGAGTTCCCGGGTTACGTCGTGCGTGCCCCCGGAAGCTACCGGGTCCGGATCACTCAGCTCGCCACCGGTGTCGAGCAGGCCTCGGTGGTTCACGATTTCGGCCCGGGCGAGGTGTGGAGCGTGGTGCTCACCCGCCGTACCGACGGCGAGCTGGAGTTGCTGCCGATCCGCGAGCGTTAGTCTCGTTCGCGTTCATCCTCGCGATCATCCGTTCCAGCCGCTCGAGCTGGGTCACTGTCACGGTGAACGCCCCGAATGATTCCTCGACCACGCCACGGAAGATGAACGGTCCCTGGTCGAACAGCACGTGCGAGCGTTCCCGGTAGACGTCGGGAAACAGCACGCACTCCACCAGTCCCGCTCCATCGTCAAAGGTGGCGAACTGCATCGGCTCGTGCCTGGCGGTGTGCACCGGCTTGCCGGTGGTGTACATCCCCGCCATCAGCACCCGCTTGCCCACGTGACGCCGGAGCTCGGTGCTCCGCACCAGCCGGAAGCGGCGGAGCGTGTCGGCGTGGAGCTCCATCGGGTGGATGTCGGTGCAGAAGCCGAGCAGTTGCCAGGCATCCTGGCGCTTGCGCTCGGCGGTGTAATCGCGGAGAGGGGGCGTAACCCCCGCCCTCGTGCTTAGCACGGGCGGCGGGGTCTCCGCGGCTGAAGACGCCTGACCGTCGCCAGCAGAAGATGGTTGCGGGTTTCCAATGTCGGAGCGTGCCCCCGCTCGGAGGCCCCGCCGCTCCCGCTGAAGCGGGAGGGCGGGGGATTCCGTGTCCACCAGCCACAGCATCCGTGGCCGGTTGAGTCCCTGCGCGATCGAGTCGCAGGCACCCACCTTGATGAGCAGCCGCAAGTCGTCGCGCGGCAGGGTGACCCTGCTGCGCAATTCGTCGAGGGATCGATACGGTCCGTTGAGCTCCCGTTCAGCGAGCAGTTCCCCGATCGCGTCGCGGTGCAGTCCGTTGACGAACTGGAATCCGATCCGCAGGGTCCTGTCGCGACCGGTGCACTGCCAGCGGGAGTCGTTGACATCGGGTGGCAGCACCGTGATTCCCATTCGCATCGCCTCGGCGACATATGCAAACGGCCGGTAGAAGCCGCCGCCGTTGGAGAGCACCGCGGCGATGAACTCCGCCGGATGATTGGCGCGCAGGTAGCAGCTCTGCTGCGCTACCTGGATGTACGAGCAGGAGTGTCCCTTGCAGAACGAATAGCCCGCGAATGCGAGGATGTTCTGCCACACGGTGGCGATGCTTTCGGGGTCGCGTCCCAGCGCGGCGGCGCCCTTCACGAAGTCGTCGAAGCACGCCGCAAGGTGTTGCTCGGGGTGCTTGCGCGACAGCGCCTTGCGCAGTCCGTCGGCGCGGGCCCAGTCGAATCCCGCGAACGCGTGCGCGACGTTGACCACGTCTTCCTGGAACACCATCACGCCGAAGGTTTCCGCCAGTGTTTCCGCCAGCGAAGGGTGCAGTGGCTGGTACGGCTTTCCGTACAGCCGTTCGAGGTAGATGTTGATCCACTTGTTGGACGCGGGACGGATGATCGAGGTGTTGAGCACCAGCAGCTCGGTGGTGTCGGCCTGCGACTTGAGGTTGAGTATCCGTGACGCCGGTGATTCGGTGTAGAACACGCCCAGGGTGTTGCCGCTGCGGAAGGTGGCGCGCGTTGCGGGATCGTTGCCGGCCTGTCGCGAGGTGTAGTCGAGCTGCACGCCGGTGTTGTCGCGCACCATCGCGATGGCGTCGCGGATCACCGCCAGCGAGCGATTGCCGAGCAGGTCGATCTTGACCAGTCCCGCCTCTTCGGCGCCGTCCTTCTCGAACTGGATCATCGGCACGGTGATGTCCGGCGCACCGTCGAGCTGCTTGGCGGCGGGCTGCAGTGGCACCGTGTCGGTGAGTGCGCCCGGCACGATCACCACGCCACCGGGATGCAGCGACAGGTGCCTCGGCGTGCCCACCACCGACTCCGCCTGCAGGGCAAGGTCCTGCCAGATGGCCGGCAGTCGGAGGCCGCGGAAGTTGGGATGACTGCTGAGCAGTTCCACCGCCGACTCGCCGCTGCCGTAGTAGGGCACCCTGCGCGTCACCTCGCGGATCTCCGACGCCGGCCTGCCGTGCACCTTGGCCACTTCGCGCAGTGCCCCGGCCAGGCGGAGGCAGTTGTGGTTGCAGACCATCGCGGCGCGCGGCCGGGGATGACGACGGAACACCCACGCGAGGATCTGGTCGCGTTCGTCCCAGGGGAAGTCGAGGTCGATGTCGGGCGGGTCCTTGCGGGCCGGATTCAGGAACCGTTCGAACAGCAGGCCGGCCTCGAGCGGATCGACGTGGGTGATGCCGAGGCAGTAGGACACGATCGAGTTGGCGACGGAACCGCGACCGCAGTGGGTGGGGCCGTGCTGCACGATGTCGTGCACGATCAGGAAGTAGTCGGCGAATCCCTTGATGCCGATGATGCCGAGCTCGTGCTCGAGCCGATCGCGGGTGATCGGCGCGATGGCGCCGTACTGCCTGAGCGCGCCCTCGTAGGCGAGTGCGCGCAGTCGCTGCATCGCGTCGGACACGTCGGTGGCACGCGGTGCGATGGTGCCGCCAGTGGGGAGCCGGAACTGGCAGCGTTCGGCGATCACCGCCGCGGCGGCGAAGGCATCGGGAACGTCGGGAAAGTGGCGTTCGATGTCGGCGGCAGGGCGGAGCCACGAATCACGTGAGACGCGAGACGTGAGACGTGAGGCGTCTGCCGTTGCACGTGTCACGCTTCGCAGCTCCTGTCTCGCGTCTCGCGTCTCGCCTTCCAGCGTCCCGTTCCGATGTATCGCCTCCACCAGCCGTTGCCGCTGCCAGTCGGCGGGATCGGCCATCGCCACCGCACCGGTGACCACTGCGGGGATCCCCAGTCGGCGCGCAGTCGCCAGCACCTGGTGACG
>CBFGRM010000061.1:0-11526 GCA_965651205.1 uncultured bacterium
ATTGGCGACACGGTGACTATCTACCCACCCGGGGCGGGGGGGGCGGTGGAACAGGACAATCGGCGCGCTGCCGACGTATCCGAGCCCGGATCATTGGCCGGTCGGGGGCGGATCGTCGCCATCAATCCCCAGGCGGAGTACGTGACCCGGGTAGCGCTCACCCCCGACGAGCGCGCCGACCTGCTGTTCGGCGTGCGGGTAGCCATCGACCCTCCCGGCGAGCGCTTCAAGCCCGGCCTGCCGGTGACCGTGCGGCTCAACCTCCGCGACATTCCGCCGTGAATCACGACGCCGCGATCCTCACCACCGCGATGACCAAGCGCTTCGGCGACCTGGTCGCGGTGGATTCGCTCGACCTCGATGTTGCACGAGGCGAGGTGTTCGGCCTGCTGGGTCCCAACGGCTCCGGCAAGACCACCGCGATCCGGATGCTCACCGGTTTGCTGCCGCCCACCTCGGGGGAGATCCGCGTGGTGGGCATCGATGCGGTGCGTGACCCCGAGATGGTGCGTCGCCGGATCGGATATATGTCGCAACGATTCGGCCTCTACGAAGATCTCACCGTGGCGGAAAACTTCCGCTTCTATGCCGGCATCTACGGCCTTCGCGGCAAGGCCCGTGCGCACCGCGAGACCGCACTTTTCGACCAGCTCGGGCTGGCGCCGCGCCGCGACCAGCTTGCCGGCACGCTTTCGGGCGGCTGGAAACAGCGACTGGCCATCGCCTGCGCCACCGCCCACCACCCCGACCTGGTGTTTCTCGACGAGCCGACCGCAGGCGTCGACCCCGCGGCACGCCGCTCGTTCTGGGAATTGATCCATCAACTCGCCGCTACCGGAATGACGGTGCTGGTGACCACGCACTATATGGACGAGGCGACCCGCTGCGACCGCTTGGCGTTTCTGTCGCGGGGGCGACTGATCGGACTGGGCACTCCCGATGAGGTCAAGGCACAGTTCGGGGCCGACAGCGTGGAGGACGTGTTCATCCTGCTGCAGGAACGTGACGCGGAGCTGACCCGGTGAGCCGACTGCTCGACCGGGTTGTCGGCTGGGGAATCTGGCCGATGCTGGTCAAGGAGTTTCACCAGTTGCGGCGCGATCGCTTCACGCTGGCAATGATGGTGGGAGTCCCTGCAATCCAGTTGCTGCTGTTCGGGTTCGCGATTCGTACCGACGTGCGCAACCTGCCGACGGCGGTGTACGACGAGGCCCGCACGGTGGACTCGCGCGAGCTGGTTCGCACCATCATCAACACCGGCAACTTCCGCCACCACGCCGACGCCACCTCGCGCGACGAGGTGCGTCGCTGGATCGAGTCCGGTCGGGTCAATGCAGCCATCATCGTGCCGCCCGATTTCACCCGCGACCTCAAGCGAGGTCGCACCGCAACCGTGCAGGTGATCGTGGACGCCGCCGATCCGCTGGCCTCCCAGGCGGCGATGAGCGGTGCGGCGCTCGGCGGCCAACAGCGGTCGTTGCAGATCATCACCGCTGCCGGTGGTCGGACGGTGCCGATCGAGGTCAGCGTGCGGCCGCTGTACAATCCGACCCTGCGCAGTGCCACCTACATCGTGCCGGGAATCATCGGCGTGCTGCTGTCGATGACCCTGATCGTGGTGATGTCGATGGCAATAGTGCGCGAGCGCGAACGCGGCACGCTGGAGCAACTGGTGGTGACGCCGATCTCGCGCACCGCGTTGATGGTCGGCAAGGTGCTGCCGTTCGTGCTGGTGGGATACGTGCAGATGACCGTGATCCTGCTGCTGGGTCGCTGGGTGTTCGACGTGCCGATTCGCGGCTCGCTGGCGCTGCTCTACTTCTCCGCACTCGGCTTCATCGGCGCCAACCTGGCGATCGGCCTGTTCCTGTCGACCCTGGTGCGCAGCCAGACCCAGGCGATGCAGGCCGGCTTCCTGGTGCTGCTGCCCAACCTGATGCTGTCGGGATTTATGTTCCCGATCGAGGCGATGCCCCGGCTTGCCCAGATGATCTCGGTGGCGCTGCCGCTCACCTGGTTCCTCGAGGTGCTGCGGAGCATCCTGCTGAAGGGCGTCGGCATCGAGATCCTGTGGCGGTCGATAGCGGTCCTGGCGGCATTCTCGGTGCTGTTCATCGCGCTGGCAGTGCGCCGATTCCACAAGACAGTGGAGTGAGGCGGACCGGTGAGATTACCTTGCACCGCCCACCCCCGACACCCCGGACCAGCCCGATGCTCAATCGCGCCATTCTCCCGTTGACACTTCTGGCCACCTTCGCCTGCTCGGCGCCCGACGCCGATCCCGATGCGGGTGCAGCGGCCGACGACACGACCAGCGCCGATTCAACCTCTGCACCAACCGCAGAAACGGTGATACCCACACTGGGTGCCGACACGATGACTGCCTTCGTCAAGCTGCGCTGCGAAGATGGCGGCGCCTGGGGCGCCACCTACTGGAACGGTCCCGGCGCACGAGTGGTGCTGTCCAGCGAATCGATCTCATACACATTGCCGCAAGTGGTGGCCGCGTCCGGGATCCGCTACACCAACGAGGCCGGCAGCACCGAGTGGTGGTCAAAGGGCGACACCGTACGGTTCACGAGGAGCGGCAACGTGACCACCTGCGTGCCCGATTCCACCGTAGCCTTCTGACCCGTGCGCGCCGATCCCTGGCGGCAGGCCAGGCGCGAACTCAGCGCGCGACATCCGCAACTGCGCCGCCTGGTCGAGCTGACCCATCCGATGCAGCCGCTGGAGACCAGGTCACTCGATGACCTGGCGATGAGCACGGTGGTGTCACAACTGGTGTCGACATCGGCCGCGGCCAGCATCAAGCGCCGCCTGCTTGATGCCCACGGCAGCGTCGAACAGGTGTACCAATGGGCGGTGTCGACTCCGGCTGATCACCCCCCGGAGTTCGGATTGTCGCGCGCCAAGCGACGCGCGATCGCCGCCTGGGCCCTCCATACCCGCCACCTGGGCGACCTGCACCAGCGCTGGGGCGGCCTGCCCGCCGAGGCACTGCTGGCGGAGGTGATGGCAATCCGCGGATTCGGCAGGTGGAGCGCCGATATGCTGGCCCTGTTCGGCTTCGGGCACCCCGACATCTGGCCCGAGGGCGACGCCGGGGTGCAGCGGGTGATCCGGCGACTGCTGCCGAGGATGAAGCCGCCGGGCCGCCGCAAGCTGGTGGCCGGTCACGGCAGCTACGCTGCGCTCTGCTGCTGGGCCGTGGTCGACAGGGGGCTGGAGGCGGAGTTGTGACCGGTGCTCGGGGGCCGGTTCCAGCACCCGGCCGTCCGGCGTATATTTGCGGCTGACCCTGTCCTGGACACCCGGATGAATGCCGCTCCCGAATTCGCCAACATCGTCGCAACGGTGGGAATCTTCCTGGCCGTGTTCGCGGTCTCCAACCTCCTTGCCCGGGCCCGCGGCTACCGCGACTAGCCCGCGTGCCGCAAGGCATCCAGCCGAAATCAGGCCCCGGCGCATCATTGACGGTGTGACGGGGCCCGTTCAGTGGCGACCGGACCTGGCGGTGTTCGTTCAGATTGCAACCTTTGCCGGCGTGGCCGCATAGTGAAGGTGTGACAGACCAGTTCCTGCAGGACCTGACTGCGGCCCTCGGCCAAGCCTACCAGATCGAACGCGAGCTCCCCGGCGGGGGGATGTCGCGCATCTTCGTCGCGCGCGAGCACGCCCTCGGGCGCGAAGTGGTGATCAAGGTGCTGCCGCACGAACTCGCTGCCGGCATCAATCGCGAGCGGTTTCGCCGTGAAGTCCAACTCGCGGCACGAATCACCCATCCATACATCGTGCCGCTGCTCAATGCGGGCGAGGCCGGCACCCTGCTGTGGTTCACGATGCCGTACATCAGCGGCGACTCGCTCAGGACCCGACTTGAAGAGAAGGGGCCGTTGCCGGTTCGCGAGGTGATCCAGTTGCTGCGCGACGTGGTGGAAGCCCTGGCATACGCGCACGCGCGCGGCGTGATCCATCGCGACATCAAGCCGGCCAACATCCTGACCGACGGCGTGCACGCCCTGGTGACCGATTTCGGCGTGGCCAAGGCGCTGGGTGCATCGCTGCCACTCACCGGCGTTGCGGGCCACACCACGTCGGGCGTGGCGATCGGCACCCCGGCGTATATGGCACCCGAGCAGCTCGCCGCCGATCCTGCCGCCGACCATCGGGTCGACATCTATGCCACGGGATTGCTGGCCTACGAACTGCTGACCGGCGCATCGCCGTTCGCCGCACCGTCCCCCACCGCCACGATGACGGCACAGCTCACCCGCACGCCGGTGTCGCTGTCCACGCTGCGCTCCGACGTGCCGCCGGCATTGGCACGCCTGGTGGAGAGCTGCCTGGCCAAGTCACCCGAACACCGTCCGGCAAACGCCAGCGCGGTGCTGGCCGATCTCGACCGCATCAGCGGCGCCCTGGCAGCCGACGCACATCGCGAGGGCAGCGGCGACTTCACGCAGCCACAGCCGAGAGCCGCTTCCTCGCTGCCGTTGGCGCTGGCGGCACTGGGCGCGATCGGGCTGGTCGCGGCGGGCATCTGGTGGACCGGTCGCGGGCCTGCTGCACCGGGTACGGCGACGATCGACACGATGCCGGTGCTGGTCGGCAACGACACCGGCCAAGCGGGGGAACCGCTGCCGGAGTCGCGACCGCTCACCCGAGCCGACTCCCTGGCGATCGCCGCCGCACTCAGGGACGAACTCGAGCGGATCGATCCGGTGGCTGCCGAACGAGTGCCCCGGGCAGCACCGCTTGCCGAGCCGGCAACCGGAGGCTCAGTCACGGTGACGCTGGAACAACAGCTCTCGATGGCGGATTCGCTGGTCCGGAGTCGGCTCGCGGAACTCACCAGCGCTGCCACGGCGGCACGGGCTATGGCCGGACGTCCCACCCCGCCGGGAGTGCCGTCGATCGGACCGACACCGGGTACCGAACGCAAGAGCGTGATGGTGGTGGCTGCGAGCGAAGACGGCGACGATCCGCGGATGCAGCAGCTCGCCGAACAGATCGCCGCCGAACTCAAGGGCCGACTCGAGCGGGGCGAACAGTGGGAGGTGGTACCGCCGACGCTCGGAGCAAGTGTGCGCGGCGGCCACCTGCCAGCAGAAGTGCTGGTGGTCATCGGTGTGAGTCAGGAGGGCGATGACTCTGCATCGGCGCGCCTGGTGGTGCGCAACCTCACCCCCGGTTCCGAGTTCGGGTTCAACGCGGTCACCAGCCGCAGCTTCGCGCTGGCCGACGGAGCCCGCGGCTATCGCGGCACCCTGGCACAGGCCTACGATGTGCTCAGCAACCTGCGTCGACTCGACCGCGGCCAGCGCTGGAAGATCGATATGGGACCTTGAGGGGAGACGTGCGACGCGAAACCGTCTCACGTCTCACGTTCTCACGTCTCACGTTTTCACTGGCCCATCACCAGCGCGAATACCAGTGGCGCCACGATGCTGGCGTCGCTTTCGATGATGTGCTTGGGTGTGTCGGCGGCCAGCTTGCCCCAGGTGATCTTCTCGTTGGGCACCGCACCCGAGTACGAACCGTAGCTGGTGGTGCTGTCGCTGATCTGGCAGAAGTAGCTCCACACCGGCACGTCTTCGCGCTGCAGATCCTGGTGCAGCATCGGCACCACGCAGATCGGGAAGTCACCCGCGATGCCGCCGCCGATCTGGAAGAATCCCACGCCCGTGCCGGTGGCGTTCTGCTGGTACCAGTCGGCCAGCATCATCATATACTCGATGCCGGTGCGCACGGTGTGCACGTTCTTCACGTCGCCACTGATGCAGTGGCCGGCGAACATATTGCCGAGTGTCGAGTCTTCCCACCCGGGCACGATGATCGGCAGGTTCCTTTCGCAGGCGGCGAGCATCCACGAGTCCTTCGGGTCGATCTGGTAGTGCTGCTCCAGCTTGCCGCTCCTGAGCACCCGGTAGAAGAACTCGTGCGGGAAGTAGCGCTCACCTGCCTGGTCGGCTGCCACCCACTCTTCCAGCACCGCCGACTCCAGCCGACGCATCGCTTCCATTTCGGGAATGCAGGTGTCGGTGACCCGGTTCATATGCCGCGCCAGCAGGTCGGCCTCGTCGGCCGGCGTGAGGTCGCGATAGTTGGGCACTCGCTCGTAGAAGTCGTGTGCAACCAGGTTGAAGATGTCCTCCTCGAGGTTGGCGCCGGTGCAGGCGATGATCTGCACCTTGTCGCGCCGGATCATCTCTGCCAGCGAGAGGCCCAGCTCGGCGGTGCTCATCGCGCCGGCCAGGGTGATCATCATCTTGCCACCGCTGTCGAGGTGGGCGATGTAGTCATCTGCCGCGTCGATCAATGCCGCCGAATTGAAGTGACGGTAGTGATGGCGCAGAAAGCTGCTGACAGGTGCGGACATCTCGGCTGCTCCGGGTCGAGTGATTGCAAGCGGGAGTAATTTACCCCTCCTATGCCGCCATTGCTCCGCTGCCTGGCCACCACCACACCCGGACTTGAGCCGCTGCTCGGCGCGGAACTCGCAGCGCTGGGCTTGGGCCAGCTTGCGGAGATGGACGGTGGAGTGGAGTTCGATGCCGACGCGTCGCGGCTTGCCGACGCGCTGATCGGCCTGCGCACCGCTCACCGGTTGACGCTGCGGCTGGCGTCGTTCCGGGCCCGCACCTTCGCCGAGCTGGAGCGTCACGCGTCGCGGCTCGATTGGTCGGGAATTGTCGAGCCCGGCATCGCGGTCCATTTCCGGGTGACCTCGCGCAAATCGCGCCTCTATCACCACGATGCAATCGCCGAGCGGCTGGAGCGCGTGGTGGCGGCGGCAGTGCCGGGTGTCACCGCGATCAGGCAGGCGTCAGCCGCCGAGCAGCAGGAAGCGGATCTGTTGCGAGTGCCGTCGGTGCAGCGATTCGTCGTGCGAGTGCATCGTGACGAAGTGACCATTTCGGCGGATGCATCGGGTGCGCTGCTGTATCGCCGCGGTTGGCGGCAGGAACAGGCCAGGGCGCCGCTTCGCGAATCGCTGGCAGCCGCGATGCTGCTGGGAGTGGACTGGTCGAGGGATGTGCCGCTGCACGATCCGTTCTGCGGTTCGGGGACGATCGCGATCGAGGCGGCGCTGCTCGCGCTCGGGATCGCGCCGGGGATCAACCGCCGATTTGCGCTGGAATCGTGGCCGTCGATCGGGAGCGAGGTGGTGGCAGCGGCGCGGAGCCGGGCTCGCGGTCGGCAACTCGACCGGAGAGCGGTGTCGATCAGCGGCAGTGATCGTGATGCCGGCGCCATCGACGCTGCGCGGGCCAACGCCGAGCGCGCTGGAGTGGCGACGGCGGTGCGATTCGAGCGTGCCGCGCTCAGCGACCTGCCAGCGGCTGCCGATCGGGGGCTCCTGATCAGCAATCCGCCCTACGGTGTGCGAGTGGGAGAGGTGGCACCGCTCCGCGACTTGTATGCCGCCCTGGGCCGGGTGTGGCGGGAGCGTCGGCCCGGCTGGCGGCTGGCGCTGCTGTCGGCCAATCCAATGCTGGATGGCCAGGTGCAGGCAGACTGGCGGGAGATCTGGCAGACCACCAACGGCGGCATTCCGGTCCGCCTGATCGCGGTGGAGCCTCCACCGGGCCGCGATCAGGGCTGAACCGAGGAGTCGCTCAGGGTTTCCAGCCGGGTGGCGGTGAAGTCACTCTGCGCAACAGACAGGGCTCCTCCACGTACACCTGCGGGAATCCCCACTTCTGGCCGTCCCAGCGAATCAGGCCACCGGACGTGATCACCTCGTCGATGCCGTCACCGTCGGAGTCCGACGTGCCGTAGATGTCGAAGTTCCCCTCGGCGCGGGCGACCGGGTAGCCCCACGCGTTCACCACCCAGGTGGTGGTGGTGTTGGGTGTGCCGTCGCTCTGGTCGTCGCGCATCCAGATCGAGAACACTCCGTAGCGATGTCCGTTGGGACCGCGCAGGCCGATCATCTGGGTGCGACCCCAACCGGCGTCGTCCTTGTTGCCGAAGAAGGACAGATAGAGTGACGCCCGGCGGCGTTCGGTGGCCGGATCGATCTTGGCCTCGTAGCGGTGCCACACCGAATCGGCCCAGAGGCGGAAGATCCGCGCCGCGCCGGCGCGAGCCAGTGGCGGTGGATCGCGCCGTTCAGGCATCGCGTGTTCGCCGGGCACCACCACGGCAAAGTTTGACGTCGGTGGCGCATCGAGATTGTAGAACCACCCCGGGTGCGCCACGTTGTCGCACGCCGCACGCCAGGAGTTCGGCGGCAGGAAGCGGCGACGAGAGGTGATCCGGGCGTGGCGGGCACGGCCGAGATTGGCGCCGTCGGGAAAGTAGAAGATGGTCACGATGTCGCCGGGCAGCCCGAACGGATGGGTGCCTTCGCGATCGAACTGCGAGGCCACCGGCCGCCTGGGCGATGCCGCCGGCAACTGCTTGACCTGGCCGCCACCGATGCCGCGATCATCCTTCTGGCCCGGCATCGGATCGGCTATGAACCGTGCCTGCGCGGCGAGCGCGCCCGGGATCAGCATCAACAGCACGGCCAGTTTGCAGCTCGGGTACTTCATCGGGCTTCCTCCGCCTGCCTGAGTCGGTCGCTCCAGATCCTGACAACTTGCCAGGTGAAGCCGGAACGTGCGAGGGTGAAGATCCCGCCCGACGACGGTTCGCCGTCGGCAGGCTGGACCAGGACATCGACCCGTGACGGGCTCCGGTAGCGAAATGACGTTCTACCAGTCTGGAGCAGCGAACTCTCGGTGTTGGGGTCGCCGCGCCGAGTCCCGAAGATGGTGAGCACACGGGCCATCCCCTGCGGAGTGAGCGTGGCGTCAACCATCGGGTCGATCAGCGCACCGGCAATCCCCCCGAGCGCAGCGTTGGAGGTTCCGGCGCCGCTCTCGAAGGCGACGCGGAGGTCGCGCTTGAGGTTGTCCCGTAGTATCGGAAAGTCGACCGTGCGGTGCAACTCCGATTCGGAACCGAGAATCAGGGCCCGGTTGAACCGGTCCCAGGCCCGCCGGGGGGCCTGATGGTACCAGACTCCGGCCAGCACCACCCCGAGCAGGAGAACCAGGAGGAGGATGCGCTGCTTCACGCTTGAAAGCTAATTGGCCAGCAACAGTCAGTCGAAGCTGCTGACCGTCGGGTTGCCGTAGCGCGCCGGTGCCACCCTGACGACCAGGTTCTCGCGGATCTGCACCTGGTGGGCCAGGTGGGTGTGGCCGGCAAGCACCGTGAACCTGATTGCGGGGAATCGCTCGGCAACCCGACGCAGCACCCTGCCAGTCGCGGCCGACACCAGCAGTGGCAGCCAGTGGGGGTGCGACTGGCGGCTGCCGTCGGGGATCGCCTCGACGAACGGCGGCACGTGGGTCGCCACCACGATCTGCCCCGTTGACTTGGCGGCGGCGCGTCCCAGCAGGGTGGCCAACCGCTTGGCGTCGGCGTCGGCCAGCACCCGCTTGACGGCCAACCTGGCGGCCCGCCCGGATTGGGCTGCGACCTCCTCGATCAGCCGGTCATCATTGAGCACCAACGGCGTTCGGAGCGGATCGCCGTGACGACCGTCGGCCCAGCCGTCGATGCCGACCAGCAGCCTTTCACTGTCGAGACGCACCGGGCCCGCCGGTGGCAGCCAGACGATGTCGGGACGGCGCTCGGCGAGTGCCAGCAGGTCGTCGCGAACCTTGCCGACCGACGAACCGTAGTGGTCGTGGTTGCCGAGGACGAGGTAAACCGGCGCGGCCGCGGCGTCGGCGATCGACTCGAGGTCGCTGAGCAGTCGGGACGAGTTGGAAACGTCGCCGGTGAGGATGACCGATTCCGGGTTGCGACTGCGCAATGTGGCAAGAAAGGCGGCCACGGCTGCTGGCGCGGCGCGGTCGAGGTGGGGATCGGAAACCCAGGCGTGGGACACGCAGAAAGGTAGTTGCGGGACCCGAATGAATGGCTCGGGATTGCGCCGGGTCTGGCGCAAGTTGAGCGAATACGCCAAATTGGTACCGTGGTAGCCTTACTGATCCGGAGCGAAACAGGGAGGGGTCAGGCCGGGCCACGGCAGTTCATCACCAATCCACTTACCGGAGGTAGCGTGATGCAGGTCAAGTTTGCCCGTACCATTCTCGCAGGTGCCGCTGTTGCTCTCGGGCTCGCGTTTGCGACCCCCAGCACCGCCAGCGCGCAGATGGGGTTCCTCGTGAAGGCCAACTACGCCGATGATATGGAGTTCGGTGCCGGCGCCGGCGTCACCTTCGGTCTCGGTTCGCTGACCACCAACAGCGGCATCCGCGCCGAGGCGACGTTCGACTACTTCTTCCCGGGTGACGACCTTACCTACTGGGAAGCCAACGCGAACGCCCTGATGGACATCAAGTCGGTTCCGGGCCTGTACGTGGGTGCCGGTGCGCACTACTACAACCTGGGCTTTGATGTCGACGAAGGTGCCTGCGGCATCTTCGAGGATCTGTGCAGTTGGGATGACAGCGGCATCGGTCTCAACCTGCTCGGCGGCTGGAACTTCGCCGGTTCCAAGGGTCCGTTCGTCCAGGCCAAGTTCGAGCTCGGTGGCGGTGAGCAGCTCGTGATCTCGGGCGGTATCCGCTTCTAAGCGGCCCGCGATCGCAGTGCAAGACGCCCCGGCGGTTCTTCCGCCGGGGCGTCTTATCTTTGACTTCCCCCGTCAACTCAAACGGAGCGCGTGATGCTGACCCGAGTGCAGGACGCCTACGAGGCCCTCTACACCGGCAAGAGCTACCAGCACGAGATCGCCCTGGTCGAGAAGGTGATCGAGCGGCGCCTCGGCAAGTGGCGGGTGAACGACAAGACCCAGCCACCGCGTCGCCTGCTGGAGATCGGCTGCGGCCCTGGCCTGCGACTCGCGGTGCTCAAGCAGTGGCACGGCAAGTACGAAGTGGAGGGACTCGACCGCGATCCCACGATGCTGGCGCTGGCCGCCAAGCGGGTCCCCGGAGTGCCGCTCCACCAGGCCGATATGCGGAACTTTTCGCTCGCGAGCAGGTTCGACGCGGTGCTGTGCCTGTTCGGAGTGATCGGCTATATGAAGGACGTGACCGAGATGACCACCGCCCTCGGGCAGATGCACCAGCACCTGGTGCCGGGTGGCCTGCTGCTGCTGGAGCCCTGGCTGTCGGTCGAGACGGCCACCCACGGCTTCCTGCGCGCCGATGCCGCAGAACGCGCCGGAATGGAAGTGGCCCGGATGAACTACACCAGCATCAAGGGCAACAAGTCGATCATCAACGTCCACTACCTGATCGGCGACGAACACGGCGTGCGTCACACCGAGGAAATGCGCGAGATGACGCTGTTCTCCGAGGACGAATATCGCGACGCCCTCCGCGAAGCCGGTTTCGGTGACGTCGCCCTGGAGGCGTACGGACCCCAGGGACGCGGGTTGTACATCGCGCAGGCCTGAAGAAGGGAGAAGGGAGAAGGGAGAGCATTCCGATTCCCTTCTCCCTTCTCCCTTCTCCCTGCTCAGTCCAGGTACGGAAACCGCGGATTCACCACGCTGTTGTCGAGTGAGCCGAA
>CBFGRM010000062.1:0-11318 GCA_965651205.1 uncultured bacterium
GTCTTCCGCTTGGCAGTCTTCGCCTTGGCGGTCTTCCGCTTGGCGGTCTTCCGCTTGGCGGTCTTCCGCTTCGCCGTCTTCCGCTTCGCGGTCTTCCGCTTCGCGGTCTTGCGCGTCGCGGTCTTGCGCTTGGCGGTCTTCCGCTTTGCAGCCTTCTTCCTGGTTGCCATGGAGCCTCCCTGAGGAGTGAAGTGTCGGCGAAACTCGTCGTACGCGCGAGCCTCGCTGCGACGCCCCGTGCCGGGCACGGAGTAGCGTCGGCATATACAAGATCGAAATTTTCGCGCCACGCGCAATACCCCGGCGCTTCGGAACCTCCGGCACGGCATCGAGTTGTGTCGGTCATCCACACTCGGCCGCGGTCGGCAACTCACCGCCGGCGGGAGTTGGAAACGGTCGTGCACGCGACGATATTGTTGCACTTCCTCGACTCGGATCTGTTATGCGCGCCATCGTGAAACCCGCGCCAGAAGTGGGATTTCGGCTGACTGATGCACCCTCACCGACGGTCGGTGCGGGGGACCTCCTGATCCGTGTTCACCACGCCGGGGTGTGTGGCACCGACCTTCACATCTGGGAGTGGGATGCCTGGGCGGCGGGGCGTGTTCGCCCCCCGGTGATTGTCGGCCACGAGTTCGCCGGAGAGGTGGTCGACCTCGGTCCGGAGGCCGAGGAGCACGGGATTTTTGCAAGAGGTGATGTGGTTACTGCAGAGGGTCATCTCGTCTGCGGCGACTGCATTCCCTGCCGAACCGGCAACGCCCACCTCTGTGTCAGGACCCAGATCATCGGGGTCGATCGCGACGGAGCGTTCGCCGACTTCATCGCGATGCCGGCGACCAACGTGATGAAGCTCGACGGTATCCCGGCCGACATCGGGGCGATTATGGATCCGGTCGGCAACGCGGTGCACACCGCGCTCGAGGGGGAGGACATCGCCGGTGCGACGGTGCTGGTTATCGGCTGCGGACCGATCGGTTGCTTCGCGGTGGGAGTGCTTCGCGCCGCAGGTGCTGCATTGGTGCTGGCCTCGGACTTCAACCCCACCCGTCGCAACCTTGCAACAGCAATGGGCGCCCATCAGGTGCTCGATCCCGCCAGCGACGATGTCGTGGCGCTGGCCCGGGAGCTCACCGGCGGAATTGGTGTCGACCTGGTCTGCGAGATGAGCGGCCACCCGGCCGGTCACGCCACCGCCTTCGCTGCTGCCAGGCCCGGCGGCCGGGTCAACCTGCTGGGCACGCCGAGTCGAAGGACGGAGGTCGACTTCGCAAGCGACATCATCTTCAAGGGACTCACGCTGTACGGAGTCACGGGGCGCCGGATGTACGAAACCTGGATTCAGATGCGCCGACTGATCGGCTCGGGGGCACTCGATCCCCGACCGGTGATCACTCACCGCTTCCCGTTGGAGGCCGTCGAGGACGCGATTCGTGTCATCAAGGACGGCACCGCGGGCAAGGTCATCCTGGACGTGTTGCGATGAGCCGGGACACCGCACTCGAGCGCCGCCTCAACGCCGGCCTCGACCAGTTCCGCAAGGACGGTGTCTACAAGCACCTCAACCACATCGATTCGCCGCAGGATGCGCGGGTCGAGATGGAGGGCCGCGGCGAGGTCATCATCCTCTCGTCGAACAATTACCTCGGCCTCTCCAATCACCCTGCAGTGGTTGCCGCGGGCAAGGAAGGCCTCGACCGCTACGGCGCCGGCACCGCGTCGGTCCGCTTCATCTGCGGCACCCAGACCATTCATCGTGAACTCGAGACTGCGGCCGCACGCCTGGTCGGGACCGCGGCTGCGCTGTCGTTCGTGAGCTGCTGGAACGCCAACGAGGCGCTGCCGGCCACGCTGCTCACCGATCGCGACCTGATCCTTTCCGACCAGCTCAATCACGCCTCGATCATCGACGCGATCCGGCTCGGCAAGTCGATCACCAAGTGCCAGTCCGGCGTGTACCGGCACGGCGACTTCGCAGAGCTCGATGCCAAGCTGGCCGCGGCCACCGACCGCGAGGTCAAGCTGGTGGTGAGCGATGGTGTCTTTTCGATGGAAGGGACCATCGTCGACCTGCCCCGCTTGCTCGAAGTTTGCCGCCGCCACGACGCCCTGCTGTGGCTCGACGACTCGCACGCCACCGGGGTCCTCGGCAAACACGGTCGCGGCACTGCGGAGCACTTCGGACTGCTCGGCGAGGTGGACATCATCACCTCCACGCTGGGGAAGGCGCTGGGTGGAGCGGCCGGCGGATTCGTGGCCGGCTCCGAGGCGCTCTGCGATTACCTCACGCAACGTGCGCGGCCCCAGCTCTTCAGCAACGCCCTGCCGGCCACCGTCGCCGCCTCGGCCCTGGCGGCGATCACCACCCTCGAGGCCGAGCCCCAGCGGGTCGCCCGGCTGGCCGAAAACGCCCGCTACTTCAGGGAGCGGCTGGTCACCCTCGGGTTCCGACCCCTTCCGGGCGATACTCCCATTGTGCCGGTGATCCTGGGGGAAACCGCCGCGGCCATCCGGATGAGCGAGTTGCTGCTCGACCGGGGGGTGTTCGTGACTGGATTCGGTTATCCGGTGGTTCCCCAAGGGGAGGCCCGGGTGCGCTGCCAGATCTCGGCCGCTCACACCCGGGAAGATCTGGACGAGGCATTGGCTGCCTTCGACCAGGTGGGTCACGAGTTGCAGATCATTTGAGGTTGCTCGGCCTGTTCCTTGCGACGGTGGGTAGCCGATTCACCCTTCAGGAGGCCATTAGATGACGCTCTACCGGCGGGCCGTGGGCGCGTTCGCCCTCGCGGCCACTCTGGCCACGTTCCCCCAGACTGCCGCCGCCCAGCGTGGTGACTCGTTCAGCTGGAAGCTCGGAGTCCAGGGGGGATCGATGATCTTCCAGACCCAGACCGAGGACACCGAGCTGGTCCCTTCGGGCGGGGCGCACTTCCTGATAATGGCGCGACGCAGCGGCCTGATGGTGGGCATCGACGAGGGATTTGGCACCGACCAGCGCTCCGGGCTGGTCCTGTTCAATGACCTGCGCCGCTATCAGGCGGTGATGATGGCCTACCCGGTCTCACTGCCACTCGAGCCGTACTTCGGGGCCGGCGGCGGCCTGATGCAGATTGTCTCGCCGCGGATCGATCCGGTGGTGACCGACCCGTTCGAGCGGGCCCAGTTGCAGGAGCTCGCCGAAGAGGGCAGCACTCACGCGTTCGCCACATTCCTTGGCGGAGTGCAGGGGCGTTGGGGCCGAGTCACCGTGTTCGGTCAGTACCAGCTCCACACCTCGGCCGGTGACAACTCGCTGTTGCACGGCGTGATGCACTCGATCCACGGCGGCATCCGGATCGGGCTCGGCAGCACCCGCGAGAGCAGCCGTGGCAGCAGCTACTGACCAGGTGGCAGCAGCACGAACCTGAGCGGCCAGTCGACCGCCCTGCTTATCCCGATGCGCGGAGTGACGAGAGTCCTCCGCGTTCTGGCATCCGGTATCCAACCTTCCAACCGCACCGGTGCATCGGGGGTGATCGGCACACCATCGAGATCACCGGTGACTCCGAGTGCCGCAGCGAGTTTGCCCGGGCCATCGGCGAGCCGCCGATCGGGGACCCCACCACGGCGACGGCGCATCACTTCGATCCCTTCGCGCGGTTCGATCGCCCGGAGCAGCACCGCCGATCCCAGTCCCTCCGGTTCACTGGTGACATCGAGACACCAGTGAATGCCGTAGGAGCGATAGACATACCAACTCCCGGGCGGTGACCAGACGCCGAGATTGCCCTTGCGTCGCTTGCCCTGCCAGGCGTGCGCGGCAGGATCATCGATGCCGAGGTATGCCTCGGTTTCGACGATCACGCCCGAAGTGCGCTCGCCTCCGATGTCGGAGGCGAGGATGCGACCGAGCAGATCGCGAGCGAGGGTGACGGCGGCTGGCGTGTCAGCCGGCATCCGAGTCGGACGCAACTGACTTGGCAGTCTTGGCAGTCTTGGCCGCCTTGGCAGACTTGCGCTTGGCGCTGCTGCTTCGCTTGGCCGTCTTCGCCTTCTTGGCAGCGGACTTGGCGGTGGACTTGGCAGCAGGCTTGGCGGCCGGAGTCGCGGCCTTGCTCTTCCCGGCGGACTTGGTGGTCCTGGCGGACTTGGTGGTCTTTGCCGGTTCCTTGCCCGTCTCGCCGCTGCTTGCGGCCTTCTTGGCTCGCGAGCGTCGCCCGCTCTTGGTCGACTTCGACTCTTCGACCTTCGGTGCCGCTTCGGCCTCGGCCTCGGCCGCGGTGTCGGGCTTCGTTTCGCTGTCGCCGTCGAGCTTTATCACCCCGACCATCGCCACCTGGCCGGCACGCTTGCTCGACTGCGACCCGGAACGGAACCGGAGTGCCGCTGCCGGACGACTCGGCTGGGCAGTCGGTGCGGTGGCGCCATTGGTCGCTTCCGCCACCGGCCGCATCTGCATTGCCAGATCGGTCTTGTGCGGCGACACCTCGAATTCACCCTCTGACACCTGGCGCACGTCGGCCACTTCGGCGTCGTTGGCCTGCCGGAGCAGCCGGGGGAAGGCGGCCGACTCGAGCAGCGGATCCTCGCGACCGTGCAGCGCCGCCATCCGAGCCCGCAGGGTGTCGTGCGGCACCGGTGCCGGCAGCTCGCCCAGTGCGCGCGTGAGCAGGTGGAACGCCTCGGCCAGGGTCAGTTCGTGCTCTTCGCGCGGTTCGGCTGCGCGCGGCGTTGCCTCGCGCTCCTCGGCACTCCGGCTGCGGCCGCGACCGCCGCGACGCCTGCGGCGGCGATCCTTGTCGGCATCACTGGCCTCCGACTTGGTGGCGGGCTCTGCCGGTGGCGCTGCAACCTCCTCCGTCGTCGGCTTGGCTGTCGCTGCCGGTGCAGCCGGGGCGCCACCGTTCCTGCCGCGGCCCCGACCACGGCTGCGCCGCGACCCCTCACCACTGGCTGGTTCGCCGCCGGCCTTGGTGGCGCTGCCCGGTGCAGCGGAGCCACCCTTCGCGGGTCCGACTTCGTACTGGCCGTTCTCCATCTTGGCGACAGTGATCAGGCCGCGGCTGCCCGCCTCCTGCACGAACTTGGAGAAACGGTTGAAGCCGGCATTGCTCTCGTCAAAGTTGGTGTCGATCTGCTGCATCACCTGCTTGAGACGATCGGCACGCATCACGTCGCGATTGGCGATCATCTGCTGCACGGCCTCGACCACCAGTTCCCACGGGTCGCGCTGGGTCGACGGCACGTCGGCCTCGCGAGTGAGTCCGGCCAGGTCGGTGTACGAGTAGTACTCGTCGCAGTTCTGGATCAGGATGTCGGAGGCCGACTCACGGATCCCCACCCCGATGACGTACTTGCCGTACTCCTTGAGCTTGATGACCAGCGACGAGAAGTCACTGTCGCCCGAGAGCAGGATGAAGGTGCCGATCTCCGGCCTGGTGAACACCAGTTCTGTGGCGTCGATCGCGAGCCGGATGTCGGTGGCGTTCTTCTTGTTGGTGCCGAAGGCGGGGGCAAAGATCAGGTCGATCGACGATTCGGACAGCGGCACGATGTACTGCGGGTAGCGTCGCCAGTCGGCGTAGGCCCGCTGCACCGACACCTTCCCCTTGATGATGTCGCTGTCGAGGAGGTGCCTGAGTTCCTTGGTGAGGTCGGAGCGAACCCCGAGGGTGACGTTGTCGAAGTCGATCAGCAGCGCCGCATTGGACGCGTGGGGCGTCGGACCGGACACGGTCCGGCTGCCCCGGTGGAGAGGAAACGAGTTCACGACGATCCTGTGGTCAGGGCCGTCCCCCATCTCGAGGCCCCCGCCACGGCACGCTCACACGGCGCGTCACGCTCGGGGGCGCCGAAGATCGAGACGGCGCGTACGGCCGCCGCACCCCATTGGCGCGGTTCGGGCCGGCAGCAAGATATCTGGTCAGGGGGGATCGGTGGAAGGGCCTGCCGGTTCAGCCGATCAATTCGTCGTCGCTGGCCAGTTGCAGCACCAGGTCGAAGGCGAAGGTGGTTCCCTGCCCCTGCACCGTCCGGACGGTGAGTTCGGAGCCCATCGCCTCGACCAGTTTCCGGCAGATCGACAGCCCCAGTCCGGAGCCGCTGAAGGCATAGTCACCCGCCTGCTGCCTGCGACGGAACGGTTCGAACAACATCGGCATTGCAGCATCGGGGATGCCGCGGCCGCTGTCGGCTACGCTGCAGTGCAATCGGGTCGGGTCATCCGGATGCTCGCTCAGCTCGACCACCACGCCGCCCTCGGCGGTGAACTTGAGCGCGTTGGTGGTCAAGTTGAGCAACACCCGGTTGAGTGCTCCGGGGTGACCCACCCGCCGGTCATTCTCCGGCGTGGTGAACGTGAGCGACAGCCCCTTCTCCTCGGCGATCGGCAGCACGATGTCACCCACCGCCTCCAGCACCTCGGTGATGGAGAACGGTTGGGCATCGCGACCCACCAGTCGATCGCCGCCGCGCACCAGCTCGATCACGTCGGATGCCACGGCATTGAGGCCGAAGGCCGCCGAGTAGACCAGCCCGAGCTGACGCTCCTGCAGCGCGGTGAGCGGGCCACTGCGGCCGCGCAGCATCGTCTCGGCGAGGAACAGGATCGAGGTGAGCGGCGATCGCAGGTCGTGCGCCACTTCGACCACCAGGTCGAGCCCGCTCGGGCCGGTGAGCCGCTCCTGGAAGCGCTCCGACCAGGCCGGCTCCATCGCACCGGCCGCACCTTCGATCGCGCGAAACAGCTCGACCAGGTCTTCAGCCGGGACACCGGTGGTCCCGGTGAGCACCCGCCGGCGCAAACCGGCCAGCACCCTGCGCTGAAGCGGAGCCGCGGTTTCGGCGCTGGTCGGCAGACTGCCGTCGGCAGCACTGACGATCAGCCCGACCACTTCGGCGGCCGCGGCGGCGACTTCGGTCTGCGAAACCGCGTCGACGCTCAAGGTGCGCCACTCGTCAACCAGTTGCGAGGACGCCTCGTCCAGCCGCACCCGCGCTGCCTCGGAAAGTGCCATACCGGTGCTACTCGGCGGCTTCTTCGCGCTGCAGGCCGTGCTTCTCCATCAGGCGATACAGAGTGGTGCGGTCGATGCTCGCCTGGCGGGCAGCTTTCGACATATTGCCGCCGGCACGCGATACCAGCCGGGTCAGGTAGTCGCGCTCGAACTCGCTCACCACCCGGTCCTTGACCTCGTGGAACGGGCCGTCGAGGTGGGTCGGATTGGCGCGCACCGGCTCGTGCTCGGCGTCGTCGTAGAGCGGAATGTCCTCGGGACGAATGGTCTGATCGGGCTCCGCCAACACCGCCACGTGTTCGATCACGTTCTGGAGTTCCCGCACATTGCCGCGCCAGGAACGAGTCCGGAGGAACTCCACCGCCTCCTCGGTCAGCCGCGGCATCTTGTCGAGCGGCTGCCGGTGCCGGTGCCAGAACACGCCAAGGAAATGATTGGTGAGGATCGGGATGTCCTCGGGACGCTGCCGAAGCGGAGGCAACGTGATCGGCACGACCCGCAAGCGATAGAACAGGTCGCCACGCAGGGCGCCACGCTCGACCGCTTCCTGGGGATCGCGGTTGGTCGCCGAGATGAAGCGCACGTCCACCGGATCACCAGCGGTCTCGGCGCCGACCCGCCGCACCACGCCGTCCTGCACGACGCGAAGCAACTTCGCCTGCAGCGGCAGCGACATCTCGGTCAGCTCGTCGAGGAACAGAGTGCCGCCATCGGCAACCTCGAGCAGGCCGGGCTTGTCGCGGTCGGCCCCGGTGAATGCACCCTTGCGGTGTCCGAACATCTCGGACTCCAGCAACGGCTCCGGCAGCGCGGCACAGTTGATCGGCACCATCGCACGCTTGGCCCGGCGCGAGTGCTGATGAATGAACTGGGCAATCACTTCCTTGCCGGTGCCGCTCTCACCACTGATGAATACGGAGGCGTCGGTCGGGGCGACCTTGCGCGCCAGCTCCACCGCCCGCCGAAACGATGGTGAAATGCCGATCAGCGTGTGCGAGTCGCCGTGGGAGTGCTGGCGGGCCACCTGCTCGCGCAGTTCCGCCGCCTCGCGGGCCTTGAGGATGGCGTGCGACGCCCTGCCGATCAGCACCTGCAGGTGAGTCGCAGAAAAGGGCTTGGGGAGATAGTCCCAGGCGCCCATCCGGAGCGCCTCGATGCTGGAAGTGACCGAGGGGTTGCCGGTCATTACCACTACCAATGAATCGCGATTCGTCTCGAGAACGGCATTGAGAATGTCCAACCCCGGCACCTGCGGCATAAAGAGGTCGACCAGCACCAGTTCGAAGGGACGCCGACGCACCAGGTCGAGTGCCTCCTCGCCGCGACCCGCCAGCGTGACGTTGTATCCCTCGCTCCGCAGCACGCTGGCGCAACTCTCCCTGAGAGTGCGCTCGTCGTCGACGATCAGGATCTTGATCGAGGCCTTGACCTCCGCTGGTAGAGCCAGGGCATCCCGGCCACTCGCCAGATCATTGCCATTACCGGTTACAGCCGTCACCAGTCCCTCTCCTTGATGGTCTGCCCTGGGGCCGCCCGACCGGGGCGGGCACCCACGCAACGGTAGACCGAGGCGAAAAGCGTGCCGCTCCTGTTGTATCCGCCCAACGACTAGGGCTTCCAGAGATCATTTCCGTGGCACCCGCCCTGCACTCGATGCACCAACACTATACAATTGTTGCGTCAATGCAACAGAGCTGTTGGCCCGGCTCCCGATTTCGCCGCCCGGACGCGGCACCACTGTTGCGTAGCAGGGGACCAACACTACCCGAACCCACGGCCGCTCCCTGAGGGTGGCCAGACGCGAGAGTTATGAGCACCGAGATCGCACCTCTTCCGGGCAACCTGCCATCTTCCCCGCTGCCTTTCGGCTTGGATTCCGGCCAGGCGGCCGGGGCCGCGGAAATGAACCCGCTGGTCCGCATCCTGTCAGCGTTCAGGCGGTTCAAGTGGCTGATCCTGCTGACCACCCTGCTTGGCGTCGGCGGGGGGATCCTGCTCACCCGCTATATGCCGGAGAAGTACGAGGTGGGCGGCGTGATAATGCTGGAGCAGCGCGGCGGTGACTCCGGCCCGGTCGAGGGAGCCAGTTTTCTCCAGGGCAGCCAGTGGATCGAGCTGCTCAAGGACCCTCGCGTGCTCGATCCTGTCGTCAAGGACCTGCGGTTGTATGTGGTTGGCCCCAAGTCACGCAGCGACGACCCCCGGCAGGGACCTACCGGCATTGCTTCGATGCTGTTCGAGGATTTCGAGACCGTCGACAACTTTGTCGCCGGCCGCTACCGGATCAGCTTCAACGAGGCCGGAACCGGTTGGGAACTCCGCAACCTGACCCAGGGCCCGCAGACGCTGTCGGGAGTCGTCGGTGACTCGGCCGGCCGGGAGTGGGGTATGAAGTGGGTACCCCGACCGAGGCAGTTTATGCGCGGGGCCGACTACGAGTTCACCCTGCTCACCCCGCGTGAGGTCTCCAACGAGCTTGCCGACGCGATCTCGACCCGGCCACCGGTGCGCGGCGGCCGCTTCGTGCAGGTGGGCTACAGCGCCACCGATCCGTTGGTGGCCAAGAACACCCTCAACGCCGTGTTGCGGCGCTTCGTCGAAGAAGCCGCCCGCCTCAAGCGCGCCAACCTGGTCGAGGGTTCGCAGGTCCTCGATTCGCAACTGATCGCCGCCGAGCAGCGGATGCGCGACGCCCAGGTGGCGCTGGAGAACTTCAAGATCACCACCGTCGGTCAGGCCAAGGAAGACGTGCCGGTTGCGGCCGGCCTCGGGATGACCACGTCGTATACCTACACCACATTCCTGCAGATGCAGCAGACGCTCGATTCGCTCCGCCGCGAATCGCGCGAACTTCAGGCTGCACTGGATCGCTCCAAGGCCGGCCAGCTCACCGCCGACCAGATGTTGTCGATCGGTGCGGTGCGCTCGTCGCCCAACCTGCAAGCGGTGATCGGCCAGGTTTCCGCCACGGAGGGCGAGCTGCGGACATTGCTGGTCACGCTGGGTGAAGAGAACCTCCAGGTGGTCAACGCCCGCAACCAGCTCGCGATGCTGCGCGACACCACCCTGCCGCGCTATGTCCAGGCAGTGCTCGACCGCTTGGCCAACGATATCGCCGATCTCGAGCGGCGGATGAGCAACACCCAGCGCGAGATGCGCGAGATCCCCGGTCGCACGCTCACCGAGCAGCGGCTGCAGAACGACCTGATGCTGGCCCGGTCCACCCACGCCGACGTGCTCAAGCGTGCGGCGCAGGCACGGATGGAGGAGGCCTCATCGTTGCCCGACGTGCGGATCCTCAACGAAGCAGTTGCACCGCTTCGGCCGACCAAGAACCGCAAGCCGGTGATCGTGGTGCTCGGCACCCTCGCCGGTCTCGGCCTGGGCCTCGGGCTCGCATTCCTGCTCGACCTGCTCGATGGTCGCTTCCGCTACGCCGAGCAGGTCACCGGTGGGCTGGGCCTGAGCATCCTGGGCGTGATCCCCGAGATCCGCCGTGCCAAGGGCAAGGCGGCCGGCGCCGAAGAGGCCGCCCAGGTGGTCGAGGCATTCCGTACGGTGCGGCTCAACCTGTCGCACGTGTTCCCCGACACCGGTTCGATCAACCTGACAATCACCTCACCTATGCCTGGTGACGGCAAGTCGCTGGTGTCGTCCAACCTGGCGCTGTCATTCGCCGAATCCGGGTATCGCACTCTGCTGATCGACGGCGACACTCGGCGTGGCGAGCTGCACCGCACCTTCGGTGTCGACCGTCGTCCGGGACTGCTCGACCACCTCGCGGCAGAGACCGCCATCGAAGAGTGCCTGCGCAACACTTCGCATCCCAAGCTGACGCTGATGCCGGCGGGTTCTCGCCATCGCAACGCACCCGAGTTGATGGGGTCGCGCCGGATGCACGAGATGATGGCGACGCTCCGCAAGCAGTACGAGGTGATCATCGTCGACTCGCCGCCCCTCGCCGCCGGCATCGACCCGTTCGTGCTCGGCACGATCACCGGCAACCTGATGATGGTCGTGCGGGCCGGCGCGACTCAGCGCGACCTCGCCGAGGCCAAGCTGCAGATCATCGACCGGCTGCCGATCCGACTGGTGGGTGCGGTGCTCAACGACGTGCGCTCGTCGATGAACGAGTACAAGTACTACGCCTACAGCTACAGCTACGGCACCACCGAGGAAGACGAAGAGCCACTGAAGCTGCCCAGCACGACGGTGAGCTGAAAAAGGGAGAAGGGAGAAGGGAGAAGGGAGAGGTGCCCTTGCGAGGACACAGATCGGAAGAGCACACGTCTGAACTCCAGTCACATAACACCATCGCGT
>CBFGRM010000063.1:0-11098 GCA_965651205.1 uncultured bacterium
CGGCCGGCGACCTTCTGGTGCAGCGATATCTGCCCGAGGTGGCCACCGCCGGCGAATGGTCGATGGTGTTCATCGGCGGCTCGTATTCACACTCGGTGCTCAAGCATCCCGGTGCGGGCGACTTCCGGGTCCAGGCGCAGTACGGCGGGACCTGGCGGTCGGCCGAACCGGGAGCAGAAGTGGTGGCGGCCGCGGAGCGGGTGCTGGCCGCGATCGGGCACCGGTGGCAGTACGCCCGAATCGACGGCGTGGTGGCCGGGGGTGGTTTCCTCCTGATGGAGGCGGAACTGATCGAACCCGAGCTTTTCCTGCCCGCAGCACCTGGGGCGGCCGAGCGGCTGGTGGCTGCGACCACCTGAGGCGCCGGAGGTGGCGGCAGTGGGTGTTGACAGATATGTCACTACTGAGTATCTTAATGCTAAGATGAATCCGCGCACTGAAGTATCCGAGGCCGCACCGGCGGCCACCGCCGATCAGGAGAGGGCGCTCAAGCTGCTGGTGGTGCTGTCCAGGGCCCAGCAGTCGGTAGCTGCCCTCACTGCGCGCGATATCGAGCGGCACGGCCTTTCGGTGACCGAGTTCGCGGTACTGGAGGCCCTGCTTCACAAGGGGCCGATGCTGCTGGGCGAACTGCAGCGCCGGGTGCTGGTGTCCAGCGGCGGGGTGACCTACCTGGTGGACCGATTGGTTGATCGGGGTCTGGTCGAGCGGCTGGAATGCCCCAGCGATCGGCGGGCTCGGTACGCCTCGCTCACCGGCGAGGGCAGGGCGTTGATCAGCGGGATCTTCCCGGCCCACCGCGATGCCGTCCTGGATGCGATGGCGGCACTGAGCAGCGAGGAACAACTGCAGGCGACCGCACTGCTGCGAAAGCTCGGTGTTTCGGCTGCGGCCAAGCTGGAGCCTGGTTGACGGCTCGCATCGTCCACCGCAATCACAACTTCAACACACAGCCTGGATGGAGCAGCAAAGATGAACACCACCACCGACACCACCGCCACGACCTGGGCCATCGACGCCACTCACACCACGGTCGAGTTTGCAGCGAAGCATATGATGATCACCACCGTGAAGGGCCGACTGCCCACGATGAGCGGTACCATCGTCACCGATCCCGGGAACCCCGCCGGTTCCAGCGTCAGTGTCGAGTTCGACGCAGCCAGCGTGGACACCCGCTCCGAGCAGCGCGACGAGCACCTTCGTTCGGCGGACTTCCTGGACGTTGGCAAGTTCCCCAGGATCACCTTTGCCAGCAGCCGGGTCGAGGGACTCACTCTCGAGCCGGGTGGCGAGTTCGTGCTGGTCGGGGACCTGACGATTCGCGACGTGACTCGCGAGATCCGCCTGGATGTGACCTGCGAAGGCACCGGCAAGGATCCGTGGGGCGGCGACCGGATTTCGTTCAGCGCCACCGGCAAGTTCGACCGGCGCGATTTCGGCCTCACCTGGAACGCTGCGCTGGAGACCGGCGGAGTGCTGGTGAGCAACGAAATCAAGCTGGCGATCGAGGTCCAGGCGGTCAAGCAGTCGGCCTGAGGACTGCGTCACCGGCCGGCAGGGCGCTGCCCCGCCGGCCGGTGTGCGCCTGGATCAGTCACATCGGATGTCGCCCGCCGCTGCGCTCTCGATCATCGCGACGACTTCCCGGACGGTTTCGCGGCCGGCGTCTTGCTCGTACCAGCTCATCTTGCCTGTGAAGCGTCCGGCATCGGGAAGCGAGTCCAGGTGGGCCCGGAGCGACCTGGGGCGCTCGATGAAACACCCCCGCACCTGCCACTGCTCGTCGAGCAGCAGCACCGTGGGAGTTGCCGCCCGACCGTCGGGTGTGCGATGTGCCTCCATTATCGAGCGGCCGATCTCCGGGTCGATCACCCTCATTTCCACCGCGGGCAACTGGTCGACCAGTCGTGCGATCCACGGCACCGTGTTCACCGAGTCCGAACAACTGTCGATAGCGACCACCAGCAGGCGCCAGTTGCCGGTCAGTGCGGCAGCGCGTGCCACCAGGGTGGCATCGACGGCCGCGCCGCTGGCGTAGTTGGACACCCACTGGTCGCGACGATCATCTGCGGCGGCCAGGAACTCGCCGAAGGAAACCCCGGCGTCCCACTTCGCCTTGAGCGTGTCGCTGGTGAACCCCGGCACGGTGCAATTCACCGCGCTGGTGAAAAGCGTGGCCATCAGCATCGTACCGATCACCGGCAGTTCCTCCTCACTCGGCTGTGAACTTCTCGCGCAATCCGACCGGGACGGCTGCGGTCTTGCTCTTCACCCGGAGGTTGATCATCTCGACGAACACCGAGAACGCCATCGCGAAGTAGATGTAGCCCTTGGGGATGTGGACGTCGAGTCCCTCCGCTATCAGCGACGTACCGATCAGCAGCAGGAACGACAGCGCCAGGATCTTCACCGTGGGATGCCGGTCGACGAAGTGACTGAGTGGCTCCGCGAACACCATCATCACTGCCACCGCAATCATCACCGCCGCGATCATCACCCACAGTTCGTCGACCATTCCCACTGCGGTGATCACCGAGTCGAGCGAGAAGACGATGTCGAGCAGCGCGATCTGGAACACCACTGCACCGAAGGTCGCCTGCACCTGCCTGGACGCCGATCCTTCCTCGCCTTCCAGCTTGTGGTGGATCTCGGTGGTGCTCTTGAAGATCAGGAACAGGCCGCCCAGCAGCAGGATCAGGTCCCGTCCCGAGATCTCCTCGCCGATCACCACGAACAGCGGGTCGGTCAGGCGGATCACCCAGGCCAGCGAGAACAGGAGTGCTACCCGGCTGAACATCGCCATCAGCAGGCCGATCCGTCGAGCGCGCTTCTGCTGCGCCTGGGGCAGCTTGCCGGCCAGGATCGAGATGAAGACGATGTTGTCGATGCCGAGCACGATCTCGAGGGTCGTGAGCGTGAGCAGCGCGATCCAGACTTCGGGATTCAGGAATGTTTCCGGCATCTATGAGGTCCGGCGAAATGGGGAGTGGGGTCGCTCCGGGACCGGATAATCCTACACCCGTACCCTGTGGCGGCGCACCGGCCGCAGGGTTGGCCAATCCCAACGGTGCACTCAGCCCGCCTGGCGGCTGGCGGTGATCACGCTCCAGACTCCGATTCGCCAGGGGAGGTCAACCCGGTGGAAACCCGCTTCGGAGAGCAGCGACAGATGGACACTCAGCGGGTCGTAGTAGTCGTGATCGCGCGAGTGTGCCAGCAACTGCTCGATCTCCTGCGGAGTGCAATTGCCCGGCCTGTGCCAGAAGGCGACCACCTCCTGCCAGTGTCGCTCGTGCGCCTCCGGATCCTCGAGGCGCAACTGATCGGCAAGACAGAACCGGCCACCGGGTTCCAGCAAGCGGTGCACCGTGCGGTAGACGGGCAGCTTGTCCCTGACGTGGTGGAGGGCGAGCGCGGAGGTCACCAGGTCGAACCCGGCATCGCCGAGACTCAGTTCCTCGAAACGCGCGGTGATGAATCGTGAGCGTGCTGCCAGCGCCGGTGACGCGGCGGTGAGTCGCTGCCGGGTTGTCTCGACCATCTCCGGCGATCCGTCCACCACCGTGAGCGACGCGTCGGGAAAACGCCTGGCGAGCAGCAGGGTCAGGTTGCCGGTGCCGCAGCCGAGCTCGAGGATCGAGCGGGCATTGGATGGCAGCTCGAACAACAGTGCCGCTGTAAGCTCGTCGTAGTGCGACACTGCGCGTCGGATCAGCGAGTCATACTCGGGGATCCGTTCGGCGAAGAATTGCGATGCGGTCTGGCTGGTCAGGTCTGGAGATTGGCTGTTCACAAGTAGTTCCGATCACGCCGGAGTGTTGAGCTTGAGCCCGATGATGCCGGCCACGATCAGCCCGATGCTGATCAATCGCGCGGCCGAGGCGGTCTCTCCCAGGAGGACGATTCCCAGGATGGCGGTCCCCACCGCACCGATCCCGACCCACACGGCGTATCCGGTGCCCACCGGCAGGCTTCGAAGCGCCAGGCCGAGCAGCAGCATACTCAAGGCCATAGCCGACACGGTGCCGACGCTGGGCCACAACCGGGTGAAGCCATCGGTGTACTTGAGGCCGATGGCCCAGACGATCTCGAGCAGTCCGGCTATCACCAGCAACAGCCAAGGGGTGGCGGTCGGCACTCGGTCAGCTCCGGCGTTCAGGTGGTTGCCCTTGATCGAGACCGGGCAATGGAGTCATTTTACACGATTCCGGGCCGCAAGGTTCCGGAAACCCAGGACGGGTGTCCGAGTGGTTGAAGGAACCGGTCTCGAAAACCGGCATACCCGCAAGGGTATCGAGGGTTCGAATCCCTCCCCGTCCGTGTCGTAGTGGCGTCTCCCCACCGGGCGCAATGGGGCTATCTTTTGCCAATGCTGCCGATCCTGATGCAGGTCGGAATCGAGGCCGATTCCACCTACGCCTGCCTGGCCACCGGACTGTGTGGCCTGATCCAGCCCGAGCGCCCGGTCGCACCGGGGGTGATGTTCCTGGCGGTCGGCCTGGTTGCCTTCGGCGCGTGGGGAATCCGGCAAACCCGCAAGGGGCGGCTGGCCAACGACTACCGGAGTCGTCCCCCACTCGACTGAGCTGTTCTTTCCGCAGTGTCTGCTCCTTCTTCCACGGGTTCCTCGATGCGCCTGATTCGTGTGCTCGCAACCTTGTTGGTCGTCCCGCTCACCGCTTCCGCCCAATACCAGAATCACCAGCAGCTCACCGCATCGTTGCGTGAGCTGGCTCAGCGCGCCGGTGCTCGTGGTGAACTGGTGACGGTCGCCACTTCTGCCGGTGGTCGCGCCATCCAGGCACTCCGGATCGGTTCTGCCGACCGACCCGCATTGCTGGTGATCGCAAATGCGCACGGGCCGCAGCTTGTCGGCAGCAGCATCGCGCTGGCGGCCGCCGATGCGGCGATCCGCGCCAACGGGGAACAGACCATCTGGTTCATCCCGCGTCTCAACCCCGACGCGGCGGAGGCGATGTTCGAACCCGTACGCTGGGAACGCACCGCCAACGACACGCCCTGGGATGACGATCGCGATCAGCGCGACGGCGAGGACCCGCTCGACGATCTCGACGGCAACGGCGTGATCACCAAGCTCCGCCTGCTCGACCCGAACGGCACCTGGCTGGCCGACTCGGCGGACCCGCGCCTGCTGCGCCGCGCCGACGCCGCCAGGGGTGAGGTCGGCCGCTATGTAGTCACGGCCGAGGGGCGCGATGACGACGGTGACGGCGACTACAACGAGGATGGTCCGGGCGGCACCGACATCAACCGCAACTTCCCGTACGACTATCCGCACCACGGCAGGGAGGCCGGTCGTGACCCGATGTCGTCGACCGAGGCGCGGGGGCTGGCCGAGTTCCTGGTCACGCATCCCGAGATCGCTGCGGTGTACGTGATCGGGCCGCAGGACAACCTGCTCAAGCCGTGGGAGAATCGTCCCAACGCAGGCATCCTGAATCCGGAGACTCGCGAGCGGGCCCAGGAGGGAACTTCTGCCGGTGGTCCGCTCAACTCGATTCTGCGTGGTGACCAGGCCACGTTCGCCGCGGTCGGCCAGCGCTTTGGCGAGGTGACGGGAATCACCAAGGCGCCTCCGAGCGAGGCGCTTGGTGGCGACGTGTTGTCGTGGAGCTACTTCCACTTCGGTCGCTGGGCGTTCGGGTCGCGCGGTTGGTGGGTGCCCGACGCACCGCGTGACAGCACCCAGCGCGGAGGCGGCTCAGCCCGCTCCGGTGGCGGCAGCAGCGATCCCCTTGCCGATCAGCGCAACGCGCTGCGCTGGTTCGCTTCGTCGGGTGTGGATGCCTTCGTTGACTGGCAGCCGGTGACGCTCGGCGGTGATGAACGGCGCGCAGCCGAAGTCGGCGGATTCCGTCCCGGCGTGCTGCTCAATCCTCCACCGGGCGAACACTACGACAGCACCCTGGCGCGACACTCGCGCTTCATTGCCTCCTTGGCGGGGATGCTGCCGAGACTGGAGCTTCGCGGTGCACAGGCAGAGTCGCTGGGAGATGGCGTGTGGCGGATCACCGTGGAGGTCGCCAACCTCGGCGCGTTGCCGACGACCACCGCCGTGGCGGCGCGACTGCGGCAGCCCCGCCGGATCCGGATCGACTTCGACGCCGGCAGCACCACGCTGCTCTCCGGTCGCCCGGTGCAACTGATCGGTGCCATCGATGGCGGCGGCAGGTCCGAACGCTATCAGTGGACCGTGGCCGGACGTGCCGGCGAGACCGTCAGTGTCACCGCTGGTTCGCCGGTGACCGGCAGCGACACCCAGTCAATCACTCTACGCTGAGGCCGCGATGCGACCGAATTCCGCCATCCTGTGCCTGGCCGCTGCGTGCCTGGCCGCCCCAGTCACGGCTCAGCAGACTGCCCGCCCGCTCGGCAACCTGGCCGCCACCGGGTCGCCCGACGATCCCAAGGTCCAGTTGCAGTGGGACCGCTTCTACGACCACGCCGCGATCGGCGAGATCGGTCGTCGACTGCAGGCGGCCCATCCCAACACCTGCCGGTTGTCGTCGATCGGCAAGAGCCACGAAGGCCGTGACCTCTGGCTGATTACCGTGACCGACTTCACCAAGGGTGCCGACACCGACAAGCCGGCGATGTACATCGACGGCAACATCCACTCCAACGAGATCCAGGGCAGTGAGTTCGCGCTCTACACTGCCTGGTATCTCTGCGAGATGCAGGGTCAGAACGCCTGGATCGACTCGCTGCTGGCCGAGCGCACGCTCTACATCGTGCCGACAATCAATCCCGACGGTCGCGAGGATTATCTCAAGCGACCCAACACCGCATCCAGTCCGCGGACCGGCCTGGTGCCGCGGGACAACGATGGAGACGGTGTGGTCGACGAGGATCTGTACGACGATCTCGATGGCGACGGGAACATCACCCAGATGCGGCGCCGTTCGCCGTACGGCCGCCTCATCACCAGCCCTGAGGACCCGCGCCAGATGGTGACGGCGCCACCGGGTACCAGGGGTGAATGGGAGATGCTGGGCAGCGAGGGAATCGACAACGACGGTGACGGCAGCGTCAACGAGGACGGTGTCGGCGGCTACGATCCCAACCGCAACTGGCCCTGGCGCTGGCAACCCCAGTACGTGCAGGGCGGTTCCGACTTCTACCCGATGTCGCTGCCCGAGACTCGAGCGGTGGTGGACTTCGTCACGGCGCATCCCAACATCGCCGGTGCGCAGAGCTATCACAACAGCGGCGGGATGATCCTGCGCGGCCCCGGGGTGCCGCAGGACGAGTACCGTCCCCAGGACGTGCGGGTCTTCGACGAGCTGGGGCGCACCGGTGAACGGATCCTGCCGGGCTACCGCTATATGACCGTGTGGAAGGATCTCTACATCGTCTGGGGTGGCGAGCTCGACTGGTTCTACGGTGGACGGGGAATCGTGACGTTCTCCAACGAGCTGTGGACCCCGTTCAAGGAGTTCCAGGCGACACCGCGGCGGGACAACCAGTATGACCAGCAGCGATACGAGTTCGACCGGCTGCTGCTGTTCCGCGACGGGTTCGTCGAGTGGAAGCCGTACGATCACCCGCAGTACGGTCCGATCGAGATCGGTGGTTTCGTCAAGACGTTCGGTCGTGCGGAGCCGGGATTCCTGCTGCGCGCGGAAGCACACCGCAATATGGCGTTCACGCTGTATCAGACCTGGGAGATGCCCAAGGTCGAGGTGGACTCGATCGCGGTGCGACCGATCGGCAACGGCTTGAGCGAGGTCACCGCCATCGTTGCCAACCGGCGACTGGTGCCCACCCACACTCAGCAGGACCTGGAGAACCGGATCAGCCCGCCCGACCTGGTGATCCTGACCGGCGGCAACGTGATCAGCGGCTATCGGATCGTCAACGAGCGCACGGGCGAGAGTGTCGAGCAGGAACACGATCCTGCCCGGATGCAGTTGCGAAACATCGCTGGCCGGTCGGAGGAGAGGGTCAAGTGGATAGTGCGCGGCAACGGGCCGTTCACCGTCGAGGTGAAGTCCGAGAAGGGCGGCAGTCACCGACTCTCGACCCGCTGACTCTGCCGAAAGTCTTGCCCTGAATGCGCGCGAGGCATCCCGATCCGGGATGCCTCGCGTCATATCATCTCAGCAACCGCGACTGTGATACCACACTGTCGGCTTGCCGGCCGTCCACGCTCGCACCCAACCGTCGGCGATGTTCCTGGGCGGTGCCGTGCCGAAGCAGGGCGAGCGGTCGTGGAGCGCTACCCGCAGCCAGAGCGTACCCGCGATGTTCCGGCTCTCGCGCACTTCGACGCTCACGACGCTGGTGGAGTCCCTGATCCCGGGCCGCGAGGTGGCGGAACCGGGGTCGGGTGCGGCGTGGATCTCGCCGTCCCAGGCCGCGGTCAGGTAGGTCAGGCGGTTGTCGAGCAACTCTGGTATCAGCTCGACCTTGCCGCCTTCCGGCAATTCGATCCAGCCCTTGATCGAATCGTGGGTCGAGACGAGGTACCACGGGTCGGCCGCTCGCAGCACGACCAGCGCCGGCGACTCGTAGCCGATCTCCTCCGCCATCACGTCCTGCCACCTCGTGACCGTGACCAGCGTGTCCGCCCCTGACTGGGGCGCCGCGCGCAGGTTGAGCGGCAGGGGAATGATGCCGCTGCCGTCGGCCGCGGGGCCGCCGAGATCGAGCATCCCGAGGACCGAGTCGATCCCGGTCACGGTGAGCGGCCTGCTGGTGGGCACTGGCCCTGGCGGCGCCGGGTCAGGCTGGTCACGACAGCCGGCTGCTGTCAGGGCCAGCAGCACCAGGGTCCATCGGGTGAGTTGGAGCATTGGCTTGAATCTACGTCCGGATCGGCCGGTGGGGGATCAGCGCTGGTCGAACTGGCGAGCCACGTCGATGATGGTCCGGACCGCGTTGACGTAGAATCCGGCCATCGCCTTGTCGGCGGAGTCACCCGGGCGGTGGTAATCGTCGTGGTCTTCCACCCCGAAATAGATGAACGGGATGTCCCGGCGGTGGAACGCGACGTGATCCGACTGATTGGTCCAGTCGTTTCCCGGACCGGCTGCCTCGGTGTCGTGACCCATCAGCAGCTTCACCGGTGCGCAGGGCTGAGCAGCCTCCACCACCGGTTGCAGTGCAGGGTAGCGACCGGGCCCCGCCGCGTACAGCTCGTGCCGCTCGTTGCGGGAGATCATATCGAGGTTGATGTTGAGGTCCACCAGCTCGATCGCCATCGGCAGCGAGTCGACCAGGCCTCGACTGCCCCACATTCCGCGCTCCTCACCGTCGACTGCCGCGAACAGGATCGACCTGCCCAGCGGGTGCTCCAGGAAGTGCTGCGCGAGGATTGCCAGTGCCGCTGCTCCGGAGGCGTTGTCATCGGAGCCGTTGTAGATCGAGTCTCCGTCGACCGGCCTACCGATGCCGACGTGGTCGTAATGGGCCGTGATCACGATCCAGCGTTCGGGCTGCCTCGTTCCTCGAACGATGCCGAGCACGTTCCAGGCTGCGTCGATGTCGGGCAGGCGGGGGGATGACACAGCCACACGCTGCAGGCGGCCACCGTCCGGTGTCTCCAGCCCGATCGCATCGAATCGTGCGGCTAGATAGTCCCGCGCCTTGATGGCACCCGGCGAACCGAGCAGGCGGCCGGCCATCGAGTCGTGGGCCAGCCGTTCAAGGTCGCGCAGCATCGAAGCGGAGTCGAGCCGGATCAGCGGCGCGCAAACCGCGCTGGCGACCGCCGATTCGGCAATCACCTCGCGCTCCGCCCTCGACTCGGGCGAATGGGTGCAGGCGGCGGCCACCAGCAGCATCGCCACAACGGAAAATCGGGGCATCAATGGGCTCCAGGCCTGCCGGTCAACGCCTGACCGGCTTCAGTCATATCCGGAAAGTACCGGGTTGTCTCACCCCCCGGAAAGGGTAGGTTTCTGCCGCGACAACAACCCCGAGACCGGAATGGACCAAATGCGATCGATTTCCGCCCTGATGTTGTTGGCCTTCGTCGCTGCCTGCAGTCAGCAGCCGGAGTCTGGCCAGACCGAAACCACCGCCCAGGTTGAACCCGGCACTCCGGGGCAGACTGCCCCTGTGGAGCCACCCTCGGAGACCCCGGCGACGATGTCGCACGGCGAGGCCGCTGTCGGGACCAACGGTACCCAGGTCGAGCGGAGCGCAATCGCGCCGCCACGTTCGACGACGAAGATGCATCACGTCCGGATGGCGGCGGTGCACACCCAGCACGTGGTGGCCCCCGGAGTCGTGTTCGAGGCGTGGACTTTCGACAGTCTCGTGCCGGGGCCGGTGGTCCGGGTGACCGTGGGTGACACCGTGTCGTTCACGCTGGTCAACGAGTCGCCGATGCTGCACTCGATGGACTTTCACGCCGCCGAGATCGCGCCCAGCCGGGCGTTCGTGAACATTGCCCCCGGCGATTCGGTTTCGTTCCAGTTCGTCGCGCGCGTGCCCGGTGCATTTATGTACCACTGCGGCACCGCACCGACCGCTGCCCACATCGCCAACGGGATGTACGGCGCGATCATCGTCGATCCCGTGGAGCCGCTGCCGCCGGCTCGCGAGTTCGTGATCGTGCAGAGCGAGTTCTATATGACTCCGTCGACCGGTGAGGGCGTGCCACGCCGGCTCGACTGGAACCGGATGCTGCATATGGCTCCCGACTACATCGTGTTCAATGGCGTGGCAGCCCAGTACTCTACCGCACCACTCCAGGTCGAGCCCGGTGAGCGGTTGCGCTTTTATGTCGTCAATGCCGGTCCCAACCGGGTTTCCGCGTTCCACATCGTGGGCGGAATCTTCGACCGGGTGTATCTCGGCGGCTTCGGTCCGCCGCTCCTCGGTGTGCAGACCTGGAGCGTGCCGGTGGGTGGCGGGGTGATATTCGAGTCGCGCCTGAGGGAGGAAGGACTCTATCCCTTCGTGACCCACGCCTTTGCAGACGCCACCAAGGGTGCCGTGGGGGTGCTGCGGGCAGGACAACCGAGCGGGTCGGTATCGCACTGAGGCAGGGACGCAGGGAGGCGTGGCGACGCCAACGGACAGGGAGGGATTCGAACCCTCGGTACGGTTGCCCGCACGCCACGCTTCC
>CBFGRM010000064.1:0-11072 GCA_965651205.1 uncultured bacterium
ATCAAGACGGCGGACTGGGTGATCGACCTGGGCCCCGAGGGTGGCGCTCGTGGCGGCAGCGTGGTGGCCGCCGGAACGCCGGAGCAGGTGGCAGGGGTCGCCGGGAGTCACACCGGTGTCTTCCTGAAGCGGGTGCTTTCTTGAGTCACGCCCTGACCCTGGAGTCGCTCCGGCCGCGCTTTGCCAGCCAGTATGCCCTCGAACGCGAGCTGGGCCGCGGCGGAATGGGCGTGGTGTTCCTGGCCCGCGAGTTGTCGCTCGACCGGATGGTGGCGCTCAAGGTGCTGCCGCCAGGTCTTGCAGACGCCCCCGAGATCCGGGAACGCTTCCTGCGCGAGGCACGCACCGCGGCACAGCTCTCGCATCCGAACATCGTGCCGATCTTTCGCGCCGACTGGATGGACGGACTGGCCTATTTCGCGATGGGGCTGGTCGACGGCGAGACGCTTGCAGATCGGCTGGTCGCCCGCGGCACCTTGCCGCCCGCCGAGACGGTGCGCATCCTGCGTGAAGTGGCGTGGGCGCTGGCATACGCGCACGCGCGCGGCGTGATACATCGCGACGTCAAGCCCGAGAACATCCTGATCGAGCGCAACACCGGCCGGGTGGTGGTTACCGATTTCGGAATCGCCCGTGACACCCGCAGCACTCCGCTCACCGCCGACGGGATGGTGCTCGGCTCGGTGCACTATATGAGTCCCGAACAGGTGGCCGGTGGCGAGCTCGATGGCCGCAGCGACCTCTACGCCCTGGGCATCGTCGGCTTCAGGATGCTGTCGGGAAAACTGCCGTTCGATGCACCACAGGCTTCGGCGGTGCTGCTGCACCAGGCCACCACCCCACCGACACCGCTGCTGGAGGTCGCGCCCGGTGTTCCGCCAATGCTTGCTGCGGCCATCGATCGCTGCCTCAACAAGGATCCCGACCTGCGCCCTCCCACTGGTGAGGCGTTCGCCGAGGCACTGGGCGAGGCGTTGCAGTCGGCGCAGAGTGGCGGGCACTCTGCCCCAGAACGGATCATCGATGAAACCACTGCGCGGGCGATCTGGTTGCGGGCTGCACAACTGCAGGCCGATGCGTCGCGCCAGGTCCGCGAACGATCGGCGCGGGCCGAGGAGTACGTCACCGGGTTGCACTCGGCGGTGCCCACATCCGGATACCGACAGGGGGACGTCGAGGCGGCCGCCATCGAGGCTGGCATCGCCGAGGAGTACGTGCAGCTCGCACTGGCCGAACTGCCGGACGACGAAGCCGCGCTCCCGGCGAAACACGAACTCAGCGACGACAGGTTTTCCCGGTTGGTGCTCGGCAATATCGACCGATCGATCATCGTCTCACGCGTGGTGCCGGCGTCACCGGTGCGGACCCTGGAGGCGATAGGGCACGTGCTGCCCTCTGATCCGTGGGGCCTCAATTTCAAGGACACCGTGGGTGGTCACCCTCTCGATGGCGGCGTGCTCACGTTCGCCGCTCGGGCACTCGCTTCGGGCGAGTACTTCGCGGGGTCCGGTTTCTCGTCGCTGCGCTACTACCTGTCGGTAATCGATGCCTATCAATTGCGGGTCACCCTGCACCCGATCGGTGGCGATCCCGATCGGTGCGACGTACGGATCACGGTCGACCTGCGGCAGGGACTCCGCAAGAATGCCCAGGTCGGCCTGGGAGTAGGCGGTGGACTGGGGGGAGTGGGGGCAGCAATGGGCATTGCCAGCGGCCTGATGGGCGGGATGGGAATCGCCGCCCTGCCGATCGGCCTCGGAATACTCCTGGTGGCGGGGGGCGGAATGCTGGGCGTGTTCCGGTTCGCTTACCGCTGGGGGCTCAAGGCCTCGCGCCGCGAACTGGAGCACCTGCTGGATGCCGTGGTGGCGCACACGCGCTCGATGGACGTGTTCGGACCGCCTTCCAAGCACCTGCCACGGGGCTAGATTCTTCGTGAATCCTGAACCGGAGGCGACGATGGAGTTCGAGGCGATCGTTGAGGTGCTGAGATTTGCCAATAGCAACAATCACGCTGTCCGGCTCACCCTCGACGACGGCACCGAGGTGCTCGGCGTGCCTTCGAGCGTCGACATCGAGCTGGATGCGATGGAAGTGTTCCTGCGCCCGTCGGGCGACGACGAAACCGAAATTGCGGTTTCGCTCGGAGCTATCCACTCCGCAGCACTGGTCTGAGAACTTATGGTGTCACTGCTGGACATCATCGGTCCGGTTATGGTGGGCCCGAGTTCGTCGCACACAGCCGGTGCGTGCAGACTCGGGCTCATCGCTCGCGCCTTGATCGGCGGCACGCCCGACAATGCCAAGGTCGAACTCCACGGCTCCTTTGCACGGACCGGAACCGGTCACGGCACCGACCGCGCGATCGCCGGCGGGTTGCTGGGCTATCCACCCGACGACGAGCGCTTGCGCGAATCGCTCGGCGCGGCCGAGGACGCCGGCCTGGACATCAGCTTCGTCAACACCACGATTCGCGGCGAGTCGCACCCGAACACCACCCGCATCACGGTGCACAAGGGTGATCGCAGTGCGTCGATGATCGGTTCCTCACTCGGCGCCGGCCGCATCCTCGTGACCTCGATCGACGGTTTCCCCGTCGAAGTGACCGGTGCATACACCACGCTTGTCGTGGTGGCCAGGGACCTGCCGGGCATCGTGGCAAATGTGGCGACCGTGCTCGCGGAGGAGCAGGTCAACCTCGCCACGTTGCGGGTGTCGCGGCAGCGCAAGGGCGGTGAGGCAATTCACGTGTACGAACTCGACTCGCCACCTGCCGATCACGCTCGCGAACGGATCCGGGAACTGGCGGCCGTCAGGACGGTGCGCGTGGTGGAGCGGGTGGCCTGATGTTCGACAGCGTACTCGAAGCGGTCGAAGCCGCCGAACGCGAGGGAATCTCGCTCGGGGAACTGGCGCTCCGCACCGAGGCCGACGCCGGTCTGCGCACTCGCGTGGAGGTCGAGGCAAGCCTGCAGCGCGCGCTCGATGTGATGCGCAACGCTGTCGATCGCGGACTCGAGGGCGACCTGATGTCGGTCTCCGGCCTGGTGGGCGGCGATGCCGCGCGACTCGCGCGCAGCAACGGGCCGCTGGCAGGGACGTCGTTCGTCACTGCACTCGCCGCCGCATTGGCAGTCCAGGAGGTCAACGCAGCGATGGGCGTGATCGTCGCCGCGCCGACCGCGGGAGGCGCGGGCGTGTTGCCCGGTACCCTGCTGGGGCTGGCCCGCCACCACGACAGCACCGACGCCGATCTGGTGCGGGCGCTGGCGACCGCCGGACTGGTGGGAGCGGTGGTGGCAGTGCGCGCGTCGCTGTCGGGAGCCGAAGGCGGCTGCCAGGCGGAGACCGGTGCCGCGGCCGGGATGGCGGCAGCAGCCGGAGTGGAACTGCTGGGTGGGACACCCCGCCAGGCGATGCACGCCGTCGCGGTCACGATGCAGGGCACCCTCGGCCTGGTCTGCGACCCGTTGGGTGGGCTGGTCGAAGTGCCCTGTGTCTACCGCAACGCGACCGGTGCAGCGATGGCACTGGCCGGGATCGAGATGGCGCTGGCAGGGGTGGGCTTCCCGATTCCGGTGGATGAGGTGATCGACACGATGGGCGAAATCGGCCGCGAGATGGATGTCCGCTACCGGGAAACCGCCGGCGGCGGGCTGGCCGCGACACCCACCGGACGGCGGCTGGCCAAGGAACGGCTGGTCCAGCTCAAGCCGCGCCCCCGACCTCGCTCCTGAATGGGACCGGCTGTTTCTGGCTGAAACATTGCTGCCCCCGGTTCCGTAGGGGCCCCCGTCACATATCAATCAGAGCGTCACACCCTGGAGGCAGACGGTGGAGGACATCCTCGCGATCATCCTCATATTCGGCGGGGGCACGGCGGTGCTGCTGTCCTTCTCTCCGATTGGCAAGGCGCTGGCCGAGCGGATCCGGCACGGCAAGCAGCAGTTGCCGCCGCCCGAGGTGGACCCGGCACTCTACGACGAGCTGGACCAGGTGCGCAGGGAACTGTCCGAGGTACACGAACGGCTCGACTTCGCCGAGCGGTTGTTGACCGACAAGTCGGCCCCGAGTTCGCAGGCCGCAGAGGAGGAGGCCTGATGGGATCGAAATTCGCCAAGTTCATCGGGATGTCGCTGGTCCTGGCCCTGGTGTTTCTGGCCGGTTTGTTCCTGATCTACCTGTTCGAAGAAGTTGCCTCTGAAGGCTTCGAGTTTCTGATCACCGGCCTGGCCATCCTGGCGGGGATGAGTTGGATCATCTTCCGTGGTCCGATCGGCAAGTCGATCGGGGGGATGCTCGACAGCAGCAGCGGCACTGACCCGATGCTCTCCGCCCGGGTGGCCGAGCTGGAGGACCGCCTGCTCGAGATATCGTTGGAGACTCAGCGGTTCGTGGAGATCGAGGAGCGTCTCGACTTCACCGAGCGGCTGCTGGCGCAGCACACCGATCCTTCGGTGACCGCCGCGCGCAAGGACGAAGCGTGATTGCCCGCACCCCTGGCTCCTGCCTGATCTGGCGACGCCACCGCTCACGGGAGCTTGAACGTGCCTGATCGAGATCGAAACGACCGAGGAGTGGGCTGGCTGTCCCTGGCGATGGGAGCGATTGGTGTCTGCTACATCGTCACGATGCTGAACATCACCGCCGACCTCGGTCCGGTGTCGATCCCGATCTGGGGCGCCACATTGATGGGGCTGATCTTTCTGGCCAATTCGCCGATCGGCAAGGCGGTCGCCCGGCGGATCGCCGGCGCTCCACTGGAAGCACCGGCCCAGGTGCAGGTGCCCGACGAGGTTTACGCCGAGTTGGACGAGATGCGAGCGCGACTGCTCGAGGTGGAGGAGCGGCAGGATTTTGCCGAGCGACTGTTGGCTCAGCGATCGGACGACGGTTCCCGGCCCGGGGGTGAGGCGTGAGCGGGAAGGACGACTGGCGTTCAGCGGCGTTCATCGGTCTCGGGCTGGCAGGCCTGGGTTTGGGTGGCGGACTGGCGGCCGCCTCTGCGACGCTGGGACCGGCGGCAATCCCGGTGTGGGGGATGGTCTTCGTGCTGTCGCTGGTGGGCCTGCGTTCGCCGATCGCCAAGGCCTTCGCCGCACGGCTCAAGGACCCCGACCAGGTCGCGGCCGCTCCTGATGAGGTGTACGCCGAACTCGATGAACTGCGGGCCCGGGTGTTGGAACTGGAGGAACGGCAGGACTTCGCCGAGCGGCTGCTGACCGACAGACCCGAGGCGGCCGAGGGGGAGCGATGAGCGACGCATTGGCAGCCCGAGCGGGGGCGCACTACGTTTCCCGCCCGACACCCGGCGGAACCGGATACAAGGAGAATCGATGACCACGCGAGAAGACGTGCAGGCCTGGCTGGATCGGCTGGAACTGCCGGTCGAATCCGCGGCCGAGGACATTTGGGTGGTTCGCACCGAGGAAGGCGCCGAGCTGGCGGTGAACTACGCACCACCGGTGCTGGTGATGCGGGTCCGGGTGATGCAGTTGCCTGCCGATGCCGACCGCGCAGCGGCACTCAATCGGCAATTGCTGGAGTACAACGCGCGTGACCTGGTTCACGGCTCCTACGGGCTGGAGGGTGATCACGTCGTGCTGACCGACACCCTGGAACTGACCAGCCTGGACTATTCCGAGTTCGAAGCGAGCTTCGACTCACTTACCCTGGCCCTGGCTTCGCACGCTGCCACGCTGGCGCCGTTCGGGGAGGAGTGACCGATGGGAATCCTGGATCGTTTCGCCGCGATGCTGCGAAGCAACATCAATGACCTGATCTCCCGTGCCGAGAATCCCGAGAAGATGCTCAACCAGCTCATCGTCGATATGCGTGGTCAGCTCGACAAGGCGCGTCAGCAGGTGGCCCAGGCCATCGCCGACGAGAAGAAGCTGGCTGCAGACGCCGCGGCGCAGAAGAAGGCCGCCGAGGACTGGGAGCGGCGGGCTATGCTGGCGGTGCAGGAGGGTCGTGATGACCTGGCGAAGCAGGCACTGATGCGCTACAACGAGGCGCTGCAAGGTGCCCAGGCGCTGCACGAGACCTGGCTCAAGAGCCGGCAGGAGACCGAGGCGCTCAAGCACTCGCTCAGGCAGCTCAACGAGAAGATCGAAGAAGCCAAGCGGAAGAAGAACATCCTGATCGCGCGCGCGCGTCGCGCCGAGGCGCAGCAGCGGATCCAGGACACGTTGGCCGGGATGGGCGACAAGAGTGCGTTCGAGTCGTTCGAGCGGATGCAGGAAAAGATCGAGGCCAACGAGCGCAAGGCGCTGGCGGCAGCCGAGTTGCAGGAAGAGTTCAGCGGGGACTCGCTCAATCGCGAGTTCGAGCAGCTTGAATACCACGGTTCCGCCGACCAGCAGCTCCTCGAGCTCAAGGCCAAGATGGGGCTGCTGGAGGCGGGAGAGCGGGAGGCGCCCAGGCAGATCGGCCAGGGCAACGGTGAGGCTTCTGGTAACGGGGAGACTGACCGGACGTGAGTGAGGAGATATCCAGCGCGCCGCAGGCGGCTCGCCAGCACCTGATTCTGGCGGATGGCGATTTCGGGCCGATGACGTCGAAGACCGCCAACTCGGTGATCCGCTACCAGCCCGATCGGGTGGTGGCGGTGCTCGACCGCAGCAAGGCCGGCAGTACTGTGCAGCAGGTGCTCGGCTTCGGCGGTGACATTCCCGTGGTTGCCTCGATGGCCGAAGGGCTGGCGCTGGGCGCCAACTCGGTGCTGGTGGGCATCGCCCCGGCCGGCGGGCGACTGCCCGACGCCTGGCACGCCTGGCTGCACGAGGCGATCACCGGTGGCTGCGACATCGTGAGCGGGCTGCACACCTTCCTCGGCGACGACCCCGAGCTGGCCGCTGCGGCAGAGAAGGCCGGCCGCACCATCACCGACATCCGCAAGCCGCCCAGGGACCTGCCGATCGCGAGCGGATTGGCCCGCGACCTGGAGCCGCTGATCGTGCTCACCGTCGGTACCGACTGCAACGTCGGCAAGATGACGGCACAACTGCAGTTGGTGAACCAACTGCGCGCCCGCGGTATGCGCACCAGCTTCGTGCCCACCGGTCAGACCGGCATAATGATCGAAGGATGGGGAATCGGCATCGACGCAGTGGTGGCCGACTTCATCGCCGGCGCCGCCGAACAGATCACGGTCAAGGGTGCCGAAGGCGCGGATGTCGTGCTGGTCGAGGGGCAGGGAAGCATCAATCATCCCGGCTACTCCGGGGTGACGCTCGGGCTGCTGCACGGCTCGTGTCCCGACGTGATGATTCTCTGTCACCAGGCCAGTCGTCAGTACATCGGCGACTATCGCAAGGCATCGTGGCTCAAGCTGCCGCCGCTTGCGGAGTACGTGAAGATGTACGAGGCGATCGCGGGAATGGTGAGTCCGTCGCGAGTGATCGGCATCGCGCTCAACACCTACGACCTGTCCGAGGAAGAGGCACGCGAGGCCTGTCGCAAGGCGACAGAGGAGACCGGCCTGCCCGCCACCGACCCGGTGCGTTTCGATCCGGCTCCGCTGGTGGATGCTCTTGTGGCCGCGCACGCGGAGCACGTCGGCCGCTAGTCCGCTCGCGCGACGCGAAGTGCATCCAATTCAGGTTGGTATCCGGCCGGGGCCGCCACCAGCGCTGCCTCGGCCGCGTCGCATTCGGCCCTGGTCAGGGCGGCCGGATGCCCGATCCGGAGCAGCAGTCGGCAGAAGCGTCCGTGGCCGCGCGCCACTTCGGGGTGGCCGACCCCCAGCGCGGCCCGCAGGGCATCGAGGCCGGCCCGCCCATTTTGCAGCGCCGCCGCTGGCAGGTCGGCTTCGGCCTGGATCATCCCCAGTCGGACTCGCGCCGCTGCCGACTCCCAATGCGCCGGACCCAGTGCTTTGTCGAGCACCGCAGTTGCTTCGTTCGACGCCGTCAACGCACCCGCGACATCGCCGCGCGAGAGGCGCACACCAGCAAGCCGATCCAGGGTCGTGGCGCGTTGCGCCGGACCCCGCCCCGACAGGCGCGCCTGCGTGGCGGCCACCTCAGTCAGCAGGGCTTCCGCTTCGGCCAGTGCCGTGTCGCGTTCGGAGCCCAGGCGTGCGGTGAGGGCGCTTGCCAGGGAACGCATCACTCCGAGCGTGACCGGATGACTGCGTCCCTGCAGCCGGGTCTGACGCGCGAGCAGATCGCGATAGCTGGCTTCCGCACCGGCAAAGTCTCCTCCGGCCGACTGGAACGCGCCGAGGTTGGCTCTGGCAATCACGCTGCGCTGGTGGTCGTCGCCGATGGTCGCCGCAAAGGCGCGGAGGGCCAGCGCCTGAATGGTGCTGGCCGAATCGAACCGCCCCTGGTAGTAGTGTGCCGCGGCGAGGTTGTTGGCGGTGATGCCGACGCTCATCTGCAGGTCGCCCGTGGCTCGGCGGATGGTGAGTGCTTCCGTGAGCACGGATTCGGCTTCGGCGTAGCGATTGGTCGCGTTGAGGAGGACGCCGAGATCATTGAGGCTGCGAGACAGCCCGCCCGGGTCCGGGGGGGTCGCCGACCGGCGGATTGAGAGCGCGTGCCGCAGCTCTGTCTCGGCCTCATCGCGGGATCCGGACTGATGCAGCACCCAGCCGAGCAGGTTGTGCGAGGTCGCCACGTCGGCGTGCGACGCGCCCTGGACGGGCAGACGCAACGCCAGTGCGCGCCGGGCGTGGGGCACGGCGCTGGCCGGGTCACCGAGACGTTCCCAGGCGTCGGCCACCACTTCGTGCAGGCGTGCGGCCAGCACCGGATCCGCGCCGTGCAGCGAGTCGATGCGGGCGGCCTGTCGCGCCAGCAGGTCGCGCACCGATTCGGAACTGCCGACCGCTTGCGACGCGTCGGTGGCACCGAAGGTCTCCATCAGGAATCCGCGCACTGCCACCGCCTCGTCGCGCTCGGCTCGCGCCAGCGTGGCGTTGTCGTTGGCCCGGCGCGATTGCAGTATCGCGAGTCCGGTGGTGGCGATCAACGCGATGGTGGTGAGAACGGCGACCGCCACCGAGCCGGCGTGACGGCGGACAAACTTGGTTGCCCGATAACCGAGCGTGTCGGGACGGGCGCGAACCGGCAGGCCGTCGCGGTGGCGGATGAGATCGTCCGCCAGGGCCGCAACCGATGGATAGCGCCGCTCCGGCTCCTTCCTGAGCGCCATCAGGATGATGTTGTCCAGGTCGCCGCCCAGGCGACGTGCCAGTGCGTCCGGGTCGCTGGCGGCACGCGCCTCGGCGCGGGCCTGGGCGTCGGATGCCGCCACCGGACCAGTCCGGGAACCGCGCTGCACCACGGCTCCCGGGCGGTCGGGAACCTGGTGGAGAATGGCCGCCTCGACCTGTGCCGGAGTGTCGCCCTCCTTCCGGAACGGATGAACGCCTGTCAGCAACTCATACAAGAGGACGCCGAGGGCGTGCACATCGGTTGCAGTGGTGATCACCTCACCGCGCAATTGTTCCGGGGCTGCGTAATCGAGTGTGAGCATCCGTTCGCCGGTCGCGGTGTCCACCGTGCCCTCGCCGGTGACATCGCTCAGCACCTTGCCGATGCCAAAGTCCAGCAGCTTGGTGACGCCCGCCTCGGTCACCAGGATGTTGGCCGGCTTGAGGTCGCGGTGAACGATCAGTGATCGGTGGGCGTGATCGACTGCATCGCACACGGCAAGGAAGCGTTCGATCCGGCGGGCCAGGTCTTGTCGGTGCAGGTCAGCCCAGCCGGTGATCGGCAGGCCCGGCACGTACTCGAGCACGAAACAGGGGCGACCGTCGGTGGCTCGGGTGACATCGAGCAGTGCCGCAATCCCGGGATGATTCAGGCTGGCCAGCATCCTGCGCTCCAGATCGAACCGGCGCAGCAGCGTGTCACTGTCCTGGCCGTTGCGGATCACCTTGATGGCCACTCGCGGTGCCGCTTCGGCGTGCTCGACTTCGGCCAGCCAGGCCTCACCCATACCACCCGATCCCAGGCTGCGGATTATCCGGTAACCCGGCACCTGCGGCTGAGCAGTTGTCGGGGCGAATGGTCGCGCTGGTGGCTCCAGGAAGTCCGGCGCCGCTGCCAGCTCGTCCAGCAGTTCCTGTACTTCGCGGGCGAGCTTGTCGTCATCGCCGCAGTGTTCGGCAATGAAGTCGGCTCGTTGCGACGTCGGCAGCTCGAGCGCACGCTCGACCAGCAGTTCGATGGTGCGCCAGCGCGCCGGCTCCATCGTCAACCCGCCCGGCGCAAGTCGCGCCGCAGCCAGGCCCGCGCCGCAGTCCAGGTCCGCCGCACCGTGCGCTCGGAAGTGTCCAGCAGCTCGGCCACTTCATCGGTGGTAAGACCGGCGAAGAACCGATACTGCACCACGCGAGCGCCGGTCGGGTTGAACAGCGCGAGCCGGTCCAGCGACTCGTCGAGCGCGAGCAGCAACTCGTCGGAACTCCCCTGCGGCGAATCGGCCAGCGAACCCTCCACCAGTTCCAGAGCGACCGGGGCAACACCGCTGCCACGCTTTGCGGCACAGCGGTGCTTGGCGTGGTCGACGAGGATCCGTCGCATCACTTCGGAAGCCACCGCAAAGAAGTGGTTGCGATCCTGCCAGTGCACCGAGTGCTGGTGCACTAGCCGGAGCCACGCCTCGTGCACCAGTGCGGATGTTTCCAGCGTGTGGCCGGGTGTCTCGCGGCTCAGTCGAGCGTGGGCGATCTCACTGAGCTGCCGATAGACCAGCGGCATCAATTCGTCGAGGGCGGAGCGACGGCCCGCCGAGACCTGCTGCAGCAGGCCGGTGATGTCGTGCGGATCGGCTTCGGCGTGTGGCACTGGAGTTGGACTCCGTGAGGATCCATTGAGTCTAATCCGCCGGGCGTGTAGCGCCAGCAGGGGAGGGGTGGCCGGTTTTGTCGGGGCTTGTCGCGTAGGGGACAGGCGCCCTGCCGGGGCCGATCACTGGAGGGCTCCCTGCTGCACGCACGTGTCGTTCCATTAGCTGCACTGCTAGGCGTCGCCGTCGCGACGGCTGGACCTGCCCCGGCCCGTGCTCCTAAGCCGCTGTGGCCGGTTGGTCGGGATTGCAGCGTCACCCTGCGTGCC
>CBFGRM010000065.1:0-10998 GCA_965651205.1 uncultured bacterium
GGGGATGGCGACCGACGGTGCCGGGGCCTGGGCCCGGGCGGCGAGGGGTGCGGCGGCGAGCAATAGAAATAGGGCAAGGCGCATCGGGCAAAGTTAGCTGGAAGCGTGACGCGCTCGCAGGGGGGCGTAGGATCACTCGTCTATGGCCTCCAGCGCACATCGCTCGCGGAATGGAGCTACCGTTGATTTCCGCTCAGGGTGGATGCATTCATTCGATTCCGTCATCAGTCCCGCGGGTCCAGATATCGACCAACACACGAACTTCGAGAGGTCGCCCAATGCTTCCTGAGGATCCGAGCGGAGAGACTGCCCCCGTGATTAAGTGGGGGGGGGGGGGGCGCAACGAGGCTACCCTGTCTTCTGCACGCAGATGACGAGCCATTGATTCGGTATGCGGTGGCAACTGTTCTCCGGGGACGGGTGACGATGTGCCTACCAGCAGCATCGCTTCCGGATCTGGAGACCCGGATGAATGGCAATCGGGGCTTTGACATTCTGCTGCTTGACTTGGTGCTCGGTCAGGATTCCACGCTGGCCAGCATCGTGAAGTGGACCAGAGAGTTCCCCGGTCTCAGGATTGTAGTTCATTCGGAGTTGACGAGCATTGGTCTCGTCAGGGCGTGCGTCAATGCAGGAGTGTGCGGATTTGTCTCGAAGCATTCGCCCATCAGTGACCTTGGGCGAGCCATTGAATCGGCTCAGAATGGCGAGCGGTTTGTCTCCGCGGCGATAGGCTATCTGGCAGACGTAGCCTCACAGAGCCTGTCAGGACTAAGCGGGCGAACCCTACGCATTCTGACTGCCCTTCGCCGCGGCCTTCCCTATCGAACTATCGCTGCTCTTGAAAACATATCTGAAAAGGCCGTTCAGTACCACACGCGGAAGCTGAGACGTGCGTTGAACCTGCCAAACGGGCGCGGGGGCTGGGATGAGGCCTGGGCCATTCCGGACCTCCCCGAGTTCCGGTTGGAATAGCAGCGCAGATTCGAGGTGCCTGATTTAGGGTTCCTCTAGGATTGCACGGATGAGACTGGTAGCGATATTGATTCTTGACTGATCTGGCGAAGAGCCCCCTGTCGGTGCCGCTCCGTTTTCCGCCAGCTATGCACCTCGAATCCTCAACGCGGGTTCGCAATGCCGACCACAAAGCGGAACAGTACCCTCTCGACTCGACCTCGCACAGTTGTTTGTCTGTGCTTGCTTTGGGCCTGCCTGTCCGGTTGCGAGGATGACAATGGGGTCAGGGCGTTTCAGGCGTCACTACCCTGTCGGCCGGTCCTTGATCCGACAGGAGTTGTGCTCGGGAGTGACACGAGCGCTGGGTTTGACCCTGCGCCGCGTCTCGTGCAGAACTCCGATGGTCGACTGTTCGGTTCCCCTATGGACGGCGGCAGGGTACTCGTGTGGGCGCCAACTGGCGAATTCCGCGGTGCAATCGGCCGCCCTGGTGAAGGCCCAGGAGAGTTGGCACAGGGATCGTTGCTCAGCCTGTTTCTCGTAGAGGACGATACTCTTTATGTGCGTGACGGACGGTTCAGATGGCACGTATTTGACTCAACCGGCAAGTTTGTTCGCTCGGCCCCGACCGGCCCGCTGCTCGGACTAGCAAACCATACGGTATTCCTGCCCGACGGGAGAATTGTCGGATCCTACCCCAAGAGGAGCGCGCCTGGTACCTACCGATTCCAGGTCGCAACCCGGGAGGGGGAATGGTCGAAGGGACTGGACCTGGTGGACTCGGCGGACTATCTGAGGCTCAGGGAGCGGCTGGTGACCGCCGCAGTCGACGGTGGGTTTTGGGCCGCCCCCGAGGATCTCGCCAGGACCGGATACAGGCTCGAGCGATGGGATCTTGATGGGGTGATCACCGACTCGATTGTGCTGGCAGCCCACTGGCCCTGGCAGCCAAGAGAGGTGCCCCTGAGCTCGTTTCCGATTTTTCCGTCAGTCACGTTGCTGCACCAGGATAGCTTGGGAATCATCTGGATCGGGCTCCGAGTCCCCAAACCCGGCTGGCGCCACGGATTCGACACTATGCCGTACGAAGCCCAGATTGCGGCGGTTGATGCGTACCTGGATGCCATCGACCCGGTATCGCGCAGCATCATCGCATCGATCCGACTCAATGCGCCGGATGATGCGCCCGTCGACTTTTTCGATGGGTCGCGCCTGGGGTTCCGAGCGCGTGAAGACTCAATCTCGGGATTGACAACAATCGAACTTGCCAAGGTTGACCTCGACTGCTCGATGTCGGCCCATCATCTGTAACTCGGTAGTTGGTCCGCAGAAGTCATATACACCATTTCCACCAGTACCGGAGGTTTGCTATGTCTGTCAGGCGCATCGCTGTGTTTGCTGCACTCGGGGCATCGCTCATCGCAGGTATACTGCCCCCATCACCGATCGTACTCGCCGAGGAAGAGCAGGGAGGCGAACCGGGCGGAAGCGGATGCGGGCAACTGTGGGACTTCACCAAAGGAGAACAGAAGTCCCACAGTTCGAACACGACGCGCTTCGGCTGGGATGCGGTAGACGAGCACTACAATATCAATCATTCCCACAGTGCGTGGGGAGGAAAGCACACGCTGGACATCGCGGCTCACACCCCGTGTGACTGAAGGTAGCTGCTCACACTTCTCGAAGTGTGAGTAACCGATGGAGGTGTGACGCCGGAATTGCAACTGCCCCCGATGCCAGGAAGGGACCGGGGGCTGTTGCACCGTTGGATTATGCTGGGCAGCGTCGCTTCGATAAGGTTCGTCCTTGATGACCCCCGCCCTACTCGTACCTGAGCGCCTGGATCGGGTCGAGGCTGGCGGCCCTGCGTGCCGGCCACAGACCGAAGAACAGGCCGACGAATCCCGAGAATCCGAACGCCACCGCAACTGCGACCGGCGAGATCTCGGTGGTCCAACCCAGCCGGACACTCACGAACTCCGACAGTCCCGCCCCCAGCAGGATACCGATGATGCCTCCCGACACGCAGAGCACCAGCGCCTCGATCAGGAACTGGCTCAGGATGGTCAACCGGGTGGCGCCGAGCGCCTTGCGGATGCCGATCTCCTTGGTGCGCTCGGTCACCGACACCAGCATGATGTTCATAATGCCGATGCCGCCCACCAGCAGCGACACCGCTGCAATCGACAGCAGCAGCGCCGAGAAGGTCTTGGTGGTTTCCTCGGCGGTGGCGAGGAAGTCGCTGGGGCTGCGCATCGTGAAGTCGTTGGAGATGCCGGGCCGGATCCGGTGCTCCCTGCGCATTATCCGCTCCAGGGTCACTTCGGCCTGAGCCTTCGGCACCTCGGGGTTGACCGTGACTGAAATGGTGCGCAGCCGATCGGTGCCCATCACCCGGTACTGCGCCGTGGTGAGCGGGATCAGGATCTGTTCGTCGGGGTTCTGCCATCCTTGCGAACCCTTGCGGCTCAGCACGCCCACCACCTCGAACGGGATCGAACGGATCACGATCGTCTGGCCGATGAACGCCTGCGGGTTCTGACCCAGCATCTCCGGCACATCGGCGCCGACCACTGCGTAGCGCTGGCGCGAGGCGTCGTCACCCTCGGTGAACATCCTGCCGTTGGTGATGGTGTAGTTGCGCGCAGCGAGGTACTCCGACGTTGTTCCCACGACGCTCACGTTGATGTTGCGACCGCCGAACTCCACCTGCTGGCGCCGTTCCATTTCGGGCGCGATTGCCTCGATCACGTGACCGGCGTCGCGGCGGATCGCGTCGGCATCGTCGGTGGTGAGCGGTGCCCCTCCCTCGCGCGCCACTCCGGCCCGACGGTCCTGGCCAGCATTGATCTGGATCAGGTTGGCACCGAGCGCGTTGATCCGCTCCTCGACCGACCGCTGGGCACCGGTACCCATTGCCACCACGGTGATCACCGCGGCAACGCCGATGATGACACCCAGCATCGTCAGCGCCGCGCGCAACTTGTTGGCGCGGATGCTGCCGAATGCCACCTGGATCGTTTCGCCGATCAGCATTGTGTCGCTTCCTTTCGTGCGGTCAGCGCGGCGTCTGGCCGGGCAGACCGGAGTTCCTGCTCATCCGCTCCTGCAACCCCTGCTGCGACTCGAGCAGCGAGGCACTCGGCAGCAACAGCACCGAGTCCTGCGGGGTCAGTCCGCTCTTGACCTCGCTCCAGTCGAGATCGGTGATGCCGGTGGTCACATACACCGGAGTCGGCCGGCCGTCGCGCAACGCGAACACGATGTATCGACCGCCGAACATCGCGTCCTGTCCGCCGCGCTGGGCACCACCGCGACCGTTGCCACCCATCTGGGAACGGGCCTGCTGCATCAGCGCCTGCTCCTCGGCGGTGAGGGTCGCACCACTGCGCATCTTGGCAAATACTGCCTGCATCCGCTCGCGATCACTGCCGCCGTTGGCAGGCAGTGCGCTACTGCCACTACTGTCGCCGGGCGCGGCCGGGCCGGCGGTGCTCGATGCCAGCATATCGCGCATCTCCTGCTCCGAGATTCCCAGCACCCCGGCGGCACTGCCGGCATCGCGCTCGGTGCGGAGCGCCGCATTTGGCACCGCCAGCACGCCCTCAGCGCTGCCCACCGATACGTTGACCTCGGCGTTCATCCCGGGCTTGAGCAGGCCGTCGCGGTTGTTGATCCGCACCAGCACCGGGAACATCGTGACGTTCTGGATCGTGTCGGCCTGCGGCTCGATCTTGATCAGCTCGCCGCGGAACGGCCGGTTGGGGAACGCCTCGACGGTCACGTCGGCCGGCATTCCGGGGCGCAGCTTGCCGATGTCGGTTTCGTCGACGAAGGTCTTGACCTGGACCAGCGAAAGGTCGGCCATCTTGAGCAGCACGGTGCCACCGCCCACGTCGCCGCCCGGTGCGGTGATCACCGCGCCGCGCTCGACGTTCTTGGCGATGATGGTGCCGGTGATCGGCGCCCGCACCTCGGTGTCGTCGAGCGAGATCTTGGCGTTCTCCGCCTCGGTGCGGGCCGAGATCAGCGAGGCGTTGGCATTGGCCAATTCGAGCGCAGCCGTCTCCATCTCCTGCTCGGTGATCGCCTTGGCCTCATACAGTTCACGGGCGCGGCGATTCTGCGCCTCGGCGTTGCGGAGCCGCGCCTGCGCCACCTCATACTGGGCCTGGGCCTGCTCGTAGCGATTCTGCGGGATGCGCCGGTCGATCCGGGCCAGCAACTGGCCACGCTGCACCACCTGTCCGGTCTCCACCGAGAACTCGAGGATCTCGCCCGATGCCTTCGACTTGACCTCCACCACGGTGTCCGGCAGCACCGCGCCTGCGGCCTGCGCAGTCACCTCGATGTCGCGCGTCTGCACGGCAACCGCCTGGTAGACCGGCCCGGTCTCCTTCTCCTTGCAGGCGGTGGCGACCAGCGCCAGCGATGCGAGGGCAACACTCCAACGTACGGCGTTCACGCAATAACCTCCGAATACTTGGCGGTGCCGTCACTCGCCACCTTGCCATCCCGGAGGATGATCTGGCGCTTGGCGTGTTCGGCGATGTCGGGTTCGTGGGTGACCAGGATGATCGTCTGACCCTGGCGGTACAACGTTTCAAACAATTCCATTATCTCGACCGAGGTGGCCGAGTCGAGGTTTCCGGTCGGCTCGTCGGCCAGCAGGATCGAGGGGTGATTGACCAGCGCCCGCGCAATTGCCACGCGCTGGCGCTGTCCACCCGACAGTTCGTTGGGACGATGGTGCAACCGCTCGCCCAGACCCACCTTGGTCAGCGTGGCGGTGGCGCGCTCACGACGCTCCTTGGAACTCACACCGGCGTACACCATCGGCAGCTCGACGTTGGCCAGTGCGGTGGCACGCGGCAGCAGGTTGAACGTCTGGAACACGAAGCCGATCTCCTTGTTGCGGATCCGCGCCAGTGCGTCGTCGCTCAGCTCGCTCACCCGGTGACCGTTGAGCCAGTAGTCGCCCGAGGTGGGCGTGTCCAGGCAGCCGATCATATTCATCAGCGTCGACTTGCCCGAGCCCGACGGGCCCATAATCGACACGAACTCGTTGCGACGGATCGTGATGTCGACTCCGGCCAGGGCGTGCACCACTTCACCACCCATATGGTATTCACGGGTGAGGTTGCGGGTCACGATGACCGCGTCGCGCGGCACGTCGGACGGCAGCAACGCCATCCGCTCGCCAGTGTCCAGCATATCGCGGCTCATTCGAGCGTCCTTCCGATGAGGGCCTCGATCTGTGCCTTGGCCCGGATGTACGAGAAGCGGGCGGTCACCTCGTTGACCTGGGCAGAGGTGAGCTGCTCCTGTGCCTGGGTGAGTTCGAACACGGTCGCGACACCAAGGCGGTAGCGCTGCTCGGTGACCCGGACGTTCTCCTCCGATGCCTGAACCGAGATCCGGGCCACCTCGATCGACTCCCGCGCGTTGGCCAGCGCGGCGTAGTACTGGGTCAGCGACGCGGAGATCTGCCGACGCTGGTCGGCGAGTGACGCCTCGGCGTTGTCAACCGCGATCGCGGCGTTCTCGATCTGGGTCTCGCGCTGCAGCGAGGTCCACGGCGAGAATGACAAGCCGAGGTTGAGCTGGCGTCGACCAATGAACTCGTAGTCGCTGCTGCGCTGAGCCGTCCAGATGTTGCTGGCATCGGCGGTGACCGTCGGCCAGTAGCTGGACTTCTGCGAGCGGAGCGTGGCCTTCTGCGCCTCGAGGTTGGCCATCGCCGTCCGCACTGCCGGCGACGACAACTCGGCCTCGCGGCGAATGCCCACCGTGTCGAGGATCACCGGCTGGCGGTAGTAGGCCGAATCCTCGATCGCACCGACCCTGCCCTCGACGCCCACCAACCGGCCCAGGTTTGCCTCGTTGGTCGCCAGCGTCGCCTGTGCCTGCAGCAACTGCTGCCGCGCCTGGCCGAGCTGCACCAGTGCAGTGAGCGAATCGGTGCGCTGACCGGCGCCGGCCTGCAGTCGTGCCGTTGCCACGTCGAGCTGCTGCTCGGCACGATCCACCGCTGCCTGGTTGACGCGCAGCAGCTCCTGTGACGCCAGCGCATCGAAGAACGCATTGGTAACCTGCAGGGCGTTCTGGAACCGGGCCGAAATCAGGTTGGCGTCGGCAGCGATCTCGCGTGCCTGCGCGGCGCGCAGGTCGTGAGTGCGACCGAAGCCGTCGAACAACGTGTAGCTGGCGCGGGCGCCGAACTGATAGCTCAGGTTGCTCGTGTTGCCGCTGATCACTTCGCCGGTCACCGGGTCGAGGCGTGACTGCCCCGACGATGCGGTCAGGTTTGCGCCGACCGGGAAGGTGATCTGCGGCAGGTACTGCCAGTGGCTGCTGCGCACCGACAACTCCGCACTCCGCACCGAGCCGGTGGCCTGCACCACGCTCGGGCTGACCAGTTCGGAGCGACTGAGGGCCTCGGCCAACGTGATCCGTTCGATGGCCTGGCCCGCGAGCGCGGCGGGTGCCGCAATCACGAGCAACGCGAGCCAGCACGAAACGGTCGACTTACGGACGATCACGCTGCTGTCCTCCCTGAGAGCCGGGCGCACCCGACGAACGGTCACGGTTCTGGCGGCGCTGTTCATCCCACGCCGTTGTGGTCGAGTCATACTTCTCCCGCTGCTCGGGCGTGAGGATCGACTTCACCTCTTCCCTGAGCTGCATCCTCTGGCTGTCGATCGCCGGACGGATGGTCTGGTAGATCGAGTCGATCGGCGGACGGATGTTGCGCTGGATCGAGTCAACCGCGACCTCGCCCTGCTTGTACACCCCCACCAGTTGCTCCTGCTGCTCCGCACTCAGGTCCAGCACCTCGGTCCACATACACACCCGCTGGCTGCGGACCTCGCAATTGCCCCGGTTGCCACGACGGCGATCGTCGTCGCGCGAGAGCCCCATCACCGAGCCACCCACCACCAGGCCAAGCACGAACGCCACTGCAAGCAGCAACAGCGCGCGGGATGTCGAAGTCGTCGTCACCTGGCCCCCGACATCGAGGCAAGGATCACGTCGGTACCCGGCCGCTGGGCATCGATGAGCTGCACCGCTACCGATTCCTCACCGATGAATGACGTCGTGTCGCCGCCGAGCGAGTTCCAGCCGATCACCAGCGCGGCCAGTACCATCGAAGTGGCCAGCACGCCCTGCCAGAACCAACCGGCGAGAACCTCGTCCCAGGTGCGCGGCCGGGCCTGGCGCACCAGGGTGCGCATCCGGGTCACGAATGCACCGTCGTGCGGCATCGCCAGTGACTCGCGCAGCGCGCGGCCCAGTGCCAGGTCACGATCCAGCGACTTTTCCTCAGTCATCCCACTCCTCCTTCACACTGCCGAGCACCTTGCGAAGCGCTCGACGTCCGTGGAAAACATCCGACTTCACCGTGCCCTCGGGGATCCCCAGCATCGCGGCAATCTCCGCCTGCGGGTACCCTTCGGCGTCGAACAACACCACTGCGAGCCGTTGCCGTTCCGGCAACGTGGCCAGCGCCTTCCTGAGATTCTCCCCCAGGTCCAGCTCACCGGCCTCCCTGGCCGGGTCGTCCCGCGCTGCGGCCGCCACATACTCGAGCGGTTCTGCAGCCCTGACCCGGCGCCGCCTGCGGAGATCTCGCGCGGCATTGACGACGATCTGCATCAGCCAGGGCCGGAACGCCCGCTTGGGGTCGTACCGACCGAGTGCCTGCCACGCGGAGAGAAACCCCTCCTGGGCCGCATCATCGGCGTCTTCCTGATCCTCCAGGACGGCGTAGGCCACTCGACGCGCCATCGGCGCGTGGCGGGCCACGAGCTCTCCGAATGCTTCGGGATCGCCTCGGGATGCCCGGGCGGCCAGCTCGCTGTCGTCCACGCCGGTCATACGCAGGGTTTCCGAGGGAGGTTGAGGTCAGTCACGAGGCTGGCGAAGCAAACCGCGCAGCACCAGCACCGCAAGAATCAGGACCAGGATGGCCGCCGTCACGTAGGCAGCCACCACCGGGAACACCAGCAGGATCACGATCATCGTTGCGATCGCGACCATCAGCGGACCCAGCAGGGCCAGATGCGCCGCCCGCGACAACCCCACCGCGTGCTGGATCAGGCGGCGGCGATGCTCCCCCAGCGAGCGACGATGGGGCAGCCGCGGGGAGTCCAGATCCGGTTGCTCGGCCACGAGAACGGCTGAGTTGCCAAAACCCGGAACCGCCGTGATCAGCCGGGAGGGCCGCAACAGCACCTCGGCGGAATGGCGGATGTCGGCCTGGAACTGTTCATCCAGCCGACCGGCAAAGGAAGGGTCCTCCACGAACACGTCCAGCTCCCAATTCACCATCAATGAGGACGGGTTCAGGTTGCTGGATCCCACTCGGACCCAGCGCTCATCGACCGAGACAGTCTTGGCGTGAAGCATCGGCCCCTGCCACTCCCAGATCCGCACCCCGGCACGTAGTAGTCGCTTGTACCCCGTGCGGGAGATGTTCCGGATCATCGGCAGATCCGATGCCCCCGGTACCAGTAGCCGGACGTCGACCCCGTCCCTGGCCGCATCCTCGAAAACCTGATATAGTCGGGACGGGCCGGCCAGATACGCCTCGGTGACCCAGATCCTGCTGCCGCCCATAGCGAACAGCAGGTCGAGGGTGCGCCAGGTCCGCTCCGCCCCCGGTCTTACCGCCACCACCCGGACGGCGGTGTCACCCATTTGCGCCACGTCGCCGCCCACCTCGGCGGCCTCGTCGGGAATGGTGCCGCCAGCCCGCTGCCATAACTCGAGGAACGAGTGATCCAGCGCTCGGGCGGCCGGTCCGGCAATCAGGACCGCGGTGTCTCGCCACGGCTGGCGATCCCGGGCCGGGTCGCCGGCCCATTCGTCGCCGATGCAGAGGCCGCCGGTGACCCCCTGGTTGCCGTCCACCACGATCAGCTTGCGGTGGTCGCGCGAAATGAACTCCAGCGGGTGGGCCAGGTTTGGCGGCCCGAACGCGTGAACCTCGGCGCCGGCGTCGCGGAGCCGCTGCCAGAACTTCCGGCTGGTGCTGCTTGAGCCGAACCAGTCGTACAGCACCCGGACCGTGATCCCCTCCCTGGCCCGCGCGATCAGCGCGTCAGCGAAGCGGTTGCCACAGGCGTCGTCGTGAATGATGTAGTTCTCGAAGTGGATCCGACTCTCAGCCGCTTCGATCAGGAGGTGCATCGCGTCGTAGGTATCCGGCCCGTCGTAGAGCAACTGCACCGCGTTACCGGGAATCGCCCGGGTGCCGGATGATCGTTCGAGGGCGCGGTCGACCGCATCCACCACCTCTTCGGGCGGCAGGTCCTCTACTTCACCGGACTCACTCACCTGTGCCCAGCCCGAGCTCCCGCTCGTGCGGCCTGAGTGCGGCGATCACCCCTTCTATCAGTTCCTCCAGTGGCAGACCCAACTGCTCGGCGCCGTTGCGGACGTCATCCCGACTGACCCCCCGGGCGAACCCCTTGTCCTTGAGCTTCTTCCTGACCGACGACACTTCAAGATCCGCCAGTGATCGCGATGGTCGCACCAGCGCACACGCCACCACGAATCCGGCCAGCTCGTCGACGGCAAAGAGCACCCTGGCCAGGTCGGTAGTACGGGGAGTGCCGGTGAACTCGGCGTGGCCGAGGATCGCCTGGCAGCCATCCTCGGGAAAGCCGAGGCCGCGCAGATGATTGACGCCCTCGGTGGGATGCTGCTGATCAGCAGCCCGAGCGTCGTTGGGGAAGCGCTCGTAGTCGAAGTCGTGCAGGAGCCCCACGGTGCCCCACCAGTCGGGATCGCCACCGTACCGGGGAGCGAAGTGCCGCATCGCCAGCTCCACAGCCCGCATATGCGCCCGCAGGGCAGGGGAGGTGGTCCATTCGCACATCAGTGCGAAGGCGGCGTCGCGGCTCAAGGTCATCCTGAAAAGCTAAAGCGAGAAGGCGAGAAAGCGAGACAGCGAGAAGGCGGGTGAGCGAGAAAGCGAGAGAGCGAGAACGAAGGGGCCTCCTCGCCTCCTCGCCTTCTCGCCTTCTCGCTTTCTCG
>CBFGRM010000066.1:0-10618 GCA_965651205.1 uncultured bacterium
GCCGGCGAGGCCCTGACGCGGTTCGCGCGTCGGCGCCCTTCGGACCTGGGGCACGACGAATCTAGCAGGAGACGATGTCCCAGTCAAAAAGGGAGAAGGGAGAAGGGAGAAGGGAGAGGGCCTCCTCCTTCTCCCTTCTCCCTTCTCCCTTCTCCCTTCTACGGCCTCCCCGCCCCGTGCATCACCGCGTTTGCGAACAGCATCGCCGGTCCGCGCCAGAAGCCTCGGAACAGCGGGTTCTCCGCGAACGCCACCACGGTGCCGCGGCCGGCCTGATCCACCGTTGCCCACGCGGAACCATCGAGGAACTTGCGGGTGTTGCCGGGCCAGGTGAATCCGGCCAGGATCGGTGCGCCCGCCTCGAACACCACGACGTTCTCGCCAGTCTTGCTGGGCGTGAGGAAATCCCCCGGCACCAGCACCGCCAGCGCGTCACCGTCGTAGCCCCAGCGCAGCCAGTGACCCGGTTCCAGCGAGGCACGCGCCACCGCGCCCGGCACCGCCTCCGGGCGGTTGCCTCTTGGCGACGGCGACACGAAGGGCGCCGGCAGCGCACTGGCGGAAATGGTCGTATCTGCCACGGTGATCTTCGGATCCGGATCGGCTTCATCGGCCGGAGTGCGCAGCGCCATCTCCTTGTGTTCCAGCACGCTCACCGCGCTGCCGAATGCGATCAGCGCCCCGCCGCCGCGCACCCAGTCACGGAGCCGATTCATCCCCGAGGTGCCGAGTGCACTGGCATAACTGCCCTCGGGGAGCACCAGCACGTTGTACTCGTCGAGATTCATCGACGCGAGTCGGCGCGGTTCGACCGGCACGAATCGCTGGCCAAGTTCGTGCTCGAGGTACTGCCACACGTCGCCGAAGGCGGTCTGCGAAACACCGTCGCCGGCGGCGACCAGTATCCGCGGACGATGCACCGTTGCCACCGAGCCGCTGCCGATGCCGGACTGACCGCTGTCGGGAAACGCCGATTGCACAGCCACCACACGCGCGCCGGTCTGCTGCGACAGCGCCTGCAACCTCGCGTGCAACAAGTCGCCGTTGCGTACCGTGCGAAGCACCAGCGTCCCCGCGGGCCAGGTACTGTTGTTGGCGCGAATCGGCTCCCTCGCCACGGCCACCCTGAATCCCTCGTGCAGCAGTGCGAGGCCGAGCTGCTGGGCGGCACGGGTGCCGGGAGGAATCAGGTAGCCGCTGCGGGCCGGTTCGGTCATCGCGATGTCCCGACCGGCGGGCTCCCGGAGCGGCCTGGTCGCCACACCGATCACTTCGTCGGTCCACACCGCGTCGAGTCCGTGCGACAGCGGCAGCGCCCACGCGGTGACGTCGTAGAACTCGTAGCCCTCGCGCGGTGCGGCGGTGCCTCGACGTCGATTGCGCTCGAAGCGGTCGATCTGGCGTCGTGCGAACGCGCTGTCGAGGGTGGCGGACGGTTCGAGAATCGCGGTGGCCAGCCGTCCCTGCGGCTGGGCCAGGTCGATCACGTAGCTGCCGGCAGCAAAGCTGCGCCTGGCCGGCGCGCCACCCAGGTAACTCCGGGCCGACGACAGCGTGAACCCCTCAGCCGCCTCGGCGACCTCGATCCCCTGGAATCGCAGCAAGTCGATCACCTCGCGGGTGCGCACGGGATCACTGCCCGGTGCGATGACCACCCTGCGGAACGCGCGCCCTGCCGGTTCCCCAAGCGCGCTCTCGAAGAACCCGCGATAGTCCTCCAGGCGCAGCGTACGGTTGTCCGCGATTGTCGTCAGCGATGCAAACGATGCCACGACGTGGTGGGCGATTCCCTCGCGGAACGAGGTGACCGATCCATCGCTCTTGCGCAGCATCAGCTCGGGACCACCGTCGGTCTCGAAGGTCATTCCGATGGCACCCAGCAGCGACGGCCAGGAATCCCAGTAGCCGGGATAGAACAGGTCGAACACGTCGCGCACGTAATACTGCCAGCCGTATTGATCGAATGCCCGCGCGTTGCCCCGACCGAGCCGCTCCAGCCAGTCGATCGTACTGGCGGGGAAGTTGCCGTTGATCGGTGCCGCGGCAGGCGGGAAGAAATACTGCGGCGTGGTGCTGTGGAGGTCGATGAACAGTTGCGGCCGCCAGCGCAGCACCGCCGCCGCGGTGGCCCGTGTCTCGGGCTGGGAGAAGGCCAGCAGGTCGCGGTTCATATCGAAGCGGGTCCGGTTGAATCGGCCCTGGATGCTCCACGGCTCCGATTGCTCCAGCGCCACCGGCTCGTCCAGCGCCATCGAGACGGAGTTGCTCCACGCGGCGAACCGCTCGTGTCCGTCGGGATTCTGCGACGGGTTGATCACGATCACCAGCGAGTCGAGCAACTTGGTGATCGCCGGAGATTCCGACGCCAGCAGCGTGTAGCTGGTGATCATTGCCGCCTCGAATCCCGCCGGCTCGTTGCCGTGAATCGAGTGCGACAGCATCGCCACCGCCGGCGTCCGCGCCACGATGGCCGCCGCGGCAGCGGCGTCGGTGCTGCGCGCGTCAGTCAGCGCGGCCAGGTCGGCGCGAATCGCATCTAGCCGGGCCAGGTTGGCGGGCGAGGAGATCAGCAAGAGCCGCATCTGCTTCCCCTCTCCGCTGTGGCCCGTCACCTCGAAACGGACCCGATCGGGGGCCGCGGCGGCCATCGCATCCAGCACCGCCTGCTGCTGGTGATACATCGTGTGTCGGGTGCCGATTGCGAACCCAAGCAGCGAGTCCGGCCTCGGCACGGCGGCCCGGTACGGACCATAGCCGTAGAAGTCGTACGCCGGTGCACCGGGGGCAACCCGCACGGTGAGCGGAACCTGGGCAGCCACGGCCGGCGCCAGGAGCAGGGACAGCATCAGGGATATGCGCATAGATCTGAATATTACATCCAGCGGCCGCCGAAAGGCGGCCGATCGATGGCGGCCGATCGATGGCGGCTGGTTGATGGCGGCCGATTGATGGCGGCCGATTGATGGCGGCCGATCGATTTCGGCGATCAATAATCGGCCGCCTTTCGGCGGCCGCTGGAGGGCGGCCGGACTACGTCCGGCCGCTCTCGTATACCACCGCGGCGGCGGCGCCGATCAGGAACACCAGCGCCACCCACCAGACCCAGAGCAGGAACAGCAGGGCCGCGCCGATACCGGCATCGATGGAATACACCGCGCCATCGCTTGCCGCCGAGAGGTAGACGCCATACAGCCGCTTGGCCAGCTCGAATCCGACGGTCGCGGTGAGGCCCGCCACCATCGAACTGCGCCAGGCCAGCCGCTTGGGTGACGCATAGCGGTAGAGCACGACGAACAGCAGGAACGCCGAGCCGACGGTGACCACTTCGGCGAAGAACCGGCCCAACGTAGACGCGAAGAACGACAGCCAACCGGTCAGGTACACGGTGTCGGCATTGAACAGCACCACCGCCACCGACAGCAGCGCGTTGACACCTGCCAGCATCAGCACCAGGCCTATCATCCCGAAGTCGCGCAGCTTGCCGTGCAGGAAGCCCAGCAGGAAGTCGAGCACCGGCGCCTCGTGACGCTGCTCCCGGGTCACGTCGAAGATCCGCATCAGGCAGTTGCGCAGCGAGCTGAACAGTCGCGACCCGAACCAGAGGAAAACCAGCACCGCGATGCCGCTGCCACCGATTGCATAGCGCTGCACGCTGGCCAGCAACCCCTCGATCAGGTGGAACGGATCCTCGGGCCCATTCACGTGCAGGTGCTGCGGCAGCAATGTGGTGAACAACCTGGTCGGGTCCTGGGGATCGATTGTTGACGTCTGGGCCAGCACCAACTGGAGAATCACCAGGCCCAGCACCATCAACGGGATGATCGCCAGCAAGGCGTCGAACGTGAGCGCGGAGGCGAGCTGCGGGATGTTCACCCGGGTGGAGAGCGACAGCACCCGCTCGATCAGGCGCGGTGGCGGTTGCAGGGCGGCAGAAAGCCCGCCGGTGGGCGGGCTCTCGGATTGCTTCAGTGGCCGCCAGCGCGCCACTACTCCTCGCCTTCGTCTTCTTCGTCGTCGATGTCGTCGTCCTCGACGCCGTCGATCGCCACCGGCGCCCGACGACGAGCACGGGCCTCGGCGAGCCGCCGCTCGAGGTCATCACGGGTCGACGCCGCCTTGCGCTCGATCGTGCGCCGGCCCTCGCGAACCTCCGCCTTGACGTCCTCGGCCCAGTCCTCCACCTCGTCCCGCAGGTGACGACCCTTCTCGACCACATCGTCGCGAAGATCATCCCAGCGATGCTCCGCCTCACGCCTGAGGCGGCGTGCTTCCTTGCCGATCTTGCGGCGGGTCCGCTGCCCCGACTCCGGAGCCAGCAACAGCCCCAGGCCAGCTCCCACCAGCGCACCCAGAATGAACCAACCGGCACCCGAACCGCCGGTCTCGATCACCGTGACTTCACCCTCTTCGCGCCTTGCCATCTCCCGCTCCTTGTCTCTCATTCGCCTGCGTCGGGATCGTCCACTGCCACCGATCCGACCTTGGGCCTGGCCCCGTGACTGATCGCGGGGGCTGTAATGTACTGCTCAACCAACCGGGCAGTGCCACCCACCTTGAGCTGCTCGAAGAGAAAGGCGAAGGTGTTCTCGAGCTCCCGGCCAATCTGCTGACGAACCTCGGCGGGCAGGGACCACATCTCGCGCTTGAACGGACCGATCGCCTTCTTGCGGGTCTTGTAGTAGAACTGCTCCTGCGAATCGTTGGCGCCCCGCTCACCGGCAGTGTTCTCGTCCAGCCAGGCATAGATCCGGGCCTTGAGTTCGGCAGGCAACGCCGGATGGTCGAAGACGATATTCTGGAAATTGGTCGCCAGGTGGATTTCGACCGTCTCGACCCGCGGGAAGTTGCCGAAGGCGTCGGGTGGCAGGGTCGAGGCGCCGTGCTGGACCGCGCCGCCCATACCGTAGTCCTCCCGGGCCGACCGGGAAAGCGCCTCCAGCGCCTCCAGGTCGAGCTTGACCTCGGCGATCGATCCGTCGGCCAGCACCACTCCCCCGTGCGAGGTGCCGGTCTGGACCGAGATCTTGCTGATGCCCACCCCGCCATCGATAGCCGCCATCGTCCGGTTGTAGCCGGACATAAAGGCGTGCAGCTCCTCGACGGTGGAGTTCTTGTGGCCCACCTCGCCGATCTCCGCACCCACCGATACGGTCACCCCCTCGGGCTCCCGCTCGCGGATGAACTTGGTCAGCTCGGCCGCCCGCTCGTAGTTGGCCCGCTGCTGCTCGTCGAGCGTCGGGAATGACAAATCCACCAGCGTGGAGGTGTCCACGTCGATGTTGTAGAACCCGGCCGCCACCTCCTCGGCGATCAGCTTCTTGACCTCGCCCACCTCGGCCTCGGCGTCGGCGGCGTACTTCTTGGCGTTGACCTGGCAGTGATCGCCCTGGATGAACAACGGCTGCTGGTAACCCTCTCGAAGCGCAGCACCGATGATCACCGCCACATACTCGTCGGGACGCTGGTCGGTGTAGGCGATCTCGCTCCGGGCGATCTCCAAAATGATCGCGCCGCCGTCGCAGGCCTTGGCCGCCCGGAACACCGCCCGGGCGGTGTCATAGGCAATCATCCGCACGTTGATGGCCGGCACGGTGAAGCCGCTGCAGTCACCGCGACCCCGGGCGATGTAAAGATCGTGGATGGAGGCCGGCCTCACTCCGGTGGCCTGACCAAGGTTCCAGAGCAGCGTCCGGGCAGCAGAACGCTCCGAGTCAGACTCACCGAAGACAGCGGTCCAAACCAGCCGGTCCATTGCGTCGCTCTCGAGTGCCGCCGGACTGGAGATTTCCACACCGTGGCCGTTCGCCCGAACCGCGCCGCCAAACCCAGCCAACAACCGCTCCATCGCCGTTTGCATCGCCTAGACTCTCCTGTGGTTGGTTTCCTTCCGTGGCAATCTACCAGCCGCAGCGATCCCGCCGCAAATGTCCCTCGGAAAAGCACTTCCACGCCCTGTTGCAGGGTCAACCGACCGGCAATCCGCCACTGTCACGAGGCAAAGTTTCCACATCAACTGGAGAGGTGAATCGATTGTGGATGTTGCACTTAGCAAACTGGGCTAACGTGGAAAACTCGCTCCTCCGCGAATCCCAGCACCGGCGCGATATCTCCCCGCTCTCGCCCGAGTTGTCCACCAGTCCACGCGTGGATAACTCTAATCTTCCACAGATGTGGCCAATCGCCTGGCGCGCTTTTCGGTCACGAACAGGTGATTGTGGAGACGATGTCGAGTCCTCGGAGCGGCCCTCATCCAACCCCCTGCGACTGCCCGGATTGGCACCGATTCCGGCTGTGGAAAAACTCGATCCACCCCCTCCACACCAAGTGGACAGTTGACGAGGTAATCAGGCCCACCGGGCCCCGAGCCAACTCAGCCCGGGTTGCTTAGATTAGGCGCATCAATCCTCCAGGAATCTCCTTGCCTTCGCCCGTGATCCGCCGCACCAAGATCGTCGCCACTCTGGGTCCCGCCTGGGACCAGCCCAGCCAGATGACCGAGATGTTCGATGCCGGCGTGAACGTGGTCCGCATCAACGCCTCGCACGGCACCCCGGAGGGGCGGCTGGAGGCTATCGCCCGAATCCGGGAAGTGAGGGAGGGCCGGTCAAGCCCGATCGGGATCCTGGTCGACCTGCACGGCCCGCGGATCCGGGTCGGCCGACTGACTGACGCGTTGATGCTCACCGCCGGCCAGTCGGTGACCTTTGCCCCCGAGGCCACCGCCGAGGACGGGGAAATCCCCACCACTTATCCGGAACTCGCCGAGGACGTGGCACCCGGCGCCAGGATCCTGCTGGACGATGGCCTGTTGGAGGTGGTGGTCACGGGGGTCCGCGGCGACCGGGTCGACGGCCAGGTGCGCTACGGCGGGCTGCTGCGCGCCAACAAGGGGATGAACCTGCCGGGGATCGACGTCAGCGCGCCCACCGTCACCGACCTCGATCGCGAGGAAGCGATCCGGGTGACCGCGGCAGGGGTGGAGTATCTGGGTATCTCGTTCGTGCGGCGGGCCGCCGACCTCGACTCGGTGCGCGGGCTGGTGCCCGATAGCGTCAAGCTGGTGGCCAAGATCGAGAAGGACACCGCGCTCCGCAATCTGGACCAGATCATCGACGCCGCCGACGTGCTGATGGTCGCCCGAGGCGACCTGGGAGTGGAGCTGCCCTTCGAACAGGTGCCACTGGTCCAGAAGCGGCTGATCCAGCGCGCCAATCGCCACGGCAAACCGGTGATCACCGCCACCCAGATGCTGGAGTCGATGATCGGCAATCCCCGCCCGACGCGGGCCGAGGCGTCCGACGTGGCCAACGCCATCATCGACGGTACCGACGCGGTGATGCTCTCTGCCGAGACGGCCGTCGGCAAGTACGGCGTGGAGGCAGTCAGGGCGATGAACCGGATCGCGCTGGAGGTGGAGGCATCGCGGCTCCGGATCGGCGAGGGCAGCGACCGGCGCCGCTGGCAGATCCCTGCCCCGCACTTCACCCGCACCGACGAGGGCAGTACCCCCACCGAGGACGCCATCGCGGTGGCGGTGGCCACGGCGGCCGATATGCTGGCGGCCGACGCGATAGTCTGCTTCACCTCCAGCGGCTTCACCGCCCGCACCGTGTCGTCGTACCGGCCCAGGGTACCGATCCTGGCGCTGACCGCGGAGAAGGAGGCCTACCAGCAATTGGCACTGGTTTGGGGAGTGGTGCCGGTGATGATGCCACATCTCAAGCACTACGAGCCGATGTGGGAAATGGCGCACCGGGCGCTGCTGGAACGCGGCCTGGCCCGCGCGGGGTCGCGCGTCGTGGTCACCTGCGGGGTGCCGTTCGACCAGCCGGGCACCACCAACCTGCTCAAGGTCGAGACGGTCTAGCGCGTGCGTCTCACCCTCCTCGGCACCGGCACCTCGATGGGAGTGCCGCAGATCGGCTGCGATTGCGCCGTGTGCCGGTCCGATGACGTGCGCGACAAGCGCAGCCGCGCCAGCGCGCTGATCGAGGACGGCAACCGGCGGCTGTTGATAGACACCACACCCGAGATGCGGCTGCAACTGCTCAGCGCCGGCGTGGGCGACGTGGATGCGGTTCTCTACACCCATCTCCACGCCGACCACGTCCACGGCATCGACGACCTGCGCAGCATCTCGATCGCCCGCACCGGGTCGCTGCCGCTGTTCGGTCCGGCGCAGACAATCGAGCATATCACCCGCAGCTTCGGCTACATCTTCGACGACGCCGTGGTGCCGGTTCCCGGCACTTCCAAGCCCAGGTTGCAGGCCCACGTGCTCACACCGGGCAGAGTGATCAACATCGCCGGCTTCGACGTGTTGCCGCTGGAGTTCGAACACGGCAACGCGGTGGTGTTCGGCTTCCGGATCGGGCCGTTCGGATACATCACGGATGTCAAGAATGTCCCCGACGCTGCCATCGCCGCGTTGCAAGGAATCGAGGTGCTGGTGCTCAACGCGCTGTGGTGGCGACCCCACCCGACCCATCTGTCGATTCCCGAGGCGATCGAGGTGGCAGCCCGTGTCGGCGCCCGTCGCAGCTACCTGACGCACCTCACCCACGAGACATCGCACCGGGAGCTGCTCAGGCGACTGCCGCCCGGCGTGGAACCGGGCTATGACGGAATGGTGATCGACGCGAGACGAGAGACGTGAAACGTGAGAGGTGAGACGTCCTCCCGAGCGAAGGCAGCGTAGCTGCCGAAGTCGAGGGATCTGCCGTCTCACCTCTCTCGTCTCTCGTCTCGCGTCTAACGTCTTTCCAGCGCCTCGAGCGTCAGCCGCTTCCCCAGTTCCACTCCAGGCTGATCAAACGGATTGACGCCGTACCACGCACCGGCAAAGCCGGTGGCGAGCTGGAAGAACATCAGCAGATGGCCGATGCTGCGGGGCGAGATCTCATCCAGCTCGATGGTGCAACTCATCCTGCCTGCCTGACGCAGCGCCTCGCGCGTGGCCTGGAACTCGATGTCGAGCAGCTCGCCTAGCTTGCGGCCGTGGAGATGGGAGAAAGGGTCCTCTCCCTTCTCCCTTCTCCCTTCTCCCGGTATCTCCAGCAGCCCGACTGTATCCCGGATTCTCACGAAGGTGATGGTCTTGTCGAAGGGGCCCTCGACGAACAGTTGCACCTGAGAGTGCTGGTCGGTCGCCCCGGTGGCGAGCAGGGGTGTGGCACCCCGCCAGACCTCGTTGCCATCCCGGTCGACCCGCTTGCCCAGCGACTCGGCCCAGAGCTGCCGGAACCACTCGCCGAGGTCGCGGAGCTGGTCGCTGTAGGGCATCAGCACGTGGATGTTGGCAGCACGGGTGTGCTGTGCCTGCCACTGCAGACCCGACCACAGCGCAGCGGGGTTGTCTGCCAGGCGTTCGGTGCGCGACTGTCTCACCGCGTCGCCGGCTCCGGCCACCAGTTCGGCGATGTCGATGCCGACGAGTGCCGCAGGCACCAGGCCCACCGCTGTCAGCACGCTGAACCTGCCACCCACTGGCGGCGGCACCTCGAATGAGGTGATCCCGTCGCGCTCGGCGATGGCGCGCAGCGGTCCTGCCGCCGGATCGGTGGTGATCACCAGGTGGTCGCCGACCTGATCGACGCCAACCGCCTGCTCCAGCCATCGCCTCACTATCAGGTACTGCGCCAGAGTCTCGGCGGTGCCGCCCGACTTGGATATCACATTGACCAGGGTGTGGCGCGGATCGAGCCGGTCGAGCGCCGCCAGCACCGTGTGGGGGTCGATGTTCTCCAGCACCGTGACGGTGGGCAGTCCATCCCTGCGGGCTGCGTCCCATTCGTTCCAGGCCGGTGGCCTGAGAGCGCCCACGAGGGCCCGGGTGCCCAGCGCCGACCCGCCGGTGCCAAGGATCAGCAGGTGCCTCCAGCGGCCGGCCTGGCCCGCTGCAAACTGGTTGATCCGCGCCACCAGATCGGGCTGGTCGCCCAGCGCCTCGAAGCCGTACTCCCCCGCGGTGCGGCGCTCGGCGATGTCGGCGAGCAGGGCCGGAAAGCGGGCCTCGAGGTCGGCCAGCGCCGAGTCGGGGAGACCGTGTACGGAGTCCAGCGCGGAGCGGAAGAAGAGCGATGTATCCAGGCGCATAATCGAAACCTAAACGAGGAGAAGGGAGAAGGGAGAAGGGAGAAGGATCCTGAATCTCATTGCCTCCGCGACTGCATCCTGTGGAGCAGTCGCAGCGTAAGTGCTTGAGTCTGCCTGGAGAGATCCAGAATTTCTCTAAGATCGCATCCCAGTTCGGACAGCAGTTCCAGAATGTCCGTGGATTCAACCGCGGAGCCATAGGCGATCCTCAGATGGGCAATGAACCTGGGGGTGCTGCCTGATGCATATCCTTCGGCGATGTTCAGTTGTACAGACAGCGCAGCACGCCTCAATTGCTCTATCGCGGCAGCTCGTCCGGGCGTCCACCCGCTGTCAAAGTGACGGAATACTGCCAGAGAAGTTCGCCGGGCCAGTTGCCAGGCCTTGAGTTCTCGGTGCGAATGCATCCGCGCAAGCTGGCAGGTGCGTGATGAACCCACTGGCTCTGGTTACGCAGGTTGAGTCCGGATCACGCGTGTATCCGCACCTTCTCCCTTCTCCCTTCTCCCTTCTCCCTTCTCCC
>CBFGRM010000067.1:0-10533 GCA_965651205.1 uncultured bacterium
TCGGTCCAGCCCCAGTTGTCGTTGAGCGCGGTGCCGCGGCCGCCGCCGATCTGGCTGGTCGGCAGGAACGCTATCAGCGAGGTGTTGGAGCAGCCGAAGCCGCCGGCCTTGTTGTCGGCGGAACACGCCTGCTCGGAGCCGGTGACCGCTGCCATCGCCTCCGCGGGTGCCGGGAAGAGATGCCCGGTCAGTTGCCAGTCGCCGTTGTTGGCGCGGGAGAACACCTGCACCGTGCCCTCGCCGCGGGCGTCGGACGGCATCGCCACGGCCAGTGTGTTGCCCGAAACGGCGATCTCCGAGCCGAAGCTCGACCCGGCAGTGAGCGAGTCGCCACCGAACTTGGTCATCGAGGCGAGGCCGCCATCGGCATCGAAGGCGACCCGGTACACCCGGCCCTGGCGACCGCTGCTGAACGGCGCACCGACCCAGAGCTGATCATCGACCATCGCCAGCGACACCCCGAAGCGATTCGATGTCGCCTCGAACGGCGTCAGCGCGATCGCATCGGACCAGTTGCCGCTGCTGCTGCGCTCGAACCCGGCCACCATCCCGACGAAGCCGTTCGCGTTGGGGCCACCGGCCCAGACCTTGTCGCCCTTGAGAAGCACGGCAGTGCCGATCTGCGAGTTGGCGACGGCCCGGCCTGACGTCAGCATCCCCTCTTCGACCCAGGAGCCGTCGGAGTTGCGGGAGAACACCAGCACCATCCCCTTCTGCACGTCGCGCCCCGGAGCGCCCACGGCGACCCGGTTGCCATCGACGCTGATCGCGGAGCCAAAGCGATCGCCGGTGGCCACGTTGGCGGTGGGCAGCGAGCCGGCAGCGACCCAGTTGCCGCCACTGCGGCGGAACACCTGCACCGCGCCGCCACCCTCGGTGCCGGGTGCGCCGACATAGGCCCAGTCGCCCGCCACGGCCACCGCCGCACCGAAGCTGCTGCGGGCCACCGGGGTGCCGCCGAGGGCACCGCCGTCGGTCCAGGTGCCGTTGGCTGAACGGGTGTAGACCTGGACGCCACCGCGGGCCGAGTCGGCCCGACCGCTGCGCCGCATCCCCACCAGCAGCGTGGTGCCGTCGGTGGCCAGCGCCGAGCCGAATCGGGTTCCGGCCCCGGCGTCTGCCAGCGAAAGCGATCCGGCCTGGCTCCAGCCGGCGCCGCCGCGGCGGTAGATATGGACCACGCCGCCGGGATGGTCGCCTGAGGAGGCCTCGCCGATCAGCACGTCGTTGCCGGCCACGGCGATGGCGGCACCGAACTGCGCCTGCATCTGCGTCTCGCCGTTGTACATCGTCTGGGCGGAGGCAGCACCGGTGGCGCAGAACACGGCAACAGCGGTGCTGAGGGAGAATCTGGTCATCCAATGGATCCTTGCGAGGTGGGGTCGAGAGGTACCAAAAGTAACCTCCGTGCGTTGCGGGTCCGTTCCCGAGCCCATACGGCGGCCGGGCCGCCGGGTTTCGAGCCACCTTGGCATCACGCCCCGCCGGTCCGATGCTTACCTTTGCAGAGTACTTGAATCCTTGCCGGACTGGGGTACCCGATGTCGATGCCGCTCGACCTGACTCCTTCGATCGATAACCTGGTCACCACGCTGCTGGTGGAGGACGAGGAAGAGCTCCGCAATTCCATCGTCCGCTTCCTGACCGGTCTGGGTCACGAGGTGATCTCGGTGACCACCGGCCAGGCGGCGCTGGATGAAGTGCGCCGCCGCAAGATCTCCTGCGTGCTGCTCGATATCCGCCTGCCCGACGGCTCCGGCGTGGACCTCGTGCCGCAGATCCTGGCCCAGGAGCAACACGCCGCCGTGCTGATGCTGACGGCGGTCAACGACGCCCACTCGGCCGCCCTGTGTATGCAGCGCGGCGCAATGGACTACCTGGTCAAGCCGGTCGACCTGACCGACCTGGAACGGGCGATCGCCCGGGCGCTGGCCCGCCGCCGGGAACAGATCGAGCAGGAGCAGACCCAGGCCTGGCTCAAGCAGGAGATTGTCCGCCGCGGCGCCGAGCTGCGACGCGAACGCGGCAACCTGGAACGAATCTCGGTGGCCACCCTCGAGGCCCTGGTCAACGCCCTCGAGGCCAAGGACCGCTACCTGCGCGGCCACTCGGCGCGGATCGCCGATCTCTCGGCACTGGTCGCCGCCGAGCTGGGCCTCTCCGATGAGCAGGTGGAATCGGTGCGCACCGCGGGACGGCTGCACGACATCGGCAAGATCGGCATCCGCGAGGCGGTGCTCCACAAGCAGGGGCCGCTCACCGAGGAGGAGTTCGATCACGTCAAGTCGCACGTGACGATCGGGGCCCAGATCCTGGCTCCGCTCACCCACCTGCGCGAGGTGATCAGCTATGTCCGGTCGCACCACGAGCGCGTCGACGGCACCGGCTATCCCGACGGCCTGGCAGCGCAGGGCATCCCGCTCGGCGCGCTGGTGATCGGTGCCGCGGAGGTGTACGACGCGCTCACCACCAGCAGGCCTTATCAGGAGCGGATGGAGCCGCAGGAGGCGGTGGCCCGGATGCGCGACCTGATCGGCACCGTGATCGATCCCGACGTGCACGACGCCCTGTCACGGGTGGTCGAACGTCGCAAGGCGCTGGTCTTCCTCGACGAGTCGTAACCGGCGGCCGGGGTGTCAGCCGCCCATCTCGCGCAGTCTGGCCAGTCGCTCCTCGATCGGGGGGTGTGACGCCAGCAGGTCGCCGGCGATTCCCTTGAGTCGCTGGAAGCGCCGATCAGTCGGATCAACGATGCACAGATGCGCGGCACCGCGTCCCACCGCAAGAGTGGGAGCCCGGGCGTTCTCGCACTTTTCCAGCGCCCGCATCAACGCAGCAGGATTGCGGGTGTACTGCGCAGCGGTTGCATCGGCCAGGAATTCACGCTTGCGCGAGATCCCCATCGCCAGCAGCCGCGACACCAGCGGAGCCACCACCAGCGTCAGCAGCCACACCACCAGCACCAGCACGCCCGCACCGCCGCGTCCGCCACCGCGCTTGCCACCTCCGTTGCCCAGCCCGCCCAGTGCCCGACCGCCCCGGTTGCCGTGGAACAGCAGTCGCCCGACGCCGTCGGACAGCAGCGTGATCGCACCGACGACAGCCGCCACCAGCGTCATCAACCGGGTGTCGTAGCGGGCGATGTGGGCGTACTCGTGTGCCAGCACCGCCTGCAGTTCGTCGCGATCGAGTGCCGCCAGCAGGCCCTCGGTCACCGCAATCGATGCCGTCGACGGATCGCGACCGGTGGCGAATGCGTTGAGGTCCTCGTCGGGCACGATCCACAGCCGCGGCCGCGGCAGCCCAGATGCAATCGACATCTCGGTGGCGGTGTTGACCAACCGCACCTGTTCCTCGGTTACCGGGTTGATCAGTTCCATCGCTCGGGTGGACCACAACACCTGGCGATCGCCGTGCTGCCAGGCGCTCCACGCCATCACCGCGGCGGCCATTGTGGCGGCAATTCCCAGCCAGGGAATCACGTGGCGGTAACCGCCACCGATGGCATCGGCCTGCAACAGGTAGAGGCCGATGTCGCCGCCGAAACCAATCCACGCGAAGAAGAAGACGAAGCCGAGCAGGAGCCAACTGGACTTGCGCCGGTTGGACTCCTGCTGCGAAAACAGGTCGCGTGGCTGGTGCGCCAAGCGCTCGCTCAGCGGATCGAGATGTCTACCTTGGGCACGTCGCGCTCACCCGGCTCGACGATCTCCCACAACTCCGCCGGCACGGCCTTGGCGAGTCCGGCGACCAGATTGGTCGGGAACTGCTGCTGGGCGACATTGTACGACGTTGCGACATCGTTGTAGTGCTGCCGCGAGAACGCCACCTTGTTCTCGGTCGACGACAGCTCTTCCTGCAACTGCGACACGTTGGCCAGCGACTTGAGTTCGGGATACGCCTCGCTCAGTGCGAACAGTCTCCCCAGCGCCCGGGTCAGCTCGCCCTCGGCGGCTGCAACGTCGGGCACACTCTGGGCACCCATCGCCTTGGCGCGCGCGCTGATCACCGCGTCGAGAGTCTCCCGTTCGAACGACAGCGCCCCGCGCACCGTCTCCACCAGGTTGGGGATCAGGTCGTGCCGCCGCTTGAGCTGCACGTCGATCTGCTTCCACGCGTTGGCAACCTGGCCCTTGAGGCCGATCAGCCGGTTGTAGGCGCCGATCACCCAGAACACGATCAGCGCAATTACTACCACAAGAATCAGGGTGGCCATCAGGATTCCTCCGGTGGAGTTGCGATCTCCGTCCGGAGATCATCGATCAGGGCGCTGAGGCGCCGGGAATCAGCCAGCAACGGATGTCCTTCGCGCAGGTGCAACTCGACGCCATCGGCCAGGTCGACCCGCCACCAGCCGCGCGACTCCACCGCGACCGGCTGCTCCACCAGGGCCGCGGCGTCGGCTGCCGGCAGCGGTGCGCCGAAGTGCTCGGCCACCTGCTCCTCCAGCTCGACCAGCGCCACCCGGCCGCGCCGGGCGGCGATCGCATCGAGCCCCAGCCCGTCGTGCTGAGCCACTCGGGCAGCCAGCAGTTCGACCAGATGCGGGTAGCCCCAGGTGGAGCCGGCCCCCCGACCGAACGGCGGCCGGATCACATCGCGGGACACATAGAACCTTACCATCCGCCCCGTGGTTGGGCGGGCGTCGGGACCCAGCCTACCATCCAGCAGTTGATCGGCGAGCCGGGCCAGTTCATCGAGCGACCACGGTGCCATCGCGCCCAGCCGACGCAGCGTCACCAGAGGTGCGGCAACATTCTCCATTGCAGCAAAGTGTATCGCCCTTGCGCGATCTGGCGCCAGCTTTTCACCGATACCGTTGCGATAGTGCGCTATGACCCGCCGCGCCGTGACCCTCGTGGAATTGCTGCTGGCCCTCACCCTGATCGGGGTGATCCTGGGCATCGGCACGGCCAGCCTGGCCGGAGTCGGCAATCGGGCGACGCTCCGTGGCGCCCTGGTCGGGCTGATGGGCAGCCTGGATGCGGCCCGGGGCGCCGCGGTCCGGCTCGGAGAACCGGTCACCCTGACCAGCGACGCCACCCTGGTGACGGTGGTTGGCAGCAGTGACACCAGCGCCATCCAGCGGAGCAACCTCGCAGCGGATCGGCCGCTCGGCCTGGCCGGTCTGGCCAGTCCGATCCGGTTCGGCCCGGCCGGCATAGCGATCGGGGTGTCCAACCGGACCCTGCGGCTGGCTGCCCACCAGGACACCCTCAAGGTGATCCTGTCCCGGCTGGGGCGGATTCGTCAGAGCCGGTAGCGGCGGATCTTGCTCAGCAGGGTGGAACGTGCGATTCCGAGCATCAGCGCGGCCTGGCGCCGGTTGCCGTCGGTGTGGTTCAGTACCGCCCGGATGTGTCGAGCCTCGGCGGCCTCCAGCGATTCCGGCACCGGCTGGCGGGCCCCCTCGGAGATCACGAAATCGGGAGCCGGCCCGACGTGCAGCGGCACCGGCTGGTCGGTGCGGGTGAGCACCACGTGACCGGCGGCGCGGAGCGCGGCTGCAAGTTCGCGCACGTCCTCGCGATCGGGTTCGCTCGCCAGCAGGCGGATGTGGAGCGCGGCCATTCTGCAATCTACTGGCACCCGCCCGCCGGCATTCGGCAATCGCCGGACTCGGGTCTAGAATTGAATCGTCGATCCCGACCAACCGCACACCCGACCTGGAGCGATCCCAGTGCTTGACCTGTCCAGTATCGCCGTGGGCGACGAGATCCATCATCCGCTGCTGGTCATCGACGTGCAGCAGAAGGGTGGTGATCACCCGCGCACGGTCCTGGTGCTCGGCAACCGCAGCGGCCGGATCGACTCGGCGCCGTTCTGGGCCGGACGAGACGAAGCGATTCGCGACATCAGCAAGGGGATGCTGGTGCAGGTGGTGGGCAGCGTGTCCGAGTATCGCGGTGCACTGCAACTCGATGCCACATCGGTGCGACCGCTGCCCAAGGGAAGCGTCGATCTGGCCGAGCTGGTGCCGTCGGTGGGTCCGGTGGACAAGTACTGGAGGTACCTCGACGATGCGCGCGAGGCAGTCACTTCACCAGGACCGCGAGCGGTGCTCGACCTGTTCTACGGCGACGACGACTTCCGGCTGCGCTACGAACAGTGTCCCGGTTCTCCCGGCACCGGCCACCATTCCCAGCTCGGCGGCCTGATCCAGCACACCTGCGAAGTCGTCCTGATCGCCCGACAGATTGCCAAGGTCGCCCACGCCGACGAGGAGATCCTGATCGCCGGCGCAATGCTGCACGACATCGGCAAGCTGGAGAGCTACTCCTGGCAGAGCGGCGTGTTCGAAACCACGTTGCACGGACGACTCGCCGGACACATCGCCATCGGCGCCACGATGCTGGCCACCCGGCTGGCGGAACAACCGGAACCGGTGTGCACACCGGAAGAGGCGATGATCCTCGAACACTTCATCCTCTCGCACCACGGCAAGCTGGAGTATGGTGCCGCAGTAAAGCCGGCCACACTCGAGGCGGAGATCCTGCACTTTGCCGACGACGCCAGCGCCAAGACAGCGTCGATCAATGACGCGTACAACTCGCCGGAATATTTCCCCGGCGACGCGCAGGTGTCGGCCCGGAGAGTGTGGCAGTTGGACAATCGGTGGCTGGTGAAACTGTAGCGTCGGGGAGCCACAAAAAAAGAAACGGCCGATCAGGCTGGCTGATCGACCGTCTCGCGTTTCAGCCGCTTGTGCTCGGGGGCACTGCGGCGAATCGGGCGCTGTGAGTCAGAGCGGCTCGCGGACCACTCGCTCACACGGCTCTCCGAGGCGCCAGATCGGAGAGGATGGGTCGCGCGAAACGTCCCATCACCTGAATGTAGTTTCGGGTCTGGGGACAAATCGTGCAAGTGCCTGATTTTCTTCGGGTTAGCTCCACCGGACGTGGCCAGACTGTGGACGGAAAACCGTTATCCGGGCGGCAGTTGCGCCGCTTGTCCACCCGATGTGGAGATGTTGATCCACAAATCCACGCTGGTTTCCGGCCATTTTGTTACCTGGTCCGGCGGTCCTTTCGGGGGTCGATCTTGATCTGGAGGGTGTTGAGCAGCGCCGATTCGGCCCGCTGATAGCTCACCACCGCGGCCTCGGCGCGCTGGGCGATGGCTGCGAGCGACTTGCCATCGCGACCCTCGATCTGGGCGATGGCCGCTTCCTCGCAGCTTGTCATAGCACTGGTGAGATCGGCCAGCGCGTTGCGCCAGCGTTCGATCGCCGTGTCACCCCAGCGGGCGTTGTCGGTGCTGAGGCTGGCCCCGTACTCGGCCACCGGTCCGGCGGTGCGGACTGCGCGCCCGCAATCGTTGGCCAGTGCCCTGCTGACCGAACGAATCACCGCAGCAGACGCACCGGCGCTGGTCTGCCGTGCCACCCGGGCGTTGGTGGCGCGGACCACACCGAGGGTATCCATAAGCACGATCACGTGATCCTTGAGCTGCTGCTCGGCGGGCGACAACTGCCGCTGGGGCCAGAGTTGCTCCTCGACGTGCGGCGGCAGGTTGAGTCTGCCCTGCTGACCGGGACGCGGGCTGATCACCTGCTGCGCCTGGGCAAAGGTGGGTGCGACGATCAGGGCGAGTGCGAGCAGGCTGGTGGTTCGAATCACGGTTCAGTCCCCACTTCGATATAGCGATACTTGGCATCAGTGTCGGCGTCGCTGACGAACAGCGAGCCGCCCGATGACACAGCAAACCAGCCGGCGATCCAGCGGCGCGGCTCGTCGAGTTCGCTGACGATCGGGCCGAGCCAGCGACGGATGTGGCGCATCTCGGGGGCACGGCGGCCGAGCTGGGCCAGCATCGCCCCGGCTCCGGAGGTGGCCCGGAGGAAGTGCGCCAGCGCCTGGGCGCGATCCACGAAGGCCAGCGCCCGGACTCCGGGTTCGTCGATCAGCACCTCGCCCTCGTACGGATCGAGAACCGGTGTCTCCAGTCGCGGGCCGAGGAAGACCCACTGCCGGTTCTCGCCGTCACGCCGCTCGACCACCGCCGAGGCGGTGTCGGAGGTCAGGCGGCCGGCGTGGAGCAGATCGTCGTCGGGCAGGATCCCCACAACCCGGGTCCATTCCAGGGCGGCCAGGAGGGTCTCGGTGGGGCAGCCGACGGTGTCGTCAAACGCCAGCAGCCGGGGCGCTTCGCCCGCCCGGATGATCGAGTAGGCCAGCGCCTCGGCGCGGTCGGAGAACGACCGGATCGCGAGGGAAGTGGGCACGGACACGGGTGGATGATAGGCCCGCAGGCCGACGCGGGGTAGGGTTCGGCTTGCGCGATCCGGCGAACGGTCCGCAACTTCCAGAGGCCAGCGCGATGCTGGCGGCCCCGGCGTGGGCCGTTGGGAACCGTCCTTGCTGCCCGGGCAGGACGGCGTTCGTGCCCGGGAGACGTCCCGGGACTGGTTCCATCTCCGTTCGAGGAAGGCCTGCAATGCCAAAGGGTACCGTCAAGTGGTTCAATGATGCCAAGGGTTTCGGCTTCATCGCGCAGGAAGGTGGCAAGGACGTGTTCGTGCATTTCTCGGCGATCGCGTCGAGTGGCTTCCGCTCGCTCGCAGAGGGCGACGTGGTCGAGTTCGACATCGTCGAGGGCCCCAAGGGGCTGCAGGCCGCGAATGTGACCAAGGTTGACTGAGATCGGACCAGTGGGTCGACGTTCCGACGACACCGCGCTGCCGCCGCTCAGCAGCCGGGTGATCGCCGGAACGTCGCTCCTGCTGCTGCTGGTGTTCGCGATGACGCTGCTCGGCGTCAGCGCGATGAATTCACTCGACCAGGCGGTTCAACTCGAACTCGCCACGCTGCGCGAACGCACCGGCCTGGCCCAGGCGATCACGCGCGATGCGGTCGAGGCGATCCGGCTCGAGGATGGCGCAGCGCCGACGGAACGCGATTCCGTGTTCGACGCGCTGCGTCGCTCCACCACGGCATACGCACAGTCGACGATGCTGAGCGACGCCGAGCAGGGCGCCATCGGTCGGGTTGCAAGACTGGTGTCGAGCCTGGAACGTCATCTCGCCATCGACTCCGCATCCCGTTCGACGCTGGCCGCCGACTCGTTGCTGGCAGAAGTCGGTTCGCTGGTTGCGGTGCAGGAAGCCGCCGCAGCGGATCGCGCCGCGGCACTCACCGAAGCGAGCGAGCGTCGGCGCTCGGTGGTGTGGTTGTTGTTCTCGGTGGCACTTGCCATCGGGGTGGTCTCCGCAGTTGACACGGTGCGTCGGGTGGTGCTGCCGCTCCGACGGCTGGTGCGGGTCACCGAGCGGATGGGTGGCGGTGACCTGCGACCGGTGGACCTGGGCCCGATGCCGCGAGAACTCCACACTCTCGCCACCACGGTCCGGCGAATGAGCGAGGGACTTGGCGGCGTGGTCGGTTCGGTGGCGGAAGTCTCCGGACAACTCACCAGTCACGCGTCACAATTGTCGACCCGCTCCGACCAGCTCACCGAGAGCGCCGCGCAGGTGTCGCACTCGATCAGTGCAGTGTCGGAGAGTGCCGAACGACAGGCCGCCGGAATGCGCGATGCCGATGCGATGCTCGGCGACCTGCGCTCCGCTGCGGCACGCTCGTCGGCGGCGAGTCAGCGCGTGGTTGCAGTGGCGGATGGAATCCGTCGCACCGCGGCGACTCACCAGGGACATCTCGCCACCGCATCGACCACGCTGCTCGAACTGCACCAGGTGGTCGAGCGCACCACCAGTTCGGTCGAGCAGTTGACCATCGCGGCGGAGTCGGTCTCGGAGTTCGTGGCACTCACCGGTGAGCTCGCAGCGCAGACCGAGCTGCTGGCACTCAACGCCGCCATCGAGGCCGCCCGCGCCGGCAGTGCTGGTGAGGGCTTCGCCGTGGTGGCGGGCGAGATTCGCCAGCTCGCCGAGACCTCCTCCGAGGGCGCCCGTCGGATCGCCAAGACCGTGGCGGTGCTCGACGAACAGGTGCGACTGGTGGCCACCACGGTTGCCGCCGGTCGCGAGCGAGTCACCGGTGTCGAGGATGTTGCGGCCGGGGTCACTCGCGCGCTGGCCGAGATCGTCGCCGCGGTGGAGGAAGTGAGTCAGGCGGCGGGAACGGTGGCGCGCGAGGCCGCCGCCCACCGCGAACTGGCCGACCGGCTGGCCGCCACCGGTGCCGATGTGGCCCGCTCCGCCCACGGCAACGCCCGGGCGGCCCAACTGGTGAGCGATCTGGCCATCGACCAGTCGACCTCGACCCGCGAAATAGCAGCGGCGGCGACCACCCTGGTGGCCACCGCCGATCGCCTCACCAAACTGGTGCGAGGGTTCCGGGTCTAGCGCTTCCGGCTCTTCCTTGCCACCGGCTTGCGGGCCGCCGCCTTGCCCTTGGGCTTGGCGGCGGCTTTTGTCTTGGCTGCGCTGGCCTTCTTGGCTGCACTGGCCTTCCTGGCGGCGGGCTTGCCGGCCGCCTTGGCCGCCTTCGGCTTGGCCTTGGCCTTGGTGGCCGCCTTGACGGCCTTCGCCGCCTTGGGCTTGGCTGCCTTGGGCTTGGCTGCCTTGGGCTTGGCCGC
>CBFGRM010000068.1:0-10527 GCA_965651205.1 uncultured bacterium
GCTCGCGGCTCGCGGGTAAACCGACGGGCATTGCGAGCCTGCTGGGCCCGGCACGACCTACCGCTCGTACTCCCGCGCTGCTGCGGTGAATGCCGTCACCGGTTCGTGGCTGTCGAACCATTCCATCTTGAGCTGCTTGGTTGCGGTCATCTCGAGCAGCAGGGTGCCGTATGCCCAGGTCAGGTTGGGCTTTCCGTCTGAACCGAGTGCCCAGAGCTTGATCGCCACGATTCCGGATGCCGGGGTGATCGACTCCCAGGCGGGTGCAGCTGGATCGGCGGCGAGTCTCCAGGCACCGTCGGGCAGCGGATCGCCGAAGGTGACGATCCGCGTCGACGGTGTGTCGATCCAGCGACCGAACCAGAGCACCAGATGTTCGTTGTCGCGAGTGAGGTAGACGTGCTGGTTGCCGACGCGCACCCACGTGCCGGCGGCACTGCCGTCCACGTCGTAGGCCACCTTGCCGTACGGTGCTGAGATCGGGTGCATCCGGGTGAGCAGCACATTCCGGATCGCCGGGGGAAACTGCGCCACCGGATGTTCCGCGTGCAGCGCCGCTTCCGACCAACGCTCCGGGTCGATGTAGTAATGATCGATTCCCAGGTTGACGGTGCCAAAATCGAAGCCGTGCTCGTAGAGCATCGTCGCAACCACGTCGCCGGCGTGAATGGTGTCGCCGACCGCGAGTCCCGCCTTTGGTGTCACGTGACCGAAGTGCCAGAGCAATCCGGGCGGACCCTCAACGGTGATCTGGCCGTCGGTGACCGGATCGATTCTGAGCACCTTGCCGCTGCCCGGTGCCTTGAGCGGCAGGCGAGCGCGACTGCACGACAGGCCCAGGGGAGTTGTGCCCCACATCTCGCAGGTATCCCAGTAGGTGTGGGCCACGGGCAGGACCTTGTTGTTGTAGCCGATCGGAGTGATCCGGGCCAGCAGATTCGGGTCGATGGGCGACACCGAGAAGTGCGGCCCGGGCCCGGGAATCGGCGGCGCGGGAGGCGGCGGTGGCGGCGGTGGCGGAGGTGTGGGCCCGTTGGGTCCGGAATCGCCGCAAGCTGCCAACAGGCAGACCAGCAGGAGGGCGGTCGAGTAGCGACGAGTCATAGGGATCCTGAACGGTTGCGGGGGTCTGGCCTGCCCGGCCCGATCTCGGATTGGCCGGAACCCATACCGGTACCGCGACAGAGTCATCCGGATAAATGATACTGGTTTTGGTATCGGCCGATCCGCCTGCGGCGGCCAGGCCCCACAGGCTTCCGGAGCCCGTCGGTTTACCCGCGAGCCCCCAATCAGTTATCAAGGCATTCCCCTTGACAACCCATCGGGGTCCGGGCAACTTCGTGTCGGCCACACTGCGTGGACACCCTCTCGCGGGGATACGAAGATGCCCGACACCGGCTTGCCACTCCTCAGTGCCCGACATCGCTCGCTGCTCGACGCCCTCAAGTACCGCGGCCGGGCCACGGTGCCCGAACTCGCGGCCGAACTGGAACTCAACGTCGAGACGGTGCGCCAACACCTCCGCACCCTGGAGAGCGCCAAGGTGGTGCGCCGCGACGGGACGCTCCGTCAGGGACCCGGTCGCCCGGAGATCACCTGGGTTCTGACCGCTGATGCAGAATCACTCTTCCCGCGTCGCGAGGGCGAGACCCTCCGCGAACTCGCCCAGTACCTGATCGACGAAGGACAGACCCACCTCCTGGCAGGGTTCCTGAGAAGCCAGGTGGCCAGCCGCCGAGCATCGAGTATGGCCCGCGTCGCAGGACTGAAGGGCGCCGAGCGCGCCCGCGAGGTGAAGTCGATCCTCGACGAGATGGGTTTCTACCCGGTGCTCGATTCCGGCGACAGGACACTGAGTCTCTGCCACTGTCCGCTGCGCGACCTGGTGTCGGCCACCGACCTGCCGTGTCGCGAAGAGATCCGGCTGCTGGAAGAACTGCTCGGCAATTCGGTGAAGCGGGTGTCGCACATTCCCGACGGCGACGACTCCTGCGCCTACCAGCTCCGGTCTCGGCGATGATCACCGAAGCCGATGTCCGCTCGGCACTCGCCGAGGTCTCATACCCCGGTCTCAATCGTGACATCGTCTCGCTGGGGATGCTCCGGTCAGTGGCCATCAACAACGACCGGGTGCACGTGTCGCTTTCGGTGGCCACCGAGCGGGCGGAAGTGCCCGACCTGCTGCGCAAAGCAGTGACGGAACGGCTGGCGCGCGCCGGTGCGATTCGCACCGAGGTGCAGTTGCTCACACCCGAACGACGACCGGTGAACAACGATCCGTGGCGCAAGCAGGGCCGACTCGCCGGTGCACGCAGCGTGATCGCGGTGGGTGCAGGCAAGGGAGGAGTAGGCAAGAGTACCGTGGCCGTGAACCTGGCGCTCGCGCTCAAGCAACGCGGCGCGACCGTGGGCGTGCTCGACGCCGACATCTACGGTCCCTCGGTGCCCATTCTGCTCGGCATCGAAGACGGCGCCAGCAAGGCGAGAATGACACCGGAGAAGCAGATCATCCCGCTCGAGGCACACGGCCTGTCGGTGATCTCGTTCGGCTTCTTCATCGGTCCGCGTTCGCCGGCGGTGTGGCGCGGACCACTGGTGAGCAAGACGGTGAGCCAGTTCGCGCGTGGCGTGCTGTGGTCCGACCTGGATGTGCTGGTGGTCGACCTGCCACCCGGCACCGGTGACGTGCCGCTGTCACTTGCCCAGGCGGTGATGCTCGACGGCGCGATAGTGGTGAGCACGCCACAACGGCTCGCCACCAGCGAAGCCGGCAAGGCGCTCGATATGTTCCGCACCCTCGACGTGCCACTGCTCGGTCTGGTCGAGAATATGAGTCACGCCACCTGCCAGTGTGGCCGCCGCTCGCACCCGTTCGGCAGCGGCGGCGGTGAGTTGCTTGCTGCAAGCAGCAACGTGCCACTCCTCGGCAAGCTGCCGTTCGCAGACGACATCGTGGACGGCGGCGATGCAGGTGTTCCGGCGATGGTGGGCAATCCCGACGGCGAATTCGCGGCCGCGATGCGCGAGGTGGCAGGCGCGGTGCAGCAATCACTGATGGTGCCGGCGTGACGGCACCACCGGTCGGGGTGAATCCGCCACCGCTCCGCCTGCCGGGCGAGCACTTCGTGGCCGCCACCTGCTTCCTGCTGGTGGGCGCGGTGTCGCTGTGGTGGATCGCACCCGAGCTGGCCTCCGGCAGCTACCCTGCCCCCAGGGTGGTGGCAATCACCCACCTGTTCACGCTGGGGTGGATCACTACCTCCATAATGGGCGCGCTGTACCAGTTCCTGCCGGTGGCGCTGGGTCGAGGCATTGCATCCGAACAGACTGCCCACGTCACCTTCTGGACGTTCGTGATCGGCGTGGCACTGATGACCACCGGCATCAGTCTTCATCACGCCGATCTGGTCGCGATCGGCGTCGGCCTGATCGGTTTCGGCATCGTGCTGTTCGTCGGCAACCTCGTCGCGACTCTCCGAAGGGCCAGCCGCAAGGAACTCACCTGGTGGGCACTGGCCCTCGCGGCGCTGTTCCTCACCCTGGCACTTGCCGCCGGAATCGCGCTGTCGATCAATCGCTTCACCGGCTTCCTGGGTGGTGCCCAGCCGCACGCACTCCGGGTCCATATGCACACCGCCCTGTACGGCTGGGTGCTGCTGGTGATCGTCGGCGTTTCGCATCGGTTGCTGCCGATGTTCCTGCTCAGTCACGGCGCCAAGGATCGCTTCGCGTGGTGGGCGGTGCGATTGCTCGCCCTCGGTGCCGCACTGGTGGCGCTGTTCCATCACGTCCCGGTGCTGGGACGTGAACTGCCGCTGTTGCTGCTGGCCGCGGGACTGGTGGCCTGGCTGATCCAGGCCAGGAGCTTCTTCCGCCATCGCCACCGGCCCAGGCTCGACGCGGGGCTGCGCCTCAGCGCGATCGCGATCCTGTTTCTGGCCCTGGTGCCGCTGATGCTGGCGTTGCTGCTGCTGCCGACGGCGCCGCCGACGGTGCGGGTGCTCTATGCCGGCACGCTGGTGATCGGCACTGCACTGTTCGTCGCGGCACAGTACTACAAGATCGTGCCGTTCCTGGTCTGGAATCAGTACTTCGGACCGCTGGCAGGAAAGCGGCCGCTGCCGAGGGTGGCAGACCTGTATCGCGACCGTGAGGCGCAGGTAGCGGTGGTGCTGCTGGGTGCCGCTGGCGTGCTGTTGCTGGCGGGAGTGGCGATGGGTGCCACCTGGCTGGTGCGCACCGGTGCGGCGACGATGACCGGTGGCGCACTGATCCAGGCCGGGCAACTGCTGATGGTTGCAAGGAGGCGACCGTGAACGAAGACGTGGTGCCGTCGGAGGCACTGCTCCGAGACGCGCTCCGGACCGTGATCGACCCCGAGATCGGACTGGACATCGTCACCGTGGGGCTGATCTACGACGTCGAATGCAACGATGGTATCGCACGGGTGACCTACACGCTCACGACGCGGGGCTGCCCGATGGAACGACACATCTCCAACGGCATCGTGAACGCTGTTTCCGCAGTGGCCGGGGTCGATGCTGTCGAACTCAACCTCGTCTGGGATCCGCAGTGGCATCCCGGAATGCTGCAGGAGGGACAATGATCGATCCGGTCAATGACACCTATCCGCTCGCGTTGAAGGCTGTCGATCCCGCCGACATCGTCGAGGCCGACGTGCGCGAGGATCTCCGCAACGGCCGTGAACCGTTCGAGGCGATAATGGCCGCCCGGGCGCAGGTCAGCGATGCCGGTGCGCTGGTGGTCCGGGCCACTTTCGAGCCCGAGCCGTTGTACCGGGTGATGGAAATGTCCGGCTGGTCTCACCATACCGAACAACTCGGCGACGAGGACTGGCGGGTCTGGTTCTATCGCGAGGCCAAACCTGCTGGCTGAACTGTCAACTCAACCGAAACTGGAGGATTGCAGAATGTCCGGACAGAAGACACTCGACGTGCGGCCCATCCCGCCGCGAGACAAGCACTCGACCATCTTCAGCACCTTCGACGCGCTGGCCACCGGCGAATCGTTCGTGCTGATCAATGACCACGATCCGCGTCCGCTGCGCTACCAGTTCGACGCCGAGCATCCTGGCAGCTTCGGTTGGCAGTACCTGGAGCAGGGGCCGGAAGTGTGGCGGGTGGAGATCTCCAAGGCGGCCGCTGCGGGATGAGGCGACGATGAATTGCCCCGACTTCTTTGCTCGTGCACCACGGATCACCTTGCGCGATCCGTTGGCCGTCTTCCTCGGCGTCTCGACCGACGGGCTGCTGGAGTACCGGTACGACGACGCCGTGAAACTGGCCGGGCATTCGTGTCCGACCGTGGCGGGGGCCTGGCTGATGCTGTACCGCGGCCTCAGGGCGCTCCACGGAGAGAACATCCCGGAACGGGGTGCCGTGGAAGTGCACCTGCGCCAGTCGCGCGAGCAGGGAAGCACCGGGGTCACCGCGCTGGTGGCGACACTCATCACCGGTGCGGCACCGGAAACCGGCTTTGGCGGAATCGGCCAGCAGCACCGCTTCGCACGCCGCAACCTGCTCCGCTACAGCGCAGCGATCGATGGCACGATGGCCATCCGGTCGGCCGATGGCAGCGGGGTGCTGCTCGACCTCAATGCCGGCGTGGTGCAACCGGATCCGGAGATGCTGCGGCTGTTTCCTGCCGCAGTATCGGGAGCGGGCAGTCCGGAGGAACTGAAGCGCTTTGGCGAGCTGTGGCAGCGGCGGGTGGAGCGGATGCTGATCGACCACGCCGACGATCCGGAACTGGTACGGGTCCGGACGCTGTAGGGCGGGGCACGCCCCGCCCGTTCGAGATTCTTGTGATGCCGGCACGAGCCGCGTGCAGCAATCGTTCAACCAACGGCGTCGCGTGACGCCCCACAGGAGGAATTGCAATGATCGAATCCAGTCCATCGGTGCAGCTCGACTGCACCCGCACGGTCAACGAGACCGTGGCCCTCTATCCCGGCACCAGTGCGGTTTTCGGCAGTCACGGCATCGACACCTGCTGCGGCGGCGGGATCTCGGTGGAACAGGCGGCGCGCGAGGCAGCGCTGGATCCGCGCCAGTTGTGTGCGGAGCTGGAGGCCGCCGCGCGAGGGGCCGCGTAGGCGGTGCACGCCCCGGCCGTGTTGAATTGCGGGGATCGTCGTAGGGGCGGGGCAGGCCCCGCCCGTTCGGAATTTTCGCGATACCGGCACGGGCCGGGCGTGCCCGGCCCCTACGATGTCCCGTCCCCGCCGGCGGCCTCGACGCGGCACCAGCCATTGACCAGCCGCATCTCCTTGATCGATCGCACCCGGACGTCACCCAGCCCGGGTGCTGCAACCACCAGGGCCAGTGCCTGCGCCCGGGACAGCGCCACGTTGATGCGGTTGGGCGACAACAGGAAGTTGGCGCCGCGAGGTGCGTCGTCGAGCGAGCTGGCGCTCATCGAGACTATGACCACCGGCGCCTGCTGTCCCTGGAAGCGGTCGACCGTGCCGACGCGCGCTGTCTGCAATTTCGCTTGCAGTGCTCGCACCTGGGCATTGAACGGGGCCACGATCAGGATGTCATCATAGCCAATGATCCGTTCCCGGTCGGCGATGATGGCCTTGCTGCCGACAAGCGCCTGCACCATCGCCACCACCGCTGCCACCTCCTCTTCGCTCGACTGGGCCCTGCCTTCGTGTTTCACCGGCACGAAGTGCACTCCGGTGGCCGGCCCATCCCACTCGATGCGATTGTTGCGGGTGCAGTCGTCGGGCTCGAGTCGGCCCTCGTAGTACGCCTCGGAGATGAAGCCGCACAGGTCGGGGTGCATCCGGTACGAACGGTTGAGCAGCACGCCGAGGTGTGGTGGCACGGTCTGGTGGCCGTGGAGGAAGTATTCCAGGCACGACAGGCCGCTCTCGCCCGGGTGGTCACCCTGCACCACTTGCGGGAGCTGCATCTGGTCGCCGACCAGGATGATGTTGCGGGCGGCCATACCCGCACCGATCGCATTGGCGAGCGACATCTGACCGGCCTCGTCGACGAACAGATAGTCGAGCTTTTGCTGCAGGTCCTCCCGGGCGAACAGCCAGGCGGTGCCACCCAGCACCACTGATTGGTGGGTGTGATTGGGCGCAGCCTTGCTGTCCTTGAGGTGGCGGATGCCGTCGGGTGCGGCGGTATCGCCGACCTTGATCAGCAGCGAGGCGTGACGAGGTGCCACTTCGCTAACCTTCAGAAGCAGGTTGTTCACCACCGCGTGGCTGCTGGCCACCACGCCGATGCGCTTGCCGTCGTCGAGCAATGCGGCGATGACGTGAGCGGCGGTGTGGGTCTTGCCGGTTCCCGGTGGTCCCTGGATCGCGAGCATCGTGTTGTGCATCGCGCGCACCGCGGCGATGGTTTCCCCGGCCAGGTCGTCGCCCTGCACCACCGGGCCGCCGTCGCGGCCGATCAGTCGAGGTGGCCGGCGGTTGATCAGGTCGTCGATCGCCCTGGCCGGCGCACCGTCCAGCCAGCCGCGCACGTAGCGCTCGATCGAGTCGGGGATCTTGCCCGGACTCACGTACTCGTCGGGAACCAGGTGACCGCTGGTCGGCATCTCGCCGCTCTTGCTGCGCTCGCCGCGCTTGATCGTCAGCAACCCTGCCTGCGAATCGAATGTGTCGATCTTGGCACTGCTGATGTCGCTGCCGATGAGCTTCACCGGCGCTCCCGCGTGCAGCTTGGTCTCCTGCTCGGGGTCGAATTCGAACTCGTACACCCGCGACTGCTTCTCGATCCAGGGTTCGCGCGCGGTGCGGACCAGCCCGGCCAGGCAGTCCGGATCGTCGTAGAGTTCCGTCTCCTCCTTGTCGAGTCGTTCGAAGTGGCGCCACCACATCGGCTTGTCGTCCCGCCGGTGGAACTCCAGCAGCCACGCCAGCAACTGGGTGATCCGCTGCTGTTCGCCCGCCATCGTGGCGGCACGGGCAGTGAGTTCCTCCGCGAGAATCGCGCTGGACGGCTTCTCCCTGGACGCCTCCGGCTTGCTGGCCTGATCGACTGCGACCGCATCGATCCACGGCCAATCGGCTTCGCGCTGGCGCTCCAGCAACCAGTTGCGGAGGTGCGCCGTGGATTCGCAGTCGACCTTGTTGTATTCGCGGATCGCGGCGAGGATGGGTGACTGCTGCCATTCGCGCGGTTCGCCGCTGTCGATCCAGCGCTGGTACTCCACCACCGAGCCACCGGCGCTGGTCACTTCGCCATCACGCGGCGGCAGGTACAGTCGTTCGATGTCCTTGAGCGAGTAGCTCGGCGCGCCGATCACCATCGACTGTCGCACCACCGTGAACAGGTCGACCAGCACTCCATTGCGGAGGAACTCGTCGATCTGGTGCTCGCGAGTGGCGTACTTGATCGAGAGGCGCGACAGCGCGGTGCGCTCGTAGCCGGCGTAGTGGTGGATGTGCATCGTGGGGTCCTGCTGCCAGCGATCCCAGGCCCAGTCGACGAACTGCTCGAAGGCAAGCTTCTCGCTGGCGTCGTCGTGGGCCCACCAGTCGTGGAATGCCAGCGAACCGTCGGCTTCGACGGTGGTGGCACCGTGCAGATACTCCAGTCCATCGGCTGCGTAGGGGAATCCCTCGATATCGTAAAACACGTCGAGCCGTGATGGCGGCGGCAGCAGTGCCAGACCCCGGCGGGGTTCGTTCACGCCGTGGCCGCGGATCCGCCAGGCGAGCTGGCCGCTTTGCCGACTGCGCAGTTGCATCTCCGCCTGGTCGCGGAGCTTGATGAATGTGGCTGCCGCGACTCCCCTGGGCGGCGAGTCGGCAGGATGATCGGCCAATGCCGCCACGGTGGTGATCCCCGCCTCGCGCAGCCGCACCACCTGGGTGCGCGCGATGCCTGCCACCAGCGACAGATCGTCGCGCTCTTCCAGGGTCCGCGCAGCCGCCTCGCTCCAGCGACCGTGTGATCGGTCGGCGCCGGGGTCGGGAATCGCATCGGCATCCCACTCCCGCTGGAACTCCAGGAAGCGCCGCTTCAGGCGCTGGTAGTAGTACCAGTAGTCGTCGGTGCGGAACTCCTGCTCGGAGAGGTCGCCGAGTACAAAGCCCAGCCGGGCGGGGCGAAGTCCCTGCATTGCAGCCAGCATCTCGGCGTAGGCTGAGAGCTGGAGCAGGAAGTACGGTCTGGCGGTGCGCGCCAGCTTGGTATCCCACGGCTGGTATGACCATTCGCCCAGGTTCGAGACGGCGTCGGTGCGGTGGAGAAAGTCGGCGATGCCGCTCCAGCCGTCGGCAGCGAGCATACCCTGGAAGATCACCGCTGCCCCGGATCGCATTGCCTCGACAGTACTTGCCAGCCGGTCGGGATCCTTGTCGCTCACCTCCACCAGGTCGGGATGCCTGGTTCTCAGCACTTCCAGGTGGGCGCGCTCGTGCTCCAGACCGTAGCGCACTGCCAGCTCGAGCTCGTCGTCGGGCGAATCGGGCTGTGGAGGCAGATCGGTGTCGGCCTGGCTGGCACGCCGCTCAGCGTGCAGCCGCTCACACCACGCGGCGAAGTCGCCCTCCAACCAGGAGATCAGGTCCTTGGGCGAGTACAGCCACGAACCGTCGGATTGGCGGCGCATCGGACTCCTGGGCCGGGGTGATGAAGGCGATTTGATGATCGTACGGGGGTGTGACACTCCGGGCAAGCGTGACTGGACAGCAGTGTCACACCCTCGGTGCATTCTGGAAGGGAGCTGGACGAACCGTCCGAGGTGGTACTACGGTAGTTGCGGCAGGTCGAGCCGATCGGGGGTGTCGGCATCAGGCCCTCCCCTCGGTGGCATCGATCCGGTATCCTCTGACGGATCCCGACCATACTTTCCTGCGGCAGACACCCATCGCCTGGGGCACACGTTGAGCCAGAAAGCCAAGCTGCAACGCTGGATCGACCTGGTGGCCGCTCTGCTCGATCGTCACTACGGCGCCACCCTGGCCGAACTGCGGCGCTCGGTGCCCGGCTACGCCGGCGGTCGCCAGGAGTCGGTGCGGCGCACCTTCGAGCGCGACAAGGACGAACTGCGCCGACTCGGCGTGCCGATCATCACTTCCGGCGAGCCGGGGGATCCCGAAGCGCGCTATCTGTTGCGGCCCGGCACGTTCTACCTGCCATACCTGGCGATAGTATCCGAACGGGGACTCAAGCGTGCCCGGAAGCTCGACAGGCACGGTTACCGCGCCGTGGGCGAATGTGACTTCACGGATGAACAACTGGGCCTGCTGGCCGACGCGGCCGCCCGTGCCGCCGAGCTGGGCGACCCGGTGCTGGCGGCCGACGCGCACAATGCGGTGGCCAAGCTGGCGCTCGATGTGTCGCACGAGTCACTGCGGGCCACACCGGGCCTGCACGTGCACACCGGCGGCGCGGCCCGTGATGCGCACACTGTGACCACGCTCACCGATGCGTTGCTTCGTCGCAAGCAGGTGTCGTTCACGTACTACGGCATCGAACGCGATGAGACCGAGCGACGCACGATCTTTCCCTATGGATTGACCTACACGGGCGG
>CBFGRM010000069.1:0-10383 GCA_965651205.1 uncultured bacterium
TTCGCGGCTGATACCTGATACCTTGCACTTATGGCTACCAACCAATCCTTCGATGTGTCGACCGGCGTCGACCTGCAGGAAGTCGACAACGCGGTGAACCAGGCGATCAAGGAACTGGCCACCCGCTACGACTTCAAGGGCACCAATTGCACTATAGAGTTCAACCGGGAGGCCGGTACCATCGCGCTTCACGCCGACGATGATTTCCGGATGGACGCGCTGGTGGAGATCGTGCGGGGCCGTCTCATCAAGCGCGGTGTGCCGATCAAGAACCTGCAGATCGGCGATCCGGTTGAGGCGACCGGTTCCTCGGTGCGGCGCACCCTTTCCCTCACGCAGGGCATTCCCCAGGACACCGCCAAGAAGATCCAGCGGGCGATCAAGGACGGTGGCTTCAAGAAGGTCCAGGCCGCCATCCACGGAGACGAGCTCCGGGTCACGTCGCCGTCGCGCGACGAACTGCAGGCGGTGATGGCGTTCCTGCGTGGCCAGGACTTCGGTGTGGAGCTCCAATTCGGCAACTATCGCGGCTGACCCGGGTCGGTGCATTGGCCGCAGTCCTGGCGGCGTCGGGGTGTATGCCGCCCGACGAGGTGGCACCTGCTGCGGCGCCCGCCACCGTCTCACCCCGCCTGCGCGTGGGGCTCTTCACCGCCATTGCCAGGCCGACATTCGCGTCTGCCAGCGGCTTGATCATCCGCGATCCCGAGGAGGGCGTTCTCTGGACCACCGCTCCGGGGAGCAGCGTCAGCGTCCTGCTCAGCAATGGCCAGGTGACGGTGCGGGATGGCGACCGCGCGGCGTCGCGCCGATTGCTGCAGCTCATCCCGGCAGACAGCGCCGGCAGCGTGATCGTCAATGAGCGGGGTTATCGTGGCGAGATCGTGGTCTCGCCTGGTCCCGATGGCGTGCAAGTTGTCAACGTGGTCAGCCTCGAGGAGTACCTGCCATCGGTGGTCGGCTCCGAGATGGGACGGCGCCCCATCGAGGATCTGGCCGCACTCGAGGCGCAGGCGGTGGCTGCTCGCACCTACACCCTTCGCAACCTCGAACGACACGCAGACCAGGGCTTCGATCTCACCGCGGACATCGCCGCACAAGTCTACGGTGGTGTGGCCAGCGAAATGCCGCTTGCCAACCTGGCAGTCGAGCGAACCCGAGGCGAGATCATCACCCGGGATGGTGTGCCGATCGATGCCTTCTATTCCTCGACCTGCGGTGGCCACACCGAAGCATCGGGGGAGGTGTTCGTCGGCGGTGATCGGATCTACCTGCCGGCCCAGCCGGATATTGCACCCGACGGCACTGCGTGGTGCGCGATCTCACCGTCGTACCAGTGGCGCGAGAGCTGGAGCGGCGCCGAGCTGGCCGCGATCCTGCGGCGCACGCTGGCGGCGGAACGACTGCCCACGACCCGGGCCACCGACCTGCGCGAGACACGGGTACTGGACCGTACCGCATCCGGCCGGATCGCCAGGCTCGAACTGATCGGCACCGGTGGACGAACGGTGTTGAACGGCTCGGCGATTCGTCGCGTGCTGGCACCGGTGCGGGGTGGGCTGCTTCGCAGTTCCGACTTCACGTTGCAGATCGGCCGCGAAGGGGGCCGGATCGCCCGACTCGAAGCCACTGGTCGCGGCAACGGACACGGCGTCGGGATGTGCCAGTGGGGTGCGATCGGCAGGTCACGCGCCGGTCAGGACTACGTTGAAATCCTGATGAGCTATTACCCGGGGACGGAGATCAGGCAGGCATACTGAAAGCGAGAAAGCGAGAAGGCGAGAAAGCGAGAAAGCGGGACAGCGAGAAAGCGGGACAGCGAGAAAGCAGGACAGCGAGAAGGCTGGCAGGCTGGGAACCACCGCAATAAATTGAAGGCTGACCGCCTCTTCGCTGTCTCGCTTTCTCGCTTTCTCGCTTTCTCGCTTTCCGAGGTCCCGATGCCAGAAAAGCTCCGTGTTGGGATCGTGGGCGCCGGTGCGATCGCTCAGGTTGGTCACTTGCCGGCACTCAAGAAGGTCCGCGAAATCGAAGTTGCCGGCATCTGCGACAACGACCAGGCAAAGGCTCGCGCCCTGGCTGATCGCTACGGCATCCCGAGCGTCCACTCCGACATCACCGAGCTGCTCGAGTACGAGCCGCTGGACGCACTGCTGATCTGCACTCCCAATCACCTGCACGAATCGCACACCCTCGCCGCGCTCGCGTCGAAGGTGCACGTGTTCGTGGAGCGGCCGGTGTCCCTCACGGCGGCTGGCGTGCAGCGAGTGGTGAAGGCGCGACAGAAGTCGGGCAAGGTGGTGATGGCAGGCACCTGGCAGCGCTACCGACCCGACCTGCAGATGATCCGCTCGTTTGTTCAGAGCGGTGAGCTGGGGGATCTCGAGTCGATCCGTGCGTGGTGGTTCCTGGCCCGGCAGGGACGGGCGTCGATGGGTTGGCGCCAGAAGCGCGAGCAGTCTGGTGGTGGAGTGATGTTCGATCTCGGCAGCTCGCTGCTCGACCTGTCCCTGTGGCTGGCCGGCTTCCCCAAGGTGGAGCGGGTGTCCGCGGTGTTCCCGGGCAGGGCTGGCAAGGGTGTCGAGCAGTCCGGTACCGCGATGGTGGCGCTGGAGGATGGCAGCGCGATCCACATCGACACCAGTTGGCGTTTCGTCGGTCCTGGCGAACGGTTCGGCCTGGCGCTTCGTGCCGGCAAGGGTTCTGCCCGGATCGCGCCGCTGGCTGTATGGAAGGACTTTCACGGCGTGGCGCGAGATGTCAGCACCGCCGGTGCTCACTCGCGCGAGACGCCGTTCCTGCTCGGCATCCGGGCGCAGTGGGCCCATTTCGTGGCCGCGATCCGCGAGGAGGCCGAGGCGCCGGACCTCGCCGAGCAACAGGTTGTGCTGGAAACAATGGCGGCGATCTACGCATCGGCAGAGTCGGGACGGGATGTCCGTCCGTAGCAGGCTGGCGCTGATTGCAGCGATGTTGGCTCTCGGAGTCCACGGGCCGGCTCGGGCCCAGCTCCCGGCCGACTCGATCCCGGAGAGTCGCGTCGACGGATCGCATCTGCAAGTGTTCCTTATGACTATGGGCCCCGGTGCCCATATCCACGAGCGTTTCGGGCACAACGCGATCTGGATACGCGACAGCACCCGCAACGTCGACCTGGTGTACAACTTCGGGATGTTCGACTTCGCGGCACCCGGCTTCGCGTGGAACTTTGCCAAGGGGCGCCCGCTCTACTGGCTGGCCGTGAGTGACCTGGATCGGACCCTGGCCTCCTACCAGTATGCCAATCGTCGAGTCGACGTGCAGGAATTGGCGCTCGACGCCGACCGCAAGGCGCAACTCGCGTACGCGCTGGCAACCAACCTGTTGCCGGAGAATCGCGAGTACCACTACGACTATTACCTCGACAACTGCTCGACCCGCGTGCGCGATGCTCTCGACGCCGTGCTGGGTGGTGCACTGCGACGTCACACCAGCGGTCAGCCGGCGGAGGGCAACCTGCGCTGGCACACCCAGCGGTCGATCAGCAACACGCCGGGATTGTACCTCGGGATTCTCACTGCCCTGGGACCGGCAGTCGACCAGCCGCTGGACCAGTGGGACGAGATGTTCCTGCCGGCCAAGGTCCAGGAGCGGGTGCGCGAACTGCGCGTGCCGGATGGCAATGGTCGGGAGGTGCCGCTGGTGCTTCGCGAGGCGACCTTGCTCGACATCGACCTGCACCAGGTCGAGCCAAGCCGACCCGACTGGACCGTGAGGTTGCTGATCGTGGGTGTGCTGTTGGCGCTGCTGGTTGCAACCGGCTTCCTGCGCGGTGGTGCAGGTGTGGTCGGGCGCGCCCTCGCTGCGGGGTGGGCGGTCGTTTCAGGTGCGGGTGGATTGGTGCTGGTTTTCCTGTGGTTCTTTACCGATCACGTGATGACCGCGAACAACCTCAATCTGTTGTTGATCACGCCGGTGGCGCTTGCAATGCTGCCGTTGCTGTGGGGCAGGAAGCAGCGGCCGATCGCGCGCCGGATCACTTCCGGATACTTCGCGCTGGTGTGCCTGGGCACCGTGCTGGCTGCGCTGCGGGTGGCGCAGGAGAATCGTGAAGTGGCTGCGTTGGCTGCGCCGATCGCGTTGACGGCAACTCTGGTGGCGCTTTCGGTCAACCGCCAACGCGCGCCAGTGCGGCCTCCGCGCCGCTGAGGCCCGGGGCTGCCTGCAGCGCCGCTCGGTACGCCGCCGCTGCCGCAGCGCGATCGCCGGCGGCTTCGGCTTCCAGGCCCTTGCCGTATTCCACCAGCGCACTCACCGGAATCCCCTGTTGGTACGGTGCGGGTATGCCACCAACTCCCGGTTGCTCGGTGAGTTCATTGGCAAGCGAGGCGATCGCCTCTGCCAATTGGTCCCGGTGGACCAGGTCGGGGTCGGGACGGACCACGGCGATGGCCCGGCCGGTGGTTGCATCGATCACCCGCGCCTCGACCTGGATATCGCCATACTGATCGAGCAGCGAACCCACCACCAGGAGCGACGAACCCGCGGAGGTGGCCGCGCTGCGGGCCGCGCCGAGATCGACCCGGCCCGGTCGATCGGCAGCGGCCGCGACAACCTTGACACTGCCGGCTCCCCGCTCGCCCAATCGCTCCGCCAGCAGTTCCGACAACGCCCGGCCCAGCGCCTGATAGTCGGCCCGGCTCAGGCCTACTGAGCCGTGGGTCTCGAAACCGCCCACCGAGACCCCCGTACCCTGAGCCGCGAGGGCCGCCGGGGTACCGGCAAGTGCAAGCAGGGCAAGGGTTTGACGCCATTTCATCGGCCGACTCCCGGTCGGGTGGAGGGATGCGCTTCCGCAAGGAGACGTCTGTCGCGCCAGGCGGGCCACGCCCAGCGGATCATATTGCAAGCAGGGGGCCAGGCCAAGCCTCGGGTCGGGCTGATCCGGTTGTCCGGTACGGGGTCGATCCGCTATATTTGTCGGCTATCGTGGCTCCACAACGGGGTCACGGCGATGACCGAAGGGATACACCGTGAAGCCCAATCTGCACCCGCTCTACCAGACCATCACCGCACACTGCCAGTGCGGCAACACTTTCGAGACCCGCAGCACCACGTCGGGGATCAGCGTCGAAGTCTGCGGCAAGTGTCATCCGTATTACACCGGCAAGCAGCGCCTGGTCGACACCGCCGGCCGGATTGACCGCTTCCGCCGCAAGTACGGTTCGGACGCCCCAGCCGCCAGCTGACCGCCGTGGACCACCGACTCCGCCAGGCGCTCGCGCGGGCGGAGGAGGTCGGCCGCGAACTGGGCGATCCCGAGCTCGCCGCAGATCCGGCCCGGATCACCTCCCTCGGCCGCGAACACGCCAGGCTGCAGCCGATCGTGCGCGCGGCCGAAGCGTTGCGGCGAGCCGAGCGCGACCTGGCAGGCGCCCGCGAACTGCTCGGCGATTCCGATCGGGAAATCGCCGAGATGGCAGCAGCGGATGCGAGGCAACTGGAGCAAACGGTTGCTTCACTCAGCGAAGAACTGGCCGAACTGCTGGTGCCGCGCGATCCGCACGACGATCGCGATGCGATAGTCGAGATCCGGGCCGGTACCGGCGGTGACGAGGCCGCACTCTTTGCAGCAGACCTGCTCCGTATGTACACCCGCTTCGCCGAACGCCACGGACTCAAGGTGGAACTGATTTCCCGAACCGAAGGGAACGTTGGCGGTGTGCGCGAGGCGGTCATCGCCCTGCGGGGCGACGACGCGTTCGGGCTGCTCCGCAACGAGTCCGGGGCGCACCGGGTGCAGCGGGTTCCCGAAACCGAGCAGCAGGGCAGGGTTCACACCTCGGCGGCGACCGTGGCGGTGCTGCCCGAGGCGGAGGAAGTGGATGTCGCTATCGATCCGCAGGACATCCGGATCGACGTCTTCCGCTCTTCGGGGCCGGGTGGCCAGAGCGTGAACACCACCGACTCGGCGGTGCGCATCACTCACCTGCCCACCGGGCTGGTGGTGTCGCAACAGGACCAGAAGTCGCAATTGCAGAACAAGCTGAAGGCGATGGCGGTGCTGCGTGCCCGGCTGCTCGACCGGATGATCGCCGAGCAGGAGGCCGCGCGCGCGGCGGAACGGAAGGCACAGGTGGGTTCGGGCGACCGTTCGGGAAAGATCCGCACCTACAACTTCCCGCAGAGCAGGGTGACCGATCACCGGATCGGGATGTCGCTGCACAATCTCGGGGACGTGCTCGACGGTCACCTGGATGAATTGATCACGGCGCTCAGGCGAGCAGCTCGCGAGGAGCGCGAACGTGAATGAGTGGGAGACGCCGGACGAGCCGATCGAACGGGGGCTGACGTTCGAGACGATGGTGAGCACCGCCACGGTGCTGCTTCGGGACGTCGGCCTGCACCCGGCGCGCAACCTGGCGTTGCAGGCGTATCGTGCGTTGCGCGGCCCGGCCCGGTTCAACCTCTCGCTGCCCGAGCCGGAAAACGAGGTGGAACCCGCTGAGGCGAACCGGTACCTCGAGATCATCGAAGCCCTGAGCGATGGCGCACCGCTGGCGGCCGCGGTGGGCTGGACCGGCTTCCGGCATCTGTCGCTCGAGGTGTCCGGGGACACCCTGATTCCGCGCCCCGAGACCGAGGAACTGGTGGAGCTTGCGCTGGCACGAGTGTCTACCGGCGTGGCGGCCGATCTCGGAACCGGCACCGGCGCGATCGCGTTGTCGCTTGTGAAGGAGGGCTCGTTCAGCCGGGTGATCGGTACCGACATTTCGCCCGGGGCGCTGCGGATCGCGCGCAGGAATGGCAAGCAGCTCGGCCTCAAGGTGGATTGGCGCCGGGGCGACCTGCTGGAATCGCTGGCGAAGACTCGAGTCGACCTCCTGATGTCGAATCCGCCCTACCTGACGCCGATGGAGTATGATGCATTGCCCCGCTCGGTGAAGAACTGGGAGCCTGCGACAGCGCTGATCGGTGGCCACGACGGGATGGAGTTCTACCGCAGATTGCTGGGCCTGGCTCAGCAGCACCTCAATCCGGGTGCGTGGATCGCGCTCGAGGTTGACTCGCGGCGAGCCCGGGAAACCGGTGAACTTGCCAAGTCGCACGGTTGGGCTGACGTGCGGATTCAGGATGACCTGTTCGGCCGCGCGCGCTTCCTGCTGGCGCGGCGGGGGGAAACACCGTGATCGACGAGAAGGCACAGGACCTGGGCCGGATGCTGGGGCAGTCGGCCGAGTACCAGGCCCTGCGACGCGCCGAGCAGGCGCTGCGGGAGGATCCCGAGGCGCAGCAGCGCCTGGAGACGATCTCCAAGCTGACGCGCGACTTCGATGCGCTGCTCGCCCAAGGCGAGTCACCCAGCGAGGAACAGGCCACCAGCTACGAGACGACGCTGCGCGACTTCGAGATGTCGCCACCGGGTCAGGCCTACCTGGTGGCTCGCGCCAACGTCGACAAGCTGATGCAGCGCGTCAATCAGGCCATCGGTGAGGGGATCGAGCGGGGTGCCACCAGCGGGATCATCACGCTCTGATGAGTCGACCCGGCTGCTTCATCGTCCTCGAAGGGCCCGATGGAGCGGGGAAGAGCACGCTCGCGCGTGCGCTGGTCGACCGGATGGGAGACGCCGGACTGGTGGTGACCGCAGTGCGTGAACCTGGTGGCACTGTGGTGGCAGAGGCACTGCGGCAGGAGTTGCTGCACGACGAGCGCGAGTGGACCGCCGAGGCCGAGCTGTTGTATATGGTCACTGCCCGCGCCGACCTGGTTGCCAAGGTGATCCGCCCGGCACTGGCAGCCGGCGATGTGGTGCTTTCGGATCGGTTCGACCTCTCGACACTGGCCTATCAGGGTGCCGGTCGCGGGCTGCCGATGGACAAGGTGACCTGGGTCAACAGTGCCGCCACCGGCGGTCTGGTGCCCGACGTCACCCTGGTGCTCGACATAGACCCGGAGCTTGGCGCGGAGCGTCGGCGTGCAACCGGGCGGGGTGCCGACCGTATGGAACGGGAACAGGCCGAATTTCACCAACGGGTCGCCGCCGCATACTTGGCGGCTGACGGTCCCGGGGTGCATCATTTGCAGGGCGGGGCGTCCCCCGAGGCGGTGCTGGCAGCCGCCTGGCGGGTGCTCGCAACCGAACGCCCCGACATATTCCGGTTGATGCCGGAGCAGGGAGAGTAATGACTACCGATCTGACCTCGTCGAATGCCCGTCGTTGGCTGCTGGTTGCGCTGATCGGCGCCGTCTCGTTCGCGAGTGGCGGCTGGTTGTTGCACGGCAGCGACGATTCGGCCAGGATGACTGGGGACCAACTCTTCCAGCAGGTGCTCGGCGCTGTCGGCGCCTATTATGTCGACTCGCTTCCCACCGACTCACTGATGCACAAGGCGGCCCAGGGAATGCTCGACCAGCTCGGCGATCCATACTCGACGCTGCTCGAGGGCGAGGATTTCCGTCAGCTCACCGAACAGACCACCGGAAATTACGGCGGCCTAGGCATCCAGATCGACGTTCGTGACGGTCTCATCGTGGTGGTGGCACCGCTGCCGCAGACTCCGGCCGAACGCGCCGGCGTCGAGGCCGGCGACCAGATCGTCACGGTCGACGGCAAGTCCAGCATCGGCCTCAACCAGGACCAGGCGCTGAAGACCTTGCGTGGAGCGCCCGGAAGCACGGTGGTGATCCAGGTCCGTCGACCAGGACTCACCGAGCTGCTCTCGTTCCGGATCACTCGCGAGACAATCCACAATCGTTCCGTGCGTCCGGGCACGATGCTCACTCCCACGATCGGAATGGTGCAGCTCAATCCGGTCAGCGAGACATCGGCCCGGGAACTCAGGGATGAGATCGTCCGCCTGCGCAAGAGCGGGATGACCGGATTCATCCTGGACCTGCGCAGCAACCCGGGCGGCCTGCTCGACCAGGGCGTGGCTGTGAGCGACTTGTTCCTCGACCCCGAGCGGCAGATCGTGTCGACGCGCGGGCGTGCCGAGGGGATGTCACGCACCTTCGAGGATGAACACGAGCAGGAATGGCCCGAGATGCCGATGGTGGTACTGGTGGATGCGTTCAGTGCGTCCGCCGCCGAGATCATCGCCGGCGCGCTGCAGGACAACGACCGCGCCGCGGTGGTCGGAGTGCCCACCTTCGGAAAGGGGCTGGTGCAGTCGCTGTTCCGGCTGGGAGAGGGCAGGGCGCTCAAGCTGACGACGGCGCGCTGGTTCACGCCGAGCGGGCGGAGCATCCAGCGTGACCTGCGCAGCGAGGAAGAGCAGTTGCTCGAGGCCGAGGCGATCGGCGAGGGCCGCGACTCGCTGGTTCTCGATTCGCTGCCGACGCACCGCACCATCAGTGGCCGGATCGTCCGGGGTGGCGGCGGCATCGTGCCCGACCGCATCGTTCGCGGCGACACGCTGACCACCGGGGAGCGCATCTTCTTCCGACAGGTGGGTTCGGGGCTCGCATTGTACCGTGACGCACTGGTCGGAGCCGCAATCGAGGTGAAGGAGCGGAACCTGGTGCGGAGCGAGGAGTTCGAGGTCACCGACGAGATGCGCAAGATGGTGTTCGATCACCTCGCGTCCAAGGACATCCTGCTCACCGACGAGGCCAAGCTGGGTGGCCAGACACTGATCGATGACCACCTGAGCTACGAGATTGCCCGCTACGTGTTCGGGCGAGAGGCCGAGTTGCGGCGTCGCTCGGCGGACGACAAGCAGGTGTCGCAGGCGGTGTCACTGCTCACCAGGAGTGCATCCCCCGCGGACCTGATCGCGGAACTCGTCGGGCAGTGAACCTGCCGGCGGTGGCGATCGTCGGGGCAGGGCGCGTCGGGCTTTCGCTCGCACGCGCCCTGCTGCATTCCGGCCATTCGGTGTCGGTGCTCACCAGGCGGGAGCAGCGGCTGCCGAAGCCACTGGAAATCGCCAGCACGCGCTGGGGTCCGATCATCTCGACCGTGTCGGTGGTGATCATCGCCGTACCCGACGACCAGATCCCTGAGGTGGTCGATCGCATCCGTGAACTGGGTGTGCTCGGTCACCGCCACGTGGTGATACACCTCTCCGGCCATCTGGGTCGCGCTGTGCTGGAGCCGCTGGAGCAGAGTGGCGCCGGTCTCGGCTCGATGCATCCGCTGCAGACTTTTGTGGATCGCGATGGCGGCACTCCATTGCGCGGAGTGGCGGCGGTGCTGGAGGGTGACCTGCGGGCGATCTCGGTGGCGCGCGACCTGGCGGTCTCGATGGGGATGCTGCCGATGGCGCTCGACACCGCCCACAAGGCGCGCTATCACGCGGCAGCCGTGATGGCTTCCAACTACCTGGTAACGCTCACGGCAGTGGCGGAGAAGCTGGCCGCTGAGGCGGGACTCACCACCGCGCGGGGAATGTTCCTGCC
>CBFGRM010000070.1:0-10280 GCA_965651205.1 uncultured bacterium
ACGTCGCGCTTGCCGGCAAACTGCGGGATCCAGAAAGAGTGCAGCACGTCGACGGTCTTCATCCGCAGGTCGACGGTCCGACCGGTGGGAACGTGCAGCTCGTTTGCGGTGACGATGCCGAGGTCGGGGTAGCGGAACTCCCACCACCACTGGTGACCGATCACCTCGACCTTGAGCGGCTGGACACCGTCGGCACCCACCTCGGGGATCTTGGCGGTGTCGAAGATCGTCCGCACCGTCGGCACGGCAACGAAGGCCAGCACCGCGGCGGGGATCACGGTCCAGATGATCTCGATCATCGTGTTGCCGTGCACCTGCTCCGGGTCGGGATCGTCGGGCTTGCCCCTGAACTTGAAGATCGCCCAGAGCAGGCCCACCTCGACCAGCACGAAGACGATCACGGCCCAGCCAACCGTCGTGCGGAAGAGCGCATCCACCTGATCGGCAAAGTCACCGTTGGGATGCAGGGTGGACTGCGGGTAGTTCTCGCCATTGCAGCCTGCGAGTACCAGAGCCAGCAGCGCCAGGAAGAGTCCGTGCGGCAACCATTGCCGCCACGGCGCACGCGCGTGTCGCATCGATCGTCCCATTCCGGATTCAGCGATTGTGAAGCCGTTCACAAGGCTTCGGGCGGCTAGAGAATAGCCGGATAACCTGCGGTGGTCAAGCAATCGGGGCGGCACTACCACGCCTCCAGAGGCAGGTCGAACGGCACCGCGTCGTCGACCTCGAACGAAAAGTGCCACCACTCGTTCTCGTAGTTGATGAAATCCTCGGCCGCCATCGCGTCGACCAGCAGCTTGCGATTGGCGGCAACCTGGCCGGTGGCGTTGGCGGTGTGCGCGGTGGCGTCGAAATGATCGTAGGGAGTGCCCATCTCGAGCTCGCTGCCGTCGGCCAGCCGGATCACCGTCAGGTCGACCGCGACTCCCTGATTGTGCCTGGATCGGCGGGCGATGTAGCCGTCGTCGAGCAGGTCGGTGCGACCGGTACGCTCGCACCATTCGACCATTGCCAGCGTGGCCCGCACCGGGCGATAGCCATCCCACACCTTGAGCCCCAGCCCCTGCTGCGCCAGTCGCTCCGCCACCCGAGCCAGGGCGGCGACCGCCTCGCGGCGCAGCAGCACCACCGGCCTGCCGTACCCCGGCAGCGGTGCCCCGGTGAAGTTGTTGGCGGTGGCGTAGCGCACTTCCTCGCGGATGTTGGCCGGCAGACCCGCCAGCCGGGTCCGCGCAACCGCATCGGAGGCCACCGCCTGGGGACTGGTGTTCGCCTGCGTCGCAGGCGCCGGGGCGCCGGAGCAGGCACCAAGCAACACGACCAGGGCAACAACCAGATTTCGCATTCCTGCATTATAAGGGGAGACTGCCCCAGCGCGGGAACCGCTCCCGGCGGGACGCCACCAGTTCCCGCCCGCCCGGTCCGGAGCTATGTTCCGGGTGACTCCTTACGGTCCATCCGGCAGCCGCCGGGTGGACCGTCCGATTCTATTCGTCCGGAAACAAAGGGCGGGCGCGATGATCCAGGAAATGCGGCAGAAGCTCGGTCGCGAGATCGAGGAACTTTCCCACGAGTTGGCGGTGACGCTGCCTCAGGCGATCGCCACCGCGGTGGAGATGGGCGACCTGCGGGAGAACTCCGAGTACAAGTCGGCTCTGGAGCGGCAGCAGTTCGTGCAGGCCCGGCTCTCGCAGCTTCACCAGCGGCTCAACCAGCTCACCCAACTCGCCAACACCGAGGCGCCCAGCGACCGGGTTGGCCTGGGCTCCAAGGTGACCGTCCGCGACTCCGCCACCGGCGAAGTCGAGGAATACACCCTGGTGCTGGCAGAAATGATGGATCTCGATGCCGGCCACATCTCGCTGGCGTCGCCACTGGGGCGTGCCCTCAAGGACCGTCAGGTGGGTGACGAGGTGACGCTGCAGTTGCCGACGATGCGCCGCACCCTGACGGTGACCGACCTGGTGACCGTCCATCAGGCATTGAGTCAGGACTGACCCTCGCCCGCCCGGTGCTATCGTCGCCGGGCGTCCACCACCTGGACATCGAAGATCAACACTGCGTCGGGCGGGATCGGCCCGGCGCCGGCCGGTCCGTAACCCAGATGGGGCGGGATCACCAACTGGCGCTGGCCACCCACCCGCATCCCCAGGACGCCGTCGTCCCAGCCGGGGATCACCTGTCCCGCACCCAACTCGAACGAGAACGGCCCCCGTTCCGACGAGTCGAAGACGGCCCCGTTGGCAAGTCTGCCGACATAGTGAACGGTTGCCACCGTGCCACTGTCGACCACTGCCCCGGTTCCGATCCGGACATCGCGCGCATACACGCCCCGACCCACCCGGGCGAAGGCGTGCTCGTCGATGCCCAGACTGGGTGACAGTCGCCAGGCGGCCAGCGGCGAGACCCCACGCACCGACAGGATATGATCGCGGACCCCCGGGTCGGGAGCTATCACCCGGGGTTTCGGTTGCTCAGGCTCCTGCTGGGCCAGCAGGACGGTTGGGAACAACAGCGTAGCAACTATCTGGACACCGTTGCGCCACGACAACTTCAACTCGGCACTACCCCGAGTGCGTCGTGGAATGCCTCCAGCTCCGCCTCGCTGTGACAGGCGAAGATCACCTCTTCCAGGAATCCCTCGCGTTCCAGCGCCTCGCGGACCACGAACACCGCGATCGCTGCGGCTTCACCCAACGGGAATCCGCCGAGTCCGGCACCGAGAGTGGGCAGGCCGACACTCTCGCAGCGATTGTTGTGAGCCAGTTCCAGCGCGTGTCGGTATGCAGCAGCCAGCAGTTCACGTTCGTCGTGTCCACCGCCCTGCCACACCGGACCCACGGCGTGCACCACGAATCTGGCAGGTAGCGAATACGCCGAGGTGATCACGGCAGAGCCAACCGGACAGTGACCGATCCGCAGGCAGGCCTCGAGCAGCTCGGGTCCGGCCGCCTCGTGAATCGCACCACTCACACCGTTGCCGGGACGCAGATCGGTGGTGGCAGCATTGATGATCGCATCGACCGGCAACGTGGTGATTTCCGTCAAGCGAGCTTCCATTGACATCTTCGTCCTCCTCTCGTTGGCGGTGGGATAATCGGATTGCAGCAACTCCCACGGACGCGGCGTTGGCCGGAAGCCCTCACGGCCAGGGCGAGCCCGGCGGTTACCTCACAAGCTTACCCCCGTTGGGGCAGTTGCGGGAGGGGATCCCGGCTAGCCCGCCATTTCACTGCGAATCCGCTCCAGAAGCCGCACCGTTGAGCGGATCCCTTCCGTTTCAGAATGCTTCGTACCCTCGTACTCCACTCCCACCCAGCCGTGATATCCTGCGTCGAGCACGATCTTCATCATCCGGCGGTAATCAATCTCCGCCTCGTTGCCATCGGCATCGAAAAGGTGACTCTTGGCGCTCACCGCGCGGGCCAGCGGCATCATCTCCGAGACACCCCTGTACTTGTCGTACTGCTCGGTGGCTGACACCGTGAAGTTGCCGAAATCGGGCAGTGTCCCCAGCAGCGGATGTCCGGCACGTCGCAGCACATCCATCAGCCACGAAGCTCGACTCGAATAGCCGCCGTGGTTCTCCACGATGACGTGCAACCCGAACGGTTCCGCCCGCTCCGCGAGCTGCCGCAGTCCGTCAGCCGCCAGCGCCGCCTGCTCCTCGGCGCTGCCGCGGCTCTGGGCGTTGACGCGGATCGCGTGGCAGCCGAGCCGGGCCGCTGCGCGCAACCAGCGGACGTGATTCTCCACCGCAACCAGTCTTGCCGCCGGATCGGGATCCCCGAGCGCGCCCTCGAGGTCACACATTATCAGGACGCTGGTGACCCCCTCACCGTCGCAACGGCGGGCGAGTTCGTCGAGGTAGGCCTCGTCGTCGGCGTGACCATACATAAAGGTGTTGACGTACTCGATACCTTCCAATCCGAATTCGCGCCGGGCGATCAGCGGGAAGTCGAGCGGCTTGAGCGTACCACGGAGGGCCCGGTCGGGATCTGCGCTCCTGAGCAGTGCCAACCGGTCCTCGCCCGGCTCGAGCGTGCCATACAGCGACCGGTGGAGCGACCACTGCGCCAGGGAGATCCGGAACAGCGGTGGCCTGGTGGCGCCGAGCGGGCGGGAACCGAATGCCTGCCAGGCGAGGGCAGCGCCGGCCGACTTGAGCAGTGTGCGTCTCAGCATTCCTGAAAATACCTCCCACGGGCGAATCGCGCCTATAGTTAGCGCTATGACCGATATCGATCGTCGCGACTTCCTGGCCGCCGCCTCGGCGCTACCGCTGCTGCCCCGATTCGACTTCCGGCGGCACACCGACATCCCTCGTCCTTCGCCGGCCCAACTGCTGTGGCAGCGCGACGAGCTGGCGATGTTCATCCATTTCGGGATCAACACCTTCACCGATCGCGAGTGGGGTGACGGCCGCGAAGATCCTGCGCTGTTCAACCCCAAGTCGCTGGATGCCAGGCAATGGGCCCGGACGGCACGCGCAGCCGGCTTCAAGGCGATGGTGCTCACCGCCAAGCACCACGACGGCTTTTGCCTGTGGCCCACTGCCACCACCCGTCACAGCGTGGCATCGAGTCCCTGGCGAGGCGGCAACGGCGACCTGGTGGCGGAGTTCAGCGCCGCGTGTCGCGCGGAGGGATTGCGCGTGGGACTGTACCTCTCACCGTGGGACCGGAACTCGCCGGTGTACGGCGACTCGCCCCGGTACGACGAGTTCTACACCGCGCAACTCACCGAGTTGCTGACCCGCTACGGCAAGATCCACGAGGTCTGGTTCGACGGCGCCAACGGCGAGGGACCGGGCGGCAAGCGGCAGGTGTACGACTGGCCCCGGTACTGGGGACTGGTCAGGCAGTTGCAGCCCGACTCGGTGATCTTCTCCGACGCCGGGCCGGATGTGCGCTGGATCGGCAACGAACGCGGCGTGGCAGGTGAGACCAACTGGTCCACTGTCGACCCGAGCATCGTGCCGGTGCCGGGAATGACCGGTGACGAGGTGATGCGCTCGCTCACCGAAGGCGACCGCGACGGTAGCGTGTGGCGCCCCGGCGAGACCGACACCTCGATCCGGCCGGGCTGGTTCTGGCATCCCGACCAGGACACCAGGGTTCGCGCCGTGGATGACCTGGTCGAACTGTACTTCACCAGCGTGGGCCGCAACTCCAAGCTGCTGCTCAACGTGCCACCCACCAGCGCCGGTCTGCTGCACGAGACCGACATCGCCCGGCTCGGCGCAATGCGCCGCCGACTCGACGAGGTGTTCGCGGCACCGGTGCGGGGGCGCCTTGCCGGCAGCAGCATCGAAGGTGACCGGGCGGTGTTCACCCGCCGATTCGATGCGGCCACGGAGATCGCGGTGATAGACTTGCGCGAGGATATCACGCAGGGACAACGGGTCGGTCGCCACGAAGTGTCACTGCTGGTCGGCGAGGAGTGGCACACCGTGAGCCGCGGCACCACCATCGGTTATCGAAGACTGCACCGGATCGATCCGGTGCAGGCGCGCGCAATGCGCGTCGAGGTGAGCGACGTGCGGCCGGAGCCGGTGCCGGTGGCGATCACCGGCTACCGGCCCGGCTGATGTCGGCTCAAGCGGTGGTGGCGCGCAAGCCCCTCCCGTTGCCCTCGCCCACCCGGGTGTCGCCGTCGAGCGCCAGCTTGCCCCCCACGACCACGGCGCGGAAGCCGACTGCATACTGGAACGGATCCTCGAAGGTCGCCCGGTCGGACACGGTTCGCGGGTCGAACACGGCGATGTCGGCAAAGCCGTCGACCGCGAGTCTTCCCCGCCCGGCCAGCTTGCAGCGATCGGCTGGGGCCGACGTCATCTTGCGGATGGCATCCTCGAGCGTCAGGGCCTGGCGTTCACGCACGTAGCGGCCGATGATCCGCGCGAAGCTGCCGATGCCGCGCGGATGCGGCGAGCCGCGGTGAGTGGGTCCGTCGATCGCGAACGCGCCACCGTCACTGCACACCATCGCCAGCCGATGAGCAAAGATCCGGTCGAGGTTCTCCTCGCTCATCGCGAAACCGACCATCCCGACACCGCCGTTGCGGCGCAGCAGGCCGATGGTGTACTCGTACGGGTCGACACCCAGCGACGCGGCGTGGCTGCCGAGCCGCCTTCCCACGACTGCGCTGTCGGCATCGCGACTCACGCTGGTGATCTGCACGTTGTTCCAGCCGCCGATCAGCTCGACCTTGCCGGCCACCTCGTCGCGCACCCGCCGACCGGTGGCGGGATCGTCGACCTGCTTCATCAGTCCGCTGGTGCCACCCTCGCGGCTCCAGATCGGGAACAGCGACGTCAGCCCGGTCGAGTATGCGATGTATGGGTAGCGGTCGAAGGTGACCGACATTCCGTCGGCCTCCGCCGCCTCCATCAGCGCGAACGCCTGGTCGAGCTTCGACCAGTTGCGCGGCCCCTGCATCTTGAGGTGCGAGATGTGAAGCGCCGACCCCGCGCCGCGAGCGATCGCGATTGCCTCGTCGATCGAATCGAGCACCCCGTCGTCCTCGTTGCGCATATGGGTCGCGTACACCAGGCCTCGTGACGCCAGCGGCCGGCACACCTGCGCCAGTTCCTCGCGGGTGGCGAAACCGCCGGGAGTGTACTCGAGTCCCGACGAAGCACCGCAGGCACCTGCCGCGAGAGAACTCTCCACCAGCTCGGTCATCCGGGTGATTTCGTCTGCCGTGGCGGCGCGGGCCGAGGAACCGATCACGGTACCGCGCACCATCCCCAGCCCCACCATCGACGCCACGTTGACCGATGGTCGCTCCGCATCGATCTGGTCGAGGTACGCGCCGACATCATCACGCGAGCCGCCGTCGGCACCCACGACCACCGTGGTGACGCCCTGGCGGATGCAGGATTCGGCCCTCGGGTCACGCCTGATGCCGCCGTCTGCGTGCGAGTGGATGTCGATGAAACCCGGCGACACCGCCATCCCGGTCGCATCGATCTCTTCGCGACCGCGTTCGGCGATTCGCGGTGCGATTGCGGCGATGCGTTCGCCGTTGACGGCAATGTCACCCAGCCTGCCGGGACGGCCGTTGCCGTCGTAGATCCAGCCGCCACGAATCACCAGGTCGAAGTCGCGCCGGGCGAAGACGGCGGGTGCTCCCGCGAGTCCGGCGACGCCTGCGGCAGTGGTGGCTACGAAGGTGCGACGGGAGATGGTCATCGGATCGTCCTGGCATCGGGAGGATTCTGCGGAGGTCCTGAATGATCGAACGGTCGGCGCGCTCACGCCAGCCCGAGCCGGAAATTGTCAGACCTGGAACGGTACCGTCGCCACGATCCGGTCGATTCGATGTGCGAGCTGGCGGGCATCGTCGTGCTCCAGATAGCGGCACCGGAACCTGGGGGCCGCACTGCCTGCGGTATCCACCTGGACGGTCGCCATATCCCAGCGGCGATCAAACGGCGACTGCTCCAGTACCGCCAACTGGATCCGGTCGTCGCGAACCACCGTGGTCCTGCGCCATATCCAGCCGCTCCTGAGTGCCAAGCCGCCATCGAAGGAGTTCCAGCGGAAACAGCCGACCCGAGCCACCGCTGCAATCAGCCAGACCAGTCCGGTCAGGGCGATCACTGCGGCCAATGCGAAGTGGATCCACCAGGCCAAGGCGACTGCAATCACCAGTGTGGTGCCCCGACCGACAAGCACCCTGCGCCCGGCTCGCGCCGGCAGCCGCCGCCAGCCGTCTGCCGGCAACGTCAGACCGCGCAGCGCGACGGCAGCCAGCGCGTCGAGCTGTGCATTGCGGAGCAGCGGCGCCAGCGTCTCGCGCGACGCCACCGACTGCTGGAGCTGCACACCGCCGGCAGTGGCCACCTGCACCGTCACCCTGCCGGCGAGCCGGTGCCAGGGTCCCTCGCGAATGGTTAGCGACTGGATCCGCTGGATCGGCGTGGTCGAGGTGCTGCGCGAGATCGCACCGCAGGTGACCCTGAGGTCGTCCTCCACCCGATCCAGGCGATGATCCCAGAAGCGGAGCGCGGTGATGACGGCCGTCACCAGACGCACCAGCAGCACCAGCAGCAACAGCAGCAGCAGCGCGGCGGCGACAGTGGCGGGCGTGAGCGCTCCCAGACCGGCTGCGCGCACCACTTCGGCGAGCGATCCCGGCAGATCGGTGTCGCCGCCGAACAGCCACTCGATCACCCTGTCACCCAGCCCGAACTCGTACAGGAGTGCCACGGCACCGCCCACCAGCAGCATCTCCCGGCCAAGAATGAAACCGGCAAGGATGGTCTCCCCGGGCGACAGCCGCACGATCGAGTTGGCGGCGGGAGCCTGCTCGGCGGTTGCCGCAGCACCGCTCGCAGTCAGCACCCGGTGACGCATCTGCTCGAATGCCGCTCGCGACACCGCGTCGATCTCGCCGTCGGCTTCCACGCCGCCACCGGTCTCCACCGACACCGAGACGGCATCGAACATCCGGTGAAAGGGGCCTGCCTTGGCATCCAGGCTCTGGATCCTCTGATACGGGATGCTGCGTTCCTGGCGGAACAGCCAGCCGGAACGGATCACCAGTTCGCTCTCGTCCAGGCGGTAGCGGTAGGTGGCGTAGCGCAACAACGCCGGCAGGATGGTCAGCAACATCACCGGCACGATCAACCACAGGATGCTCAGGTCGCGACCGCCCGGAGGCACCTCGCGACTTCCCACGAACAGCGCGCCGATGATCACGAACAGGTTCTGGCGCGCGTAGCTGGCGAAGGAGACCCAGATCGCGACCGGATGCAGCCGCTGTTCAGACAGGGGTTGCACCCGCACCGATCAGTTCATCGCGCAGTGCCAGCGCATCGCCGTGGCCGATGCCGCGAAGTTCGATGGCATTGAAGTGAGTCCCGGCGGTGAACACGGCGATGGTAGCCAGACCGTGACGACGCTCCAGCGGGCCCTGTCGCACGTCGGTGTGCTGGATCCGGCTGAGCGGAATACGGGTCTCGTTCCACCACCACGCGCCGCGGCGCAGTTCCAGGCCATCCCGCCCCATCCGCCAGGCGGAGTGGCGGTACCGGAACTCCGGCAGCACCAGGGCGAGGGCCGTCAAGCCGAGAATCAGCAGGGCGAACACGGCGCCGATGGTGGTCACGCGGTGGGCCGACCATTCCAGCGCCCAGTGGAGAAAGGCCAGAACCGCACCGGCGACGACGGTCAGCACCAGGCTCCGGACCGTTGCCGCCTGGCGCGACATCCGCACGTAGCGCGGATCGAGCCGACGCCAGGGGATCGACGGCTCCGATTCGGATGCATCGCTCATCAACGGTCCCTGGCGGTGATCCTGCCGGTCACGTAGAAATCGCGATCGACCACCACTTCACCGGCCACCGGATGGCGCTGCCAGGCGGTGGTCGGATGCAGACGGACCTGCTCACCGCCGACCGTCACATCCACCGGCATATCGAAGCCATCGACCACATTGGTCCAGCGAAACTCGAAGCCATCTGGGTCCGGTGCGATCTCCAGTTCCGGCACATCGGTGGTGCTCAGGTACTGCTGGAACACCCGGCCCAGATCGACTCCGGCGCGGCCGGCGATGTAGCGCTGGACATCGGCGCCGTCGATGATCCGGTGACGGAAGTCGCGCTGCAGCCCGCGCAGGATCTCGCGCCAGAGCTCATCGTCTGCCACTATCTGGCGGATCGTGTGGAGCATATTGCCGCCCTTGATGTACATATCGCCCGAGCCCTGGGCGTTGACTCCGCGTACCGGCGGCACGATCGGCCGGTCGTTGCGGATGCCGCGCCTGCTGCCGACGATGTAATCGGCACCGGCCTGCTTCCCGAACAGGCATTCCACATACAGCCCCTCGGCGTAGTTGCCGAACGACTCGTGCACCCACATATCGGCGAGGTCTCGGGAAGTGAGGTTGTTGCCCCACCACTCGTGGGCGGTCTCGTGCACGATGATGAAGTCCCACAGCATTCCGAGACCGGTGCCGGATGCGTCGCGGCCGCGGTAGCCGTTGGCGAAACCGTTGCCGTAGGTAACCGCGGTCTGATGTTCCATTCCGTTGTAGGGCACGTCGATCAGCTTGTAGCCGTCGCGGTAGAACGGATACGGACCGAACCAGTGTTCGAAGCACTGCATCGTGGTGCGCACCTGGAGCCACTGGCGCCGGGCGGCGCCCAGGTGATAGTCGAGCGGGTAGTAGTCGAGCGTGAGCTCGCCGTCTTCGCCCGGGTACACCTCGGACCAGTGATCGTAATTGCCTATTGCCAGTGCGATGGCGTAGTTGTTGATCGGCGACGA
>CBFGRM010000071.1:0-10213 GCA_965651205.1 uncultured bacterium
GCGAGAACGAAGGGGCCTCCTCGCCTCCTCGCCTTCTCGCCTTCTCGCTTTCTCGCTTTCTCGCTTTCTACGCCACCCGAATGCTGTTCACCACATCGCCCTGCCTGATCTGCATCACCACATCCAGTCCTTCGGTGACCTTGCCGAAGACGGTGTGCACCCCGTCGAGATGCGGCTGGGGCGAGTGGGCGATGAAGAACTGGCTGCCGCCAGTGTCCTTGCCGGCGTGCGCCATCGAGAGCGAACCGGCTTCGTGCTTGTGCGGGTTGCCCGCGGTTTCGCACTTGATCTTCCAACCCGGCCCACCGGTGCCCACCCGCGGGTTGGACGGGTCCTTGGACAGCGGATCGCCGCCCTGGATCACGAAATCGCGAATCACCCGGTGAAACCTGGTGCCGTCGTAGAATTCGCTGTTGGCCAGCTTCTCGAAGTTGGCAACCGTGTTGGGCGCGGCGGCGTCATACAGCTCGGCGGTGATGGTGCCACGAACCGTGTCGAAGGTGGCGGTTTTCATTGCAGGCCTTCGTGAGAGGTTGGACGTGAGACGTGAGACGCAAGACGAACCGAGGGGAAGGTAGCGAGATCACCGACGGCCCGCACGTCTCACCTCTCACCTCTCACCTCTCACGTCTTGCGTCTCACGTCTCACGTCTCACGGCACTCGGGCACAGATCCGCCAGCACGCATTCCCCGCATCGGGGCCGGTTTGCGATGCACACTCGCCGGCCGTGCCAGATCAGCAGGTGCGAGAGCAGGGTCCAGTCCTGTTGCGGGAACAGTTCCATCAGGTCCCGTTCGACCCTCTCAGGATCGGTTTCGCGGGTGAGCCCGAGCAGCTTCGCGATCCGCTTGACGTGGGTGTCGACCGTGATTCCCTCGTTGATCCCCCAGGCGTTGCCGAGTATCACGTTGGCGGTCTTGCGACCGACACCGGGCAGTGGTCGCAGTTCTTCCATCGTGTCGGGCACCTCGCCGTCGTGATCCGCCACCAGTGCGCGTGCCATTCCGATCAGCGACTTCGCCTTGTTGCGGAAGAATCCGGTCGAGCGGATCAGTTCCTCGACATCTTCCTGTTTCGCGACTGCGAGCGCGGCTGCATCGGGATACTTCCGGAACAATTCCGGGGTGACAAGGTTGACTCGTGCATCGGTGCACTGCGCGGAGAGGATGGTCGCCACCAGCAGCTCGAACGGATCACGGTGGTCGAGTTCGCAGTGAGCGTCGGGGTACTCCCGCTTGAGGCGCGCCAGGATCTCGAGTGCGCGGACGCGGCGCGCGGCCTTGCTCTCGCGTGCCACTACTGCCGACGCGCTCGCACCGAGGCGAGGAATTCGTCCGCACTCAGACAGTTGAGGATGTCGCCGCGGCCGAGGCCGGCCTTGCGTGCGATGCCCACGCCGAAGTCGACGTTGGCGATGCCGGCGATCGAGTGGGCGTCGGAACCGATCGAGATCATCACCCCGGCTTCGCGAGCCCGACCGATCACCCGCCAATCGAGGTCGAGCCGGTGCGGGTCGGCGTTGATCTCGATTGCCACTCCGGCCTTGCCTGCCGCCTCGAAGACCTGGTCGAGATCGACCGGGTACGCCTCGCGTGACAGCAGCAACCTGCCGGTGGGATGGCCGATGATCGACAGGTATGGCGACTCGATTGCGCGCAGGAACCTCGCGGTCATCTCCGCTTCGCTCAGGTTGAAGCGCGAGTGCACCGATGCGATGATGAAGTCGAAGCCCGCCAGCACATCGTCGGGATAGTCCAGCGCACCATCGACCAGAATGTCGCTCTCGATTCCCTTGAGCACCCTGATGCCGGGATTGGCGGCATTGAACTCGTCGATCTCGTCCCACTGGCGTCGCAGGTCGTCGGGCTGCATTCCGCCGGCATACGCGGCGGCGCGCGAGTGGTCGGTGATTCCGATCCAGTCGTAGCCGGCGTCGCGACACGCCTCGGCGAGCTGTGCCACCGTATTGGTCCCGTCGGAGTAGGTGGTGTGACAGTGCAGGAAGCCGCGCAGTTGCGATCGTTCGAGCAGCGGTGGCACCGGTCGACCGATCTCGTCGCCGCTCTCGCGCAGTTCGGGCGGGATCCACGGCAGGCCCAGTGCCTGGTAGAGCGTGGCCTCATCGGGAGTCGGCACGAAGCGGCTGCCTTCCCAGAGTGCTGCCCCGGCCAGGTTGAAGCCGCGCTCCGCGGCGTGAGCAGTGAGCCTGGCAAGATGGGCGTCGCTACCGGTGGCCTGCACCAGCACGGCGCCGAGGTTCTGCGGCGGTGTCACGATCACCTGCACCGGCGGCCTGCTGCCCAGGCGGAGCGTGGCGCGCCGTTCGTCGGTGCCGGTGACCTCGTTCAGGCTGGGCACGTCGTTCAGGATCCGGAACAGTTCGGCCGGCGGGATGTCGGCGACCACCACCACCGACAGGTCACGAACCACTTCGCAGCTTCGGCGCACCTCTCCAGCCGGATGGGTGGCGATGATGTGCGGATTCTCCTGCAGCGCTGCCGCGATTGCGCGCACTTCATCGCGAGCGTGATGCGCCAGGTGCCACTGACTCGACTGGCGCAGGAACGCGATTCCCCTGAGGATCCCCTGCGCGGTGCGCGCCCCGAAGCGGGGCAGTGCGGCGAGTCGGCCGTCGCGCGCTGCCTCTTCCAGTTCAGGCAGCGTTTCGATCCCGAGCGTGGTGTGCAGTTGCCTGATCTTGGCGACGCCCAGCCCGGAGATCGCCATCATCTCGACCAGTCCGGCCGGCACCTCCTTGCGGAGGGATTCGAACAACTCGCTCCGGCCGGTCTCCACCAGGTCGACGATCACCTGCAGGATCGCGGGCCCGATCCCCTTGGCTTCCTCGAGGCTGCCGTCGGCGATCGCCTGGCTGAGGGGAGCGGCGAAACCCTCGACGGTGCGGGCGGCGTTGCGGAAGGCACGGACGCGAAAGGTGTTCTCGCCCTTGAGCTCCAGGTACGAGGCCATCCGGTCCAGCGTGTCAGCAACCGCGGTGTTGTCCATCACGGCCTCAATCTAGCCCGACGCCCCAGCCCAGCCAGAGCAGCTCGGTGGCGGTGGCCACACTGTGGAGACCGGCCGTATCGCCACCTTCCATTTGCGGGGCAAACGGCGGTCGAGTCGGCTCGCCCCCCGGCCTGGCGGGCGGCAGACCGGTGGCGGTGACCACCGACAATCCGGGCCTGGCGGGGTGCACCCCCAGGCAGGCCACCATCCGGAGCTGGTCGCCCTCGGGAATGGCGAACCAGCCATCCAGCGGTTCGTGGATCTCCGACCCGCCGACCCGGCTCCACAGCAGTCGCGGTGCCACCTGCACGTAGCAGCTCGGCTTGCCGGCCCAGGCGAAGTTCTGGTCGGCACTGCGCTCGATCAGTTGGCGGGTCTGCGCCTCGCCCAGCGTCAGCTTGCGGCCGCCGTCGTCCCAGTGGCAATACGCCGCGTGCACAAACGCCACGAAGTCGTCGGCGGCGTCGCCCAGGCCCTCGTCGGGCCTGAGTTCGCGGAGCAGTTCCACCGCCGCGGGCGCGAGCAGGAAGCGGCCCAGGTCCCGTCCCTCGGCGAGTTCGTCGCGGATCGCCGGAAAGCGATCGGCGGCGAGCAGGTCGAAGACCAGCGTGAACGGGGTGGGGCGCGGTTCCATCAGGCCTTGGGCAGGAAGCTGTCGAGTGCGGCCACGAACTGGTCGGCGGCCTCGATGTATGGCACGTGACCGGAGTCCTTCAGTACCACCATCCGGGCCCGTAGTGCATCCGCGGTGGCCTGTGCGGTGGCGAGCGGAATCGGATCGTCGTCGCCGTGCAGCACGATTGCGGGAATGTCGAGCTGCGCCAGCCGCGGTCGCAGGTCGTAGTCGTCGCCCAGTGATTCCCAGACGATCTGCTGGGTCCGACCGGTGATCCGGAACGGAGTCAGCTCGACCGCGCGGGCGGGATCGTGAAAGTATCCGGCGACTGCGAGCGAAAAGAGCCGGTCGGCATAGCGATCGGGATCGGTGCGCCTCTGATCGCCGGCCTGCAGTGCGGCGCGAGCGGCCTTGATCTCGTCGGTGGAGTTGCGGCGGGCGAGTTCTGCCTCGTAACCGGGCCGCTCGCTGGCTGCGGCAGGTGCCGGCGACAACAGCGCGAGCGATGCCACCCGGTCAGGGTGTGCCAAGGCGTACAGCATCGCCAGCAGGCCACCCCACGAGTAGCCGAGCAGGTGCATCTGCGACATTCCCCAGACATCGCGCAACGCCTCGAGGTCGTGGACCTGTTCGCTGGCGGTGACCGGAACGTCGCGTCCCACCGGCGACCGGCCACCACCGCGCTGATCGTAGTAGACCAGGGTGCGGCCGGTTGCCAGCGCGTCGACTCCGGGCAGCAGGTAGTCGTGATGCGCGCCGGGTCCACCGTGCAGCACCACCACTTCCGGGCCACTGCCGATCCGCCGCTCGAATATTTCCACGCCGCGCACCTGCCGGATAGTGGTGCGTACGTCGTCGCTCACAGCAACTCCCCCAGCGCGGCCGCCACGCGACGAGTCTCCGACAACTCTGCAGCAGTGAACGGATCGACCTGATCGGAATCGACATCGATCTGGCCCAGGACCTCATCGCCACGACGGATCAGCACCACAAGTTCCGACCTGGTGAACAGGTTGCAGGCGAGATAGTTCTCGCGGGCACCGACATCACCCACGACCTGGTCCTCACCGGTGGCCACCGCGGTACCGCACACTCCCTTGCCGACCGGAATCCGGACGTGATCGGTGTCGCGACCGCTGTGTGCCTCGAGAACCAGCTCGTCGCCGTGCAGCATATACAGATAGACCGACGTGTAGGGTTCACCGGCGTCGCGAATCAACCTGGCAGCCAGCGAAAGCAGTTCGGCGCGGTCGGAGCCGTGTCGCGCGGCGTCGCGCAGGCGGTCGATCACCGGGTTGGCATCGAGCACTGGTGTTGTCATCGTGGTGAAAGATCCATATCCGGGGTGCAACGCCGTGCGAACGCCGCGAGCAGTCGCGCAGCATTGGAGATGTCATCGAGCGATGCAAGTTCGCCCGGGCTGTGCATATGCCGGAGCGGAACCGACACCAGTCCGGTGGCGATGCCGCGATGTGCGGTGAAGATCGCGTCGGCATCGGTGCCGGTCACTCTTGGTGCGGCGTGGATCGTGTGGGGGATGCCCTCGCTGCGGGCGGTATCGACCAGCAGTTCGAACACCAGCGGATTGACTGCCGCACCGCGCGACAGCACCGGTCCGCCGCCGAGCCTGACATCGCCGTGGCGCTTCTTCTCGATGCCGGGTGAATCGGTGGCGTGGGTGACATCCACCACGATCGCGGCAAGCGCATCCAGGGCCGTGGCCGAGGTGCGGGCGCCACCGCCGGTGTAGGCGATCTCCTCCTGGGTGGTGGCCACCGCGGTCACTCCCACCGGGGCGCGGTCGCCGGCCAGCAGCCGGAGCGCCTCGAGCACCACGAACGCACCGATCCGGTTGTCGAGCGAGCGCGACACGATCCGGTCATTGGGCAGCCGCATCAGGGTGCTGGCCAGCACGCCGGCGGTTCCCGGGCCCACCAGCTCCAGGGCCTCGGCCCTGTTGCGGGCACCGATGTCGATCCAGAGATCGTGCATCCTGCTCAGCTTGTCGCGCGCGGCCTGGTCCATCAGGTGGATCGCCTGCTTGCCGATCACCCCGGGCACCGGTCCGTTGTGGCCGAGCAGGGTGACGCGCTGGCCCACGAAGACCTGCGAATCCCAGCCGCCGATGCCGTCGAACCAGCAGTAGCCGTCGTCGTCGATATGGACGATCATCACCCCGATTTCGTCGATGTGACCGGCGAACATCAGTCGTCGGCCGTCGCGATTGTCGCTGGCGGGGAACAGGGTGGCGAACGAGTTGCCGTTGACGTCGATCCGGACGTCGTCGGCAAAGGCGGCAGCATTGCGCCACACCCGGGCCGGTGCGGTCTCGAATCCGGACGGTCCGGGGGCATCGAGCAGGGCGGCGAGCAAGGGGAACTGGTCGTTGGGCATATGTGGAAGGTAAGTTGAGCACCACAATGCGACGACTGACCGACACGCTCGCGTCGGCCTGGACCTGGCTGGTCCTGGTTTCGGCGGTTGTGATCACGTTCCCCATCATCCTGGTGTGGCGACTGATCGGCTGGCCGATCGACCCCTGGAATTACGCCGGCGGGCTGCTGTTCCGGCGGATCGCCTGGTTCGTGCACGCACTCACGCCGCGCTGGCAGTTCGAGACCCGGGGCGACTTTCCGGCCGATCCGCGCAACCCGTACGTGGTGGTGGCCAACCACGAATCGTTTGCCGACATCCTGCTGATCTCCCAGTTGCCGTGGGAGATGAAGTGGCTCAGCAAGGCCGGCCTGATGATGATCCCGGTGCTGGGATGGACGATGTGGGCAGTGGGTGACGTGCCGGTCCACCGCGGCAAGGCCGCCAGCGCGCGCGACGCGATGCGGGCCTGTCGCAGACGGCTGGATTCGCGGGTGTCGGTGATGATCTTTCCGGAGGGGACTCGCTCACGGACGGCGGAGATGCTGCCGTTCAAGGACGGCGCATTCCGGCTGGCACTCGACGCCGGGGTGCCGATCCTGCCGCTGGCCGTCTACGGCACCCGGCAGGCGATCGCCAAGCACGACTGGCGGATCCGCCCCACTCACGCCGTGGTGGAGGTGCTGGAACCGGTGCCGACCAGCGGGCTGGCCGCGACCGACCTGGCCGACCTCAAGCGCCGGGTGCGCGAACAGATCGACGCTGCCCGCAGCCGGCTTCGCGACGAACTGGAGCGCGAACCCTAGCGGTTGGCGTAGGGAGTCCTGGCTCCGCGGGCGTCGAAGGTGTAGACCGTGTAGCGCTGCTTCACGTCGGCTTCCATTCCCGGCGACCCCAGCGGCATCCCCGGCACCGCGATGCCCCGCACGCCTGCCGGCTTGTCGCGCAGCACCTTGCGGACCAGATCGGCCGGCACGTGGCCCTCGACCACGATCCCGTCGATCACGCCGGTGTGGCAGGACTCCAGTTCACGAGTGACGCCGTGCTGGCGCTTGAAGGAGGTCAGGTCGTTGCGGTTCTCGACCGTGACCGTGAACCCCTCCGCCTTCATATAGTCGACCCACGCCTGGCAGCAACCGCAGGTGGGAGTCTTGACCACGTGCAGCACCGGCGCCGCAGCCGGCACCGGATCGTGGCGCCAGCCGGCGGCGAGCAGCGGAAGCAGCAGGACGAGCAACAGAGTGCGACGCATATCACTCACACAATGGGAGAAGGGAGAAGGGAGAAGGGAGAAGTGAACCTAATCACTTCTCTCTTCTGCCTTGTCCGGTTCCGCTGGTTCAGTCGCGCACCAGGATCAGGAACTTGCCGCCGTCCCAGAAGCGGGGCGAGATGATCCGCAAGTCGCCCTTGACCTTGCCGTCGCTCATCACGGTAGAGCCCAGGTACATCGGGTCCTGGCGGGTGATGATCTTGTACTCCTGGTCGGGTTCGGGCACCGAGAGCACGGTGTCCACCCGGCGGTCGAGCTTCTGGAACATCTCCGGCTGCAACTGCCGGGCGGCCTGCAGCGTCTTGCTGCCGAAGATCAGGAACTTGCTGCCTTCCTTGACCAGGATGCCGCGCTCGATCAGTTCATCCTCGGTGCCCACGGCGTAGTAGACGGCGTTGGCCTCGCTGGTGACGCTGGTGAGCGTGTCGGTGAGGGCGGCGCGCTCGACGCTGAGCCGGGTGGTCTCCTGCGACAGGGTGTCGACCCGCGAGGTGAGGGTGTGAATCTCCTCGCGCTGCTGGGTGATCAGCGACTCCTGCTGCAGCGCGGTGGCCCGCAGTTCCTCGATGGTGCCGCGGAAGGTCTCGAGCTGGGCGACCAGGCGGCGACGTTCCGCCGTCTGCTGACCGATCCGCTCCTTCTGCGCCTCGATCTCCTGTTCCGCTGCCTCCAGTCGCGAGATGACCTCGCGAACCTTGCCGAGGAGCACCGCGCGATCCTCGGCGCGACCGGAAGGAGCCCGCTCGCCAGCGGCGGCCGGCGAGATGCCGAGACCCTCGACCCGGGCAAGATCGGCGTTGATCTCGGTCACCATCTGGGTGGCCGCCAGCACGTCCGCGACCAGGGAGTCCTTCTGCTCGTTGATCCGGGACTGCTCCAGCACCAGTTCGTCGTACTTCTTCTTGCTGACGCACGAGGTCAGCAAACCCACGACTGCAATTGCCATCAGCGCTCTACGCATCGGTAGTGTCCTGTAAGGGTTGACGAACGGTGAGACGACCCCGGGGGTGCCTCGTGCACACAGCGGGGTTCACCCCGACTGTCTCTGGAACAGCTCGATCCGGTTGCCTTCGGGGTCGTGGAACCAGGCGAAATCGCCATCCGGCCCCTCCTGCCGCTCGTCGATGGTAAGCCCATCCTCGGCGAGCTTCTCGATGAAATTGTCAAGATCCTCGACAGCCCAGATGGTCTCGCAGTGCCGGCGACCCTGACCGATCGGGTGCTTGGTCTGGTTGATGGCGAAGTCGACGTCGCCAGCCAGCCGGGCGCGCCATTCGTGCGAGTCGGGTTCCCGATTGAAGAAGATGCCCAGATGTTTTTCGTACCACGCCGCCAGTCGATCGGCCTGATCGGCGTAGAGCACCACTCCACCCAGTCCCAGCACGGCGAGTCGATCCATCGGAGCACCCCTCCAGTGAAAGGAAAACGGTGCGGGCGGCGATGAGTCTGCGTCGCTGGCGCGGCGCTGCTGCTCACCACCCGCGGCTCTGCCTCACGTTGGTTACGTGGGCGGTATGGTGCCGACCGTGCCAGGCGTACAACGCAACCACCTGCCACAGTGGCCAACGCGACCGGTACTCGGTGTGGAAGTACGCCCGCCGCCAGGCCGCTTCGTCGAGCGAGCGCAGCAGGTGCACCCAGCGCCGGTGCAGTCCGGTGAGGATCTGGAGCGACGGCTCCACCTCGAGCGTGCGCGCGTCGTGGAGCCCGGCCCAGTCGTCCTGGTCGTATCCGGCCACCTGGGGTTCGTCCGTGGTCAGCGTCAGCCGGGTGCGATTGACCGCGTGAGTGTGCGAATCGGCGACGTGATGAACGACCTGGCGCAGTGTCCAGCCACCGTCGCGATATGGCGTGTCGAGTCGAGTGTCATCCAGACCGGTCACCGCGGCGCGCAACAGGGCCGGCAACTCCGCGATGGCATCAATGGAGGTGGCTACCAGGACAGGATCGTATTCGGGGGGCGGCACGAACTTCCCGATCGGGAACTTCTGGGTGTCGTCCAAGGAACCCTTCCGGCGTGGATCTGGAGCGCTGGGGATTTTTCAAGATAGCAGCGGCCCGCCACGGAATCACGCCCCGGTCAGGGCAGCGGTGGCCGACCCACGACCTGCTGCCAGTGGACCGGGTCGGTGGCCCCCTCGGTGGACCAGACCAGCACCCGCGTGTCACCATCGATGGAGAGGTGCTCGCGCACCGGTGCGAGTTGGTCGTCGCCCAGCAGTGCGAGCAGACCCGCCACCGACGCGGCGCCCGACTCCCCGGCGATCACCACCGGATCATCACCCACCGGTGTCGCCAGCCTGCGCATCGCGTCGAGGGCCCATCGGTCGTCGATGGCAACGAAAGCGTCGACGCTGTGGGCCAGGATGGCCAGTGCGCTGGTCGATGCCTGGGCGCAATCGAGGCCCGCCATCACCGTCCGCAGTGGGGTGTCGATCCGCACCGCCCGACCGGCCAGCACACCACTCAGCACCGAGGGGGCCCGGGCGGGTTCGACGACTGCAATGCGCGGCCGGGCCGCGCCATATCGATGCCAGTAGTACGCCACCATCGCGGCCGGCCAGGTACCAACGCCGGCGTGCAGCAGCACCAGGTCGACGTCGGCGTGCTCCCCGCCGTGCGGAACCGGCTCGAGTTCGCGGGCGTGAGTCCAGTATCCGGCGGTGATCCACTCGGGCACCTGCTCGTAACCCGGTTGCGCGCCGTCCTGGATCAGCACCCAGCCTTCCCGGTGTGCGGCGTCGTGCGCCATCGCCACCGCAGCGTCGTAGCCCGCCTCGACCAACACCACCTCCGCACCCTCGCCCCGAATCGCCGCTACCCTGCTCGGTGCAGCGTGTGCCGGGATGAAGACCACGGCACGATGGCCGGCCCGGCGCGCGGCCCAAGCCACCGAGCGACCGTGATTGCCGTCGGTGGCAGTGGTGAAGGTGACCGTGCC
>CBFGRM010000072.1:0-10184 GCA_965651205.1 uncultured bacterium
CACCGTGGGCGCCGGAGTGGTGACCAAGATCCTGAAGTAGGGGCGAGGCACGCCTGGCCCGGATGAATCAACGCTACAGTGGCCAGAACGGTCATGATGAGCAACGAAAGGGACAGTGATGGCAGGAAAGATCCGAATCCGCCTCAAGGCGTTTGACCACGTGGTGCTTGACCAGGCCGCGGCGGACATCGTGCGCACGGCGGAGAAGACCGGGGCCCAGATTTCCGGCCCGATCCCGCTGCCGGTGAAGATGGAGCGCTGGACCGTGCTCCGTTCGCCGCACGTCGACAAGAAGAGCCGTGAGCAGTTCGAGCTGAGGACGCACAAGCGCCTGCTCGACATCCACGACTCCAGGCCCCAGACGATGGACGCGCTCACCAAGCTGGATCTTCCGGCGGGCGTGGACGTCGAGATCAAGGTCGAATAGCAATGGCGACCAACGGACTGATCGGCCGCAAGCTCGGGATGACCCGGGTCTTCGGCGAGGACGGCACCGCGGTGCCGGTGACGGTGATCGAGGCCGGGCCCTGCCCGGTGATCCAGGTGCGTGAGCGCGCCGTGCAGCTTGGCTGGGGTCGCAAGAAGGCCGTGCGCACCTCTGCAGCGGCACTGGGTCACGCCAAGGCGGCCGGGCTCGACTACGCCCCGCAGGTGATCCGCTCGTTCTCGGCAACCGCCGAGGATGTCACCCCGGGATCGCTGGTCACGGTCGAGATGTTCGCCGAGGGCGAACTGGTGAAGGTGACCGGTACCACCAAGGGTCGCGGCTTCCAGGGCGTGGTTCACCGCTACGGTTTCGGCGGCGGTCCCGGCTCGCACGGCAACACTCGTCACCGTCGCACCGGTTCGGTGTCGCCGGGCACCAACCCGTCGCGGGTGATCAAGGGCAAGAAGATGCCGGGTCATCACGGCGACGTGCGTCACACCGAGCTCGGTCTCAGGATCGTGCGGGTCGACGCTGAGCGCAACCTGATCTACGTGCGCGGCGCGGTGCCGGGCTCGAAGAACGGCATCGTCACCGTGGCGAAGCAGGCCGGGAGGAGCCGCCATGATTGAGGCCCCGCACTACAGCGCGGCTGGCAAGAAGCACCCCGAGGCGTTCGCGCTGCCCGCCGACCTGTTCGACGGCACCGTGAACGAGGCGGTGTTGCACCAGGCCGTGACTGCGTACCTGGGCAACCAGCGCCAGGGCACTGCCAAGACCAAGCGGCGCCAGGAAGTCTCCGGCGGCAACCAGAAGCCGTGGAAGCAGAAGGGCACCGGGCGGGCCCGTCAGGGCACCACTCGCGCCGCGCAGTGGCGAGGTGGTGGTGTGGTGTTCGGTCCGTCACCGCGTGACTATCGCATCACGCTGCCCAAGAAGGTCCGCCAGCTTGCGCGCCAGTCGGCGCTCAACGCCCGGGCCCGCGAGGGGATGCTGCGGGTGATCGATCCGATCACGATGGACGCGCCCAAGACCAAGGGCCTGTTGGCGCTGCTCGACAAGCTGTCGCTGGCCGAGACCCGCACCCTGGTTCTCACCGCTGGCAGCAAGCCGGCCGTGTATCTCTCGGCGCGCAATGCCCCGGGCGTCAGCGTGTTGCCGTTCAGCGATGCGACGGCCTACGAGATCCTGCACGCCGAGGCAGTGGTGATCGAGAGCACCGCATTCAACGGGGACGAGGCAGCGGCAGAGGCGTCGCCGGCCAAGCGGACCCGCAGCAGCAAGGAGACCGCCTGATGGCCGACCTCCACAGGATCGTGGTCAAGCCGTTGATCACCGAGAAGAGCTCGGCCGCCTGGCAGAATCGCGGCGAGTATGTCTTCGAGGTGCATCCTGACGCCACCAAGTCGCAGATCCGCGAAGCGCTCAAGCAGCGTTTCGGGGTGACTGCGGTGTCGGTTCGCACCATCCAGATGCGCCGCAACGCGGTGGCCCGGGCCCAGACCCGCGGCCTCACGCCGCGCTGGAAGAAGGCCATCGTAACGTTGAAGGACGGCGACTCGCTCGCCGTGTTCGAGGGCTGAGATGAGCATTCGTCAATTCCGTCCGATCACGGCAGGGACCCGGTTCCGGTCGATCTCCGGTTTCGATGAGATCACCCGTTCGACGCCGGAGAAGTCGCTGCTGGAGCCGCTCAAGAAGTCGGGTGGCCGCAACAACAAGGGCCAGATCTCGGTGCGTCACCGCGGTGGTGGTCACAAGCGGATGTACCGCCGGATCGACTTCAAGCGGAACAAGTTCGGGATTCCGGCCCGGGTGGCCGAGATCGAGTATGACCCGAACCGCACTGCCCGGATCGCGCTGCTGGTGTACGCCGACGGCGAGAAGCGCTACATCCTGCATCCGCAGGGGCTGGCGCAGGGTGACACCGTGACCAGCGGCCCGGGCAGCGATGTCCGGATCGGCAACGCGTTGCCGCTCGGCGAGATGCCGCTGGGCACCGTGGTTCACAACATCGAGACCAAGATCGGCAAGGGTGGTGCGATGGCACGTGCCGCCGGTCAGGGTGCCCAGGTCGTGGCCCGCGAGGGTGACTACGTCACGGTGCGCCTCAAGAGCGGCGAGATGCGGATGGTGCACAGCCGCTGCCTCGCCACCGTGGGTGAAGTCGGCAACGGCGAGCACGAGCTGCTGTCGGTGGGCAAGGCCGGCAAGAACCGCTGGAAGGGCCGTCGTCCGCACGTCCGTGGCGTGGCGATGAACCCGGTCGATCACCCGCTGGGTGGCGGCGAGGGCAAGACCTCGGGCGGTCGTCCGCCGGTCTCGCCGTGGGGCCAGGCGGAGGGAACCAAGACCCGTCGGCGCAAGAAGCCGTCGACCAAACTGATTGTGCGCGGCCGCAAGCGCGGGAAGGCGACCAAGTAATGGCGCGGAGCATTCGCAAGGGCCCGTTCGTGCAGCAGTCGCTGCTCGACAAGGTGAAGGCCCAGAACGAGAAGAACGACAAGCGGGTGATCAAGACCTGGAGCCGGGCCAGCACCATCCTGCCCGAGTTCGTCGGTCACACCTTCGCGGTCCACAACGGCAACAAGTTCGTGCCGGTGTATGTCTCGGAGAATATGGTCGGGCACAAGCTCGGCGAGTTCGCTCCGACCCGGCTTTTCCGTGGCCACAGCGGCAAGCTGGTGGCCGACAAGAAGGCGAAGGCCTGATATGGCTGGCTATGCGATTCAGCGGCACGTCCGTCAGTCGCCGCGCAAGATGCGGCTGGTGATGGACCTGATCCGCGGCAAGAACGTCAACGAGGCGTACGCGATCCTCCAGTTCAACAAGAAGCTGGCGGCGCGCCAGATCGCCAAGACGCTCAAGTCGGCGGTTGCCAACGCCGAGCAGGCGGCAGAGCGCGACAGCGAGCGGTTCGACATCGACCAGCTTGTTGTGGTGGATGCACAGGTTGATATGGGCACGCCGCTCAAGCGCTTCACGGCGGCGGCGCAGGGTCGCGCCACGCCGATCCGCAAGCGCACCAGCCACGTCAAGATCGCGGTGGGAGAGAAGCCCGCCAGCAAGAAGGGGGCGAAGTAATGGGACAGAAGACCCACCCGATCGGGTTCCGCCTGGGTGTCACCCGGCAGCCGATCTCGCGCTGGTACGCCGGCCGTGATATGCCGACGCTGCTGGGCGAGGACCGCCTCATCCGCGACTACATCCAGAAGCGTCTCGGTCACGCCGCGATCGCCGAGGTGCACGTCGAGCGGAAGCCCGGCAAGGTGACGATCACGATCCACACCGGCCGGCCCGGGGTGGTGATCGGCAAGAAGGGCGCCGAGGTCGACAAGCTGCGCGAGGAACTGGCACAGGTGCTCCAGCGTCACAGCGGGACCGCGCGCGAAGTTGCGGTGAACGTCGAGGAGATCAAGCGGCCGGAGATCTCGGCCAAGCTGGTCGCCGACAACATCGCCGCCCAGCTGGTGCAGCGGATCTCGTTCCGCCGCGCGATGAAGCGGGCGGTGCAGAGCGCGATGCGGATGGGTGCCCAGGGGATCCGGGTGCGCGCATCGGGGCGCCTTGGCGGCGCCGAAATCGCGCGGACCGAGGGCTATCGCGAGGGTCGGGTGCCGCTTCACACGCTGCGCGCCGACATCGACTATGCCACCGGTACCGCCAAGACCACTTATGGAACGATCGGGATCAAGGTCTGGATCTTCCGCGGTGAGGTCGTCGACGACGTGTCGGGCCGCACCTACAGCACGGGGAGCTGATCACCAATGCTGGCACCGAAGCGGATCAAGTTCCGCAAGACCTTCAAGGGCAAGACCAAGGGCATCGCCACCCGCGGCAACACCGTCGCGTTCGGCGAGTGGGGCATTATGTCGCTCGATCCGGGTTGGATCACCTCCCGGCAGATCGAGGCGGCGCGTGTCGCGATGACCCGCGAGATGAAGCGTGGCGGCAAGGTGTGGATCCGGATCTTCCCGGACAAGCCGGTCACCAAGAAGCCGGCCGAAGTGCGTATGGGCAAGGGCAAGGGCAACCCCGAGAGCTGGGTTGCCGTGGTCCAGCCCGGCCGGATGCTGTTCGAGGTGGACGGCGTGTCGGAGGAGCTGGCCAGGGCGTCGATGGCGCTGGCGATGGCGAAGCTGCCGGTCCGCACCCGGATCGTCAAGCGCGAGGAGATCTGAGCGATGAACAACGCTAGCGACCTGCGCGAGCTCTCCACCGAGCAGCTCGAGGCCAGGCTGGCCGAACTCCGGGAGGAGCGCCTGCAGCTCTCCTTCCGCGAGGCGACCGAATCAATCGAGAACCCGATGCAGTTCCGGGTGCTGCGCCGCGACATCGCGCGGGTGCAGACCATCCTGGGCCAGAAGCGGCGCGAGGGCTGAGCGAGATGAGTGAAACGACCAGGCCGGCGGGCGCAGAGCGCAAGGCCCGCAAGATCCGGCAGGGACTGGTGGTCAGCGACAAGATGGACAAGACGATCACCGTCCTGCTCGTCCGTCGGTTGACGCACCCGAAGTACGGCAAGCAGATCACCCGCAGCACCAAGGTGAAGGCCCGCAACGAGCACGAGGCTCGGGCCGGCGACACGGTGCGCATAATGGAGACCCGACCGCTGGCGAAGACGGTTCGCTGGCGCACCGTCGCGGTCGTCGAGCGGGCCAAGTAAGGCCCCGGGAGAACAGCGATGGTGCAGCAGGAGAGCATTCTCAAGATTGCGGACAATTCCGGCGCCCGGCGGGCGCTGGTGATCCGCGTGCTGGGCGGTTCGCGCCGGCGTTACGCCTCCCTTGGCGACAAGGTGGTGGTGGCGATCAAGGACGCGATCCCGTCGGGCCAGGTGAAGAAGGGCGACGTGGCCAAGGCCGTGATCGTCCGGACCGCGAAGGAGGTCCGCCGCAAGGACGGGTCCTACATCCGGTTCGACGAGAACGCCGCGGTACTGATCGATGACAAGGGTGAACCAAGGGCGACGCGCATCTTCGGTCCCGTGGCGCGCGAGCTCCGCGAGAAGCGCTATATGAAGATCGTCTCGCTGGCTCCGGAGGTGCTCTGAAATGAAGCCGCTCGTGCATCGCAAGGCGAAGCGTGTGCGCACCGAGCCGACCCCGGCCCGGATCAAGCTGCACATCACCAAGGGCGACACCGTCCAGGTCATCTCGGGTGAAGAAGCCGGCAAGCGCGGCACCGTGCTGCGGGTCTTCCCCAAGACCGGCCGGGTGGTGGTCGACGGCCTCAATATGGCCAAGCGTCACCGCAAGGCGACCCAGACCACCGAGTCCGGCATCGTCCACTTTCCGGCGCCGATGCACCACTCCAAGGTGATGCTGATCGACCCGAAGACCGACACCCCGACCCGGATCCGCCGGCGCAAGGATGCCGACGGCACGATTGAACGGATCGCCGTCAAGTCCGGTGACACGATCCCGAGGAACCGCTGAAGATGGCGACCAAGAGCAAGGGCAAGGGCGGCAACGCCGCCGGCAACAAGGCTGCCGCCAAGCCGGCCAAGACCCCCAAGGCGACCAAGGCGCCGTCGGGTGGCAAGGGTGCGTCGACGCTGACGCTCGAGGAGGCGCCCAAGGCGTCGATCGGCAAGCCGCGCCTGCAGAAGTACTACGAGGAGACGATCCGCACCCGTCTGGCCAGGGAGTTCGGGCTCGGCAACCCGAACCAGGTGCCGCGGCTCGAGAAGATCGTCATCAACGTCGGCCTCGGTGAGGCGGCCAAGACGCCGCGGCTGGTCGACGTGGCGGCCGAGGAGCTGGCACTGATCACCGGGCAGCACGCCGTGATCACTCGCGCCAAGAAGGCGATCGCCAACTTCGGCCTCCGCGCCGGGATGCCGGTCGGTTGCCGGGTGACGCTGCGCGGGGCGCGGATGTACGAGTTCCTCGACCGCTTCATCTCGCTGACGATTCCGCGCATCCGCGACTTCCGCGGGTTGCCGAACAAGTCGTTCGACGGGCGCGGCAACTACACCTTCGGCGTGAAGGAACAGATGATCTTCCCCGAGATCGACTTCGACAAGGTCGAGTCGGTGCACGGAATGGACATCACACTGGTGACCACGGCAGGCCGCGACGATCTCGCGATGGCGCTGCTCCGCGAGTTCGGCTGGCCGTTCCGGGGCGAGACACCGCTGTCGCTCCAGGTGGCGTGAGGAGAATCGAATGGGAATGACTGATCCGGTCGCGGATATGCTGACCCGCATCCGCAACGCGTGCTCGGCCGGGCACAAGCGCGTGGACATCCCCGCGTCCAAGCTCAAGGCCGAGTTTGCGCGGCTGCTGCGCGACAATCACTACATCGCCGACTATCGGGTGCTCGAGGAGGGTCCGGCCGGAACGCTGCGCCTGTACCTCAAGTACCACAACGAACTGCCGGTGATCCGCGAATTGCAGCGCGTGTCGACGCCGGGACTGCGGCGCTACGTCAAGTGCCGCGACATCCCTCGCGTCAAGAACGGGCTCGGCATCGCGATCGTGTCGACGCCGCGCGGCCTGATGACCGACCGCGAGGCACGCACGGCCAACCTCGGCGGCGAGTTGCTCGCCGTAGTCTGGTAGGGGGAGCGCGATGTCACGTATCGGAAAGCGGCCGGTCGACCTGCCCAACGGCGTGTCGGTGGCCATCGACGGCGCAACGGTGACGGTCAAGGGTCCCAAGGGCACCCTGTCGCGCACCCTGCCTGCCGACATTGCCGTCACCAGCGACGCCGGGGTGATCAACGTGTCCCGGCCGAGCGAGTCGACCCGGCACAAGTCGCTGCACGGGCTGACCCGCACGCTGGTGGCCAATATGGTCGAGGGCGTCAGCAACGGTTACAGCCGTGCGCTGGAAATCCAGGGCGTCGGATACAAGGCCGAGCCCAAGCCGTTCGGGATCAACCTGGTGGTCGGCCTGTCGCATCAGGTCGAGATCAGGGCGCCCGAGGGAATCAAGTTGGTGGTGGAGACCCCGACGCTGGTGAAGGTCGAGGGCATCGACAAGGAACTGGTGGGGCAGGTCGCGGCGGAGATCCGCCGGGTCCGGCCACCCGAGCCGTACAAGGGCAAGGGCATTCGCTACCAGGGTGAACAGGTTCGCCGCAAGGCGGGCAAGACCGGAGCCAAGTAAATGCGGCCGATTCACGCACCCAGTTCACAGCAGGAGCGCCGTCGTCGGCGTCACTTGCGCGTGCGCCAGCACGTCGCCGGTACCGCCGAGCGGCCCCGGCTGGTGGTATACCGCTCGCTCAAGCACATCTACGCCCAGATCGTCGATGACGATCGCGGCGTGGCACTGCTCGGCGTGGCGGACAACAGCGAAGGCATCAAGCTCGAGGGCGAAGGCAAGATCGGCCGCGCCCACGCAGTGGGCAAGCTGATCGCCGAGAAGGCCAAGTCGGCTGGAATCAGCAAGGTTGTGTTCGATCGGGCCGGTTATCAGTTTCACGGCCGCGTGAAGGCGGTCGCCGAAGGGGCCCGCGAGGGCGGACTGGAGTTCTGATGAGCAACGAAACGACGCAGCCGGGCGGCGACAGCGCCGCCAGCAACGCCGGGGTCACCCAGGCACCTCAGCAGGGACGTGGCGGCGGTGGTGGCCGGGGACGCGGTGGCCAGGGTGGCGGTCGCGGCCGCGGCGGCCCGGGTCGCGGTCGCGACCGTCAGGATCGCGGCGGCGAGCAGGCCGAGAAGGAATTCACCGAGAACGTCGTGGCGATCAATCGTGTCGCCAAGGTGGTCAAGGGTGGTCGCCGCTTCTCGTTCAACGCACTGGTGGCGGTGGGCGACGGCAAGGGACGCGTCGGCGTCGCAACCGGCAAGGCCAACGAGGTGGCCGAGGCGGTGCGCAAGGCGGTCGAGGCCGCCAAGAGCGCGATGACCACCATCCCGCGCACCGGTTCGACCATCCCCCACGAGGTGATCGGCGAGCACGGTGCCGGACGGGTGCTGCTCAAGCCCGCCGCCAGCGGTACCGGCGTGATCGCCGGTGGGCCGGTGCGCGCGGTGCTCGAGTGCGCCGGTATCACCGACATCCTTACCAAGAGCCTTGGCTCGAACAACCCGCACAATATGGTGCGGGCCACGATGGCCGGGCTGACCGGTCTCGTGTCGGTCGAGCGAGTGGCACGCGAGCGTGGGATCGAGGTCGACCAGGTCGGCTACCGTTCCCGCCAGCACGGGAGCTGAACGATGGGACGCAATCCAGTGGTTGGTCGCCAGGGAGGCGGGTATCACGCCGCCGTCATCCCGGCCGAGTCCGAAGCCAAGCGGCTGCGCGTCAAGCAGATCCGCTCGGGGATCGGCCACGCCGAGACGATGCGGCTCACTCTCCGCGCGATCGGCCTCAAGCATCATCAGGCCACCGTCGAGGTGGACAACACCGCCACGATGCGCGGTATGCTGAACAAGGTCCGGCACCTCATCGAGGTGTCGCCGGCCGGGGAGAACTGAACACAATGGCCAAGAAGCAGGAGCAGGAGACCACGGTCGAGCGGGTGACCCTGTCGACCCTGGCACCGGCACCGGGCTCGCGGCAGAGCCGCAAGCGCTTGGGCCGCGGTCCGGGATCGGGCCTCGGCAAGACCTCGGGCAAGGGCCACAAGGGCCACAAGGCTCGCAGCGGCGGCAGCACCAACCCCGGCTTCGAGGGCGGCCAGACGCCGCTCTATCGCCGGCTGCCCAAGCGCGGCTTCACCAACCCGTTCAAGGTGACCTACCTCGCCGTCAACCTGCGCGATCTCGAGCGGGTGAGCGGTGACGTGGTGAGCCCGGCGACGCTGGTTGCCGCCGGCAAGCTCAAGAAGATCTCCGACCCGGTCAAGCTGCTGGGTCACGGCGAGGTGTCGCGCCCGCTCACCGTCACCGGATTGCCGGTGTCGGCCGGGGCCCGGGCCAAGATCGAGGCGGCAGGCGGCAAGGTCGAGGCCTGATGACGGCCCCCAATCTTCCCGGCCTCAATATCGACGAAGAGCTGAAGAAGAAGATCCTCTTCACGCTCTTCGTCATCTTCATCTACCGGGTCGGCGCCCACATCGCGTCGCCGACGGTCAACGTGCTGGCGCTGCAGGCGCAGATCTCCAACACCGCGGCCGGCACGCTGTTCCAGTTGTACGACGCACTGGGAGGCGGGCTTTCGCGCGCCACCATCCTGGCGCTGGGCATTATGCCCTACATCTCGGCCTCGATCGTGTTCCAGCTCGGCGCGGGCGTGATTCCCACGCTCAGCAAGATGCAGAAGGACGAGGACGGCCGGAAGACGATCACCCAGTGGACCCGCTACCTGACGGTGCTGATTTCGCTGTCGCAGGCCTACACCTACTCGCTGTTCGTCGAGGGCCTGGGCGCGGTCAACAATCCCGGACTGATGTCGCGACTGCTGATGGTGGTGATCCTCACCACCGGTGCAATCTTCGTGATGTGGCTCGGCGAGCGGATCACCGAGAGCGGCATCGGCAACGGTATGTCGCTGCTGATCACCGTGTCGATCCTGCAGGGCCTGTGGCCCGGCGCCCTGGCGATGCTCGGCTACCTGCGGGACGGGCTGATCTCGTTCCCGGCGATGGTGTTCTTCCTCGCGGTGCTGGTGGCGATGATCGCAGCGGTGGTGGCGATGACGCTGGCAGCGAGGCGAATCCCGATCCAGATCCCGCGCAAGGTGATGGGTCGCGGCAGGATCCGCGAGGGACAGAAGACGTTCATCCCGATCCGGCTGATCACTGCCGGCGTGATGCCGATCATCTTCGCCCAGACCGTGATCATTATGCCGGCCACGCTGG
>CBFGRM010000073.1:0-9679 GCA_965651205.1 uncultured bacterium
ACTAACCACTCACGCCTCACTGCACAATCCGACCCGGGATTCCGCAACAGGGAACAGGGGGAGCCTCGGGGGCTTCCCGTCCCTGCACAGGAGCCTGCCCGATGTCCCGAAAGTCCCTGCCTCCAGCCGGAATTCTGGTATTTCTGGCCCTTGCCTGCGGAGATGACAGCGTCACACCGACGCCTCCACCTCCGCCTCCGCCGCCACCCGATGTGGTCGTGACCAAGGTCGAACTCGCCGCCTCGGCCACGACCTTGACTGCGATCGGAGCATCGGTGAACCTGACGCTCACGGCCCGTGACCAGAATGGCGCGGTGGTCACGGGGGTCACCCCCACCTGGTCCACTTCCAATGCCTCGGCAGTGACCGTCGCCGACGGCAAGGCCACAGCGGTGGCCAACGGCACTGCGGTGATCACTGCCAAGGTTGGGCAGGCCAGTGGCCAGGTGAGCCTGATCGTGCAGCAGGAGGTGGCCAGTGTGACGGTCACGCCGAGCGACTGGTCCCCCACCGCACTGCAGACCAGGCAACAGTTCACCGCCGAGGCACACGACGCCAACAATCACGTGGTCCCGAACACCGTCATCTCGTGGTATTCGGACGACGAGCAGACAGCGACGATCTCGGCCACCGGCGAGGCGACTGCCGTAGCCATCGGCAACACCGTGATCGGCGCAGTGGTCGCCAGCGACACCGGCACCGCCGCGGTGAAGGTCACCCAGGTGCTGGCGACGATCGAGGTGACCCCCACGTCGTGGCAGCCGACCGCGGTGGGACTGGAGCAGCAGTTGACGGCGGTGGGCAACGACGCCAATGGCCAACCGCTCTCGGACTGGATGGCGGAGTGGCAGTCCTCCGACACATCGGTCGTCAGCGTTTCGGCCGCCGGCCTGATGCGCTCGATGTCGCAGGGCAACGCCACGGTGTCCATCAGCAGCAGTGGCAAGAGCAGCCAGGTAGCGGTGCTGGTGGCGCAGGAGGTGCACGACGTGAAAGTGAATCCCGACAGCGCGATCCTGTACCAGATCGGCGACACTCTCACGCTCGCGGCCGTGGCCACTGACCAGAACGGGTCACCGATCCCGTCAGTCGCCTTCACCTGGCAGACCGCCAACCCTGCGGTGGCCACCGTATCGGCCAACGGCCTGGTCACCGCGACTGCGGCAGGCAATGCCGTCATCACTGCCAGCGGAATGGGCAAGAGTGCCACGGCGATGATCGAGGTACGCGCCGCGGCCCCTCCGCCGATCATATCCGTGCAGATCTTTCCCGAGCAGTGGACACCAGGCACCCTGGGCGAAAGGTTCACCTTCGCCGCCACGGTCATCAATGCCGACAACCACCAGGTGGCCAATGCACCACTCTCCTGGCAAAGCTCTGATCCTTCGATCGCCACTGTCGATGCCGAAGGCCAGGTGACCGCCATCAAGGCTGGCAGTGTCACCATCACCGTCACATCCGGCGGGTTGCATAGCAGTGCAAACGTGGACGTGGACCCGACCGGGGCTTTGTCGGATGGTGTGGTGTGGACCGTGTTCGCGCCCTACATCATCGAGTCACCGGCCTATATCTCGGGAGGTGTGCTGTATACGCCGGCCACTTCGAAATCAGGGCAACCAGAGTGGCGGATCCTGGCCGACGATGGGGTTGCGGCATTTCAGTGGGAGGGGACCCGGATTGCCGTGCTGCGGGATGTGAGCGGCGGTGTGGGCACCCTTGTTGTCCGGGATCGCAACACCGAATGGGTCACGCTCGGGGTAGCCAACGTGCGCCAGTTCCAACTCGAGGGCAACCGGATCGGCGTGCTGCTCAGCAATGGTACGGTGCGGATCAAGACCGGCATTTACGGTGGCTGGACCAACGTCGCCGACGGGGTTGCCAAGTTTCAGCTCGAGGGCAACCGCATCGGCCTGCTCGGCACTGATGGCTCGTTTCGGGTTCGCGACGGGATGTCCGGCAACTTCACGATGCTGGTCAACAGTCAGGCGAACGCGCTCGATTTCCAACTCGAGGGCAACCGGATCGGCATCCTCCAGCAAGGCAACCAGTTCCGGATGAAGGACGGCATTCAGGGGCCGTGGTGGGTTCTCGACGCCGGCACGGCGGCTTCATTCCAGCTCGAAGGCAACCGCATCGCCGTGCTCAAGACCAACGGAGAGCTGCGCGCCAAGGATGGTCCCAGCGGACCGTGGTCGGTGATCGCCACCACCAACATCACCAAGTACCAACTGGACGGCAATCGCATCGGAGTGATGCGTGGCAACGGCGACTTCTTCGTGACCGAGGGACTCGACGGGGCGTGGTGGAAGTTCGCGGAGGGGAATGCGGTGGACTTCCACCTTCACAAGGGCCGGGTCGCCAGGCTGCTCACCGGCAACCGGATCCACGTCAAGACCGGCAACCTCACCGCGCCGTGGGAGGACTACAACGTCGGTCGCACGGTCACGCATCTCCACGCAGCGGTTGCGGTACCGATGAACCCGCACCGCACCCGCCGGGACACTTATCTCGCCAAGCTGAATGAGTGCGACAATGACGCCGAGTGCTCTCCCACCGCATACATACCGCCGCCTTCGGTCACGTTGGTGCCGGTGCCATACTACGGTTTCAACTGCGGTGCCGGTCGTGGCACGTCCAATCCGAACAAGATCGTCGACGGGATGGATTACGCCTGCTGGCATCACGACGGACAGAAGACCGAGTATTGGTACAATCACATTTCCCTTGTCGGCGACCTGCCGGGGGCCTGCATCGTCAAGTACGCCCTTGACAACGCCAGGATGACGCGGAACGGGGTGGAACTGCACCCGGGTACCGAGGCATACAAGGTGGCCTGGGGGAACTTTCCCACCACGGCCTCCGCCATCTACTTGTACTCGGCCATCACCTCGACGTGTGGAGCCAACACGATGGAGAATTTCATCACTGAGACCTCACTCGGGCTCTGACATCACCCGGGCACGCGCCCGCCAGATACTGGCGGGTTGCGTGCCCTCGCGCCGTTCGACCACGTCGGCGATCCAGTCAGCGCGCTCGATCACCGCAGGGTGCCGTTCGCCGAGTCCGGTGGCCATCGATTCCCAGCCGCCCATCATCAACCGCAATCCCCCCAGAGTGTCCCCACGGTCGATCTCGACGACTCCCCGCATCACGTCGACCTGACCCACCAGCCAGTGCCGTTCACCATTGAGCCGCACCCGATGCTCGCGCACGCGACCCAACACCGCCATCGCCGAGTCCGGCATCCCATCTCGATGCAGCGCCTCGGCGTAGGTGAACAGGATGTTGTTGGCGCTCGGGTGTTCGTCGCCCATCACTTTCAGTCCCAGCGCCACGGCAGGACGCAGGGTGTCGAGCGCCGCCTCGATCTGGTTGCTCCTCGTCAGTGCCTTGCCGAGGTTGCCGAGGGTGATCGCGATGCGAGGATCCTCGGGGGGCAGCAGCTCGAGTCGGTTGGCCAGCGATTGGCGCAGCACACCGGCGGCCTCCTCCCATCTGCCGAGATCCATCAGTCCGGTGGCAAGGTTGTTGAGCGAGGTGCCGAGTTGAGTGCGGGCCGCGCCTTCGAGTACCACGCTGTCGAGTGACACTGCCTCGCGGTAGAGCGATTCGGCCGTGCCGAGGTTGCCCAGGTCGGCGTTCACGCTGCCGAGCACCTCGACTGCCTCGCTGTAGCGGGCGTCGAACCGGCCGACGGTGCGTTGGCGCAGGGTCAGCACCTGTTGCGCGTACCGCAGCGCGCCGTGCAGGTCACCCTTGCGCCACATCGAGTTGCCGATGCCGTGCAGCGAGCGTGCGATCCGCTCGTCGGACTCCGGCAGGACTTCACGCCAGGTCGCCAGTGCCCGTTGGTACTGATCGATCGCTTCATCGTACCGGCCGATCTCGCGATAGCTGTTGGCCAGCGTGAACCTGATCGTGGCCAGGACCAGGTCGTTCATTGCCGGGTCGGTGCTGTCGATTCGTGCGGCGGCGGCATCAAGCACGCTCTGCACTGTCACCACGTTGCCCAGCGCCCGATCGGGCTCGGCGGCAGCCAGCATATCGGTGATGAACGACGTCACCGCACCGGCGTTGCTTGCCTCCAGTTCGGCGCTGGCCTGCGCCCGGCGGGCGCTCACGAACCCCAGGGTGGTCGCGATGATCCCCGCCAGCAGGGTAGCGACAACCGCACCGGCCGCGATCACCGCGGTGCGATTGCGACGGATGAAACGACTGAAGCGGTAATGCAAGCTGGGTGGTGCTACCGACACCGGCTGGTTTCGCTCGATGCGCAGCAGGTCCAGAGCCAGTGCGTCGGCGCTCTGGTAGCGGTGATCCGGATCCTTGCGGAGCGCTGTCATCACCACCCAGTCGATGTCGCGCGCCAGCCGCGCCTGGCCGTCCTGCTTCTCGACTCGTGCCGACGGCGGTGGTGGATCGGTGTCGAGCATCAGTCGCCGCATCTCGACCGGACCTGCGGTGCGCAGTTCCTCGGCGGCAAATGGCAGTGCCCCGGTGATCAGCTCGTACAGCACCACGCCGAGTGAGTAGATGTCGGAGCGCACATCGACATCGCCGTGTCCGGGAACTGCCTGCTCGGGGCTCATATACTCGACCGTCCCGATGCGCGCGCCCTGCATCGTGAGATCAGCGTCGCTGTTGTCGTCGATGATCCGGGCGATGCCGAAGTCGATCACTCTCGGGAAGGCGACCCCATCGACCTCGGCGACCAGGATGTTTCCCGGCTTGAGGTCGCGGTGGATGATGCCCTTCTGGTGAGCGTGGTGCACCGCGAGGCAGACCTGGCGCATCAGCGCCAAGCGCGCAGGCGTGTCGAGCGACTTGCGGATGCAGTGGCGCGTGATCGGCTCGCCGTGCACCCATTCCATAGCGAGGTAGGGCAGGCCCTCGTCGGTGGCACCGGCCTCGTATACCCGTGCGATCCCGGGATGGTCCAGTCGTGCCAGCGTCTGGCGCTCGAGCTCGAAGCGCGCCATTGCGCGCGGCGTCGCCAGGCCGCTGCGGAGCACCTTCACGGCGACCTCGCGACGGATCGGCTGCTCCTGCCGGGCGCTGTATACCACGCCCATTCCGCCTTCGCCCAGCAGGCCGGTCACCTGGTAGGGGCCGATGTGGCCGGGATGAGTGACCGGTCCCGCAACCCGGTTTGCGGTGGCCATCATCTGGTGCCACACCACCGCGGTGATGTCGGCCTCGGATGCGCTCCCATCGAGGGCGAGCAGGCTGCGTGCCTCGGCGAGCAGTGCGCCGTTGTCGCCGCAGCGTTCGCGCAGGAATGTGTCGCGCTGATCGGGCGGCAGTTCGAGCGCGTCACCCACCAGTGCGATCAGCTCCCGGAACGCCGTGTCTGCCACTGGTGGCTCAGGCGGTGAGTTCGCGGCGGAGCCAGAGCCTGGCCGCGGCCCAGTCCTTGGCCGCGGTGCGCGCGGAGATTCCCAGCACCTCGGCGGCCTCGGCGATGGTGAGTCCGGCGAAGAAGCGCAGTTCGACCAGTTGTCCCAGTCGCGGTTCGAGCATCTCGAGTCGTTCGAGCGTCTCGTGCACGGCGAGAAGCGACAGCGAGGTGGTCGACTCGTCGATTACATCGGATTCGAGGGTCAGATCGGGCATCGGGCCGCCACGTTTCGCGGCGGTGCGATGTCTGGCGGCGTCGACCAGCACCTGGCGCATTGCGCGCGCGGCGACGCGACGGAAGTGGGTCCGGTTCTCGACCTTGAGTCCGGCGCTGCCGGCCAGGCGAAGCCAGGCCTCGTGCACCAGGTCCGACGGCTGCAGCGAACGGGCGCCGTGTTCACGTTCGAGCTGGCGGGCAGCGAGGCGGCGCAGGTCGTCATAGACCAGCGCGAGCAATTCTCCGGCCTGCTCGGGGTTGCCGAGATCCAGGTTTGCAAGGATGTCGGAGATGCGCGACGCCGAGGAGTTCACCCGTCCTCCGGAATGGATCGCAAAGTATACTGCGGATCGATGGGTGACCGGGTGCCGGACAGGGCCGACGGCCTATGGCGGACCTCGAGGGATCAGCAGGGACCGGTCGAGGTTCGGGCGCTGGGGGCGTCAACAGATCGCCGGTATCAGTCATCGCCGGCCGGTCACCAGTCGCTCGTCAGGAACCGGCCGATCTGCTGGCTGGCGGAGACTTCCTCGCTGGTGATGCCGTTAGCCTGCGACGGAGGGCGACCGCTGCCGGGCCAGGTGTGTCCGCCGCCCACCACGCTGTCGAGCCAGACCCGACCACCGTCGTCGCAGTCGCGGTACCTGCGGTGAACCACCAGGGTGCCGTCGTCGACTCGGTCTGCAGACTGGCTGTGGCTCGTGCCGCGGTCACAGTTGTTGTGGCTGGCCCAGAACCGCATCGCGTCGTCGACTGAGTGCAGCACGTTGTTGCCGTCCACCGGGAAATGCTGATCGTCGCTGCCTGCGATGTAGTACGCGTTGACCGGTTGATCGACGCCGCACTCGCTGGCGATTCGCCTGACCAGAGTGGCCGACACCGACACGAAGCCGCTGATCCGGTGCGACATCTCGCAGGCCAGTCGCTGGGCGAACACGCCGCCGTTGGAGAGGCCAACCGCGATGATCCTGTTCTCGTCGATCACGTGGCGCTCCGAAACTTCGTCGATCACTCGACGGACGTATCCCGGCTCGTCCAGTCCCAGAGTTGCGAGGTCGCCGTAGATGTCCCACGCACCCATCGCTGCTTCGAGATACACCACCACGAAGCCGTACTCTGCCGCTGCTTCGTCCAGTCGAGTGAGGGTGCGGAAGTCCCGGCCGTTCTGCCCGACGCCGTGGAACGCCAGCACCAGTGGGGCGACCGGCCCCGGTTCCGCGCGTTCGGGAACGTGAACATTGTAGAAGCGGGTGAAGTCGGCCTGACGGAAGGTGCCGGTCCAGTCCTCGGCGCGATACGTCGCCAGGGTTGGTGACTGACATCCGACTGCGATGATGAGTGACGAGGCGATCAGCAGATTTCGGCGGATCACGGCGGCTCCAACCAGCGGGGTCCGATCAGTGGACCCCGCCGGTCCCCTCGGCGTCACGATCCCGCGGGATCGCCTGCCCCTGCCCTGGCCATCCGGATCGCCAGCCAGGCCATCGGCAGGTATGCCAGCAGCAGGTCGGCGGCGATGAACCAGGCAGGTGCCGGGATCATCGTTGCGGCGAGGACGCCGCCGATCAGGAACACCAGGCCGATCGCCCACGCCCACTGCTCCCGCTTGGTCGCGGCGAGCCGGTACGCGACGTACGCACCGACAAGGGTGCCGAGCGCGTGAGCCAGGAACGGAAAGATGAAGTGCCTGGGTTGGAACAGGTGAATCGACTGCCTCAGTGACTCGGCGTCGGTGGGATCGACCCCTGCCGGTGGCGGAATCACCGACGGGGAGAGCGATATGAGGCCGCCGTTTACCATCGCGCCCAGCACGATGCCGGCCGCGACCGCGAGGACGTTGCGAAGCATTGACGGCATTGGGGCATCTCCCGACGTAGGGGCGAGGCAGGCCTCGCTTGTCGTTTACGTTGCAGAACCTGCGCGGGGCGGGCGTGCCCGGGGTCGCTATTGATCCTGGCGTGCCGTTATCGTCGGGCCGACCAGTTGCCACACCGGGCGTGGATACTCGTCCACGCCAGGCACCAACCGGGCCTGGTCACGCGGGATGCAGAGCGATGGCCAGTCATCGAAATCGAATTCGCCCATATCAATACGATCGTAGGCCACCAGGCTCCGGTCCCGGAGCAGCAGCAATACGTGGTCAGTTTCGTTCATCGCCGGACCCGCGCCGGGCGGCACTTCCCGGCTCACCTCGTTCCGGATCCGTTCAGGATCGACGTACGGTCCCACCAGGCAGGCTCGATTCCAGTTGGCGTTGGTCAGTTCGGTCAGGTCTACCGAATCGGCTCCGGCAGCCAGTGCGTTCAACCGGTCGCCCATTGCGGGCGACCACCGGTGGGAGTAGATCGCGCTCAATGTCAGCACCACGACTGCACACCAGAAGGTGATCCGGAGCAGGCGACGTCCGCGGGAATCTGGCAAGGTCATCCTCCAATGCCGCGAGCCATCGCGGCGGCGGCCAGGATCATAAGGAACAGCAGTGCGGTTTCGATCTGCGAGCTGTGCGCCAGAGGCCGGTGCCGATCGAGTCGGTCATTCGCTGCCGGGTTGAAGCCGTAGAGATGCGGGATGCAACCCGAATGCTACCCGAGCGGGCAGGAGGGAGCAAGAAACGCGTGCTGTAGTACGCGATAATAGGTAAACCATACTAACAATGTGCGCTGGTATCGTTTGCGGCCTATAGCGTACGTATCTATAATGTCGGTGTGGCTTGCCTGTCAGGCATACGATGTTGCGCTTGGGGAGATGAGATGCCGGGACATCTGGTACCAAGAATCTGGCCGTCGCAACCTCATATCCACGCGCCGAAGAAGCATCGTCGCGCCTGCCAGTATCCGGCCTTCGTACCCGATGAACTGACGAATGCGGATCTGGTTCTCCCCATCGACGTGGTGGGGTTGGTGAGTGAGGCGGAGGCGTCCGTGAGGGAGCTGAACGACAGGGCGCAACCGGCCCTCGCGCCATTGGCGCGCCTGCTGCTCCGCACCGAATCGATCGCCTCCTCCAGGGTCGAGGGGCTCCAGATTGGGGCTCGCGAACTCGCAAGGGCCGAGGCCCGGATGGAGACAGGTGGAAGACGGAGCGCCACCGCGGTGGAAATCGTGGCCAACATCGATGCGATGGAGACGGCGGTGAACGAGGCGGCGACATCGGAGCGATTCGGGGAGGAGCAACTCCTCACGATTCACCGTCGCCTGATGGAGCACGATCCGCGGCCCGGAATCGCAGGACGCGTCCGGACTGGTCAGAACTGGATCGGCGGCAACGATTACACGCCGTGCGGCGCGGATTTCGTGCCGCCGCCGGTGGAGGAAGTACCGCGGTTGCTCGGAGACTTGTATGCGGTGATGAACGACGACCTGTTGCCGCCACTGGTTCAGGCCGCGTTGGTACACGCGCAGTTCGAGACGATCCATCCCTTCGCTGACGGCAACGGTCGGACCGGTCGGGCCTTGATCCACGTGATCCTCCGCCGTCGCGGGGTGGCACCCGCATACGTGCCGCCGATCAGCGTGGTGCTTGCCCACTCGCGGGACCGCTACATCTCGGGTCTCACCCGCTTCCGCGGCGATGGGGTGGTGGAATGGATCGAGCACTTCGCTGCAACGACCACGCACGCCGCGAATCTGGCAATGCGGTACCTGGGCAAGGTTGAGTCGTTGATGGAGAGATGGCGCGAGCAACTGCGGGCGGCCGCCAATCCCAGGGCCGATGCGGCAGCCTGGGCGGTGATCGACCTGCTGCCAGCACATCCGGTGATCACCAGCCCGGTGGCCGCCGCCGTCACGATGAGGTCAAAGGGACCAGTACACGATGCCCTGAATCAGCTTGTGGAAGCCGGTGTGCTCCTGCCGCTGTCGGATTCGAAGCGCAATCGGAGCTGGGAGGCCGCCGGCCTGCTCGACCTGCTTGAGGAACTGGAAGCTGGAGGAATAGACCTGGGGACGGTGTAGGGGCGAGGCACGCCTCGCCCGTTTGTTCACGTGGGCAACATCTGCACGGGCCGGGCCTGCCCGGCCCCTACGGCGATCTCCCCTTCTCCCTTCTCCCCTTCTCCCTTCTCCC
>CBFGRM010000074.1:0-9418 GCA_965651205.1 uncultured bacterium
TCCCTCGTTCTTGTTGACGCGTCGCTCGCGACGCGCGATTGCGCTTGCCACAATGATGCCGTGCGGGCGGGACCTGCCCCGCACCTGCCGACTGCCACCAGAAGCTCGCGACCGGGATCGAACCGGTGACCTCATCCTTACCAAGGATGTGCTCTGCCAACTGAGCTACGCGAGCAAGCGGGCGACGGGACTCGAACCCGCGACCCTCAGCTTGGAAGGCTGATGCTCTACCAACTGAGCTACACCCGCAACGGTCGCTTCCCGCGCCAGCTAGTGGTGGGGGTAGGATTCGAACCTACGTAGGGCGTAAACCCGGCAGATTTACAGTCTGCTGCCATTAGCCACTCGGCCACCCCACCGCGGCCTGCCCATCTTCCGGATCGCGTTCCGACGCCCACCTCGCTGGAGCTGACGGTGGGATTCGAACCCACGACCGCCCGATTACAAATCGGGTGCTCTACCAGCTGAGCTACGTCAGCCACAAAAAAGCCCGGTTCCCCGGCAGACCCCAAGAATAGCGGGGCCGCAAGAGGGCGTCAACGGGCTGGATAGCAGAACCCTCAGGACCTACCGCTTCACCACCTCGGCCGAGCCGTCCCGGGCGTCGCGGACCTCCCAGCCGGCCGCCGCCAGCAGGTCCCTGATCCGGTCGGCCTCGGCCCAGTCGCGGGCACCCTTGGCCGCCAGTCGGCGTGCGGCCCAGTCGTGGGCCCACTGACGAGCCGCGTCCGGTTGGGCGGGCGGCTCGGCCGTCAACTCGGCGGAGCCGGCGCTGCCGGCCACGATCCGAGCCGATTCGATGCCCCGGGGCACCACCTGGAGCACCCAGGTGGCCCGGTCCCACTCTGTCACGAAGGCGGCAGTCGGCTCCTCGCCCTCGTCCAGCAGCCGGTTGCCCTCGCGGGCCGCCTCGAACAGGGCCGACAGGGCCCGGGGGGTGTTGAGGTCATCGTCCATTGCGGCGGCGAAGTCGGTCGCCAGCCGGGTGGCGGCCAGTTCGAAGCCGGTCGACGAGCCGGTGGCCGATTCGCGGAGCCGGGTGTCGAACGCACCCAGTCTTCGGGAGCCCTCGCGCGCGGCGTCGAGTGCGGCGTCGCTGAAGTCGGCCGGGGCGCGGTAGTGCGTGGTGGCAAAGCTGGTGCGCACCGTCGCGGCCTCGACGCCGTTCTCGCGCAGGTCGCGCGCGGTGAGGAAGTTGCCGAACCGCTTGCTCATCTTCGTACCGGCCATCGTGAGGAACTCGCCGTGCAACCAGAAGCGGGCAAACTCCTCCTCGCCGGTGTGAGCGCAGCTCTGGGCGATCTCATCCTCGTGGTGCGGAAAGATCAGGTCGACGCCACCAGCGTGAATGTCGAGCACATTGGTGCCAAGCCGCTCCTTGACCAGGTCCAGTGCCATCGCCGAGCACTCGAGGTGCCAGCCCGGGCGCCCGCGACCGAAGGGTGCGTCCCACGCGGCCGCCACCTTCTCGTCCTCGGGCCGTGCCGCCTTCCACAGCACGAAGTCGCGCGCATCCTCCTTGCTGTACTCATCCGCCGAGGTGCGACCACTGGCGCCGCCCTGGAGTTCGCGCGTGTCAAGTCGCGACAGCCGGCCGTAGGCCGGAAACCGCGCGATCGCGAAGTAAACCGAGCCGTCGTCACCGCGGTATGCGATCCCCTTGTCCAGCAGCGACTGCACCAGCGCGATCATCGGCTCGATGTACTCGGTGGCACGCGGGTAGGCGTGTGCCGGCAGGATTCGCAGGTACTCGCGATCCTCGTGGAATGCATCGATGAACTGTGCCGTGTGCTCGCGCAGCGTGACACCGGCAGCCAGCGCGCCGTTGATGGTCTTGTCGTCGACATCGGTGAGATTCATCACGTGGAACACCTCGTGACCGCTGGCCTCCAGCCAGCGGCGGAGCACGTCCTCGAAGATGAATGTCCGGAAGTTGCCGATGTGGGCGAAGTTGTACACCGTTGGTCCGCAGGTGTACAGCGACACGTCCGGTGGCGCGATCGGAACGAACCGATCGACGCTGCGCGTCATCGTGTTGTAGAGCCGGAGTGTCACGCGCCCCCCGCGGCGGCGATGTCGTCGTCAGTGACCGTACCCTGGTCGTCCAGGTGGCGCACGTGCACGGTGCGGTGCGGATAGGGGATCCTGATCCCCTCGCGGTCGAACCTGATGATGGCACGACGGCGGAACTCCCGGCCCACCTCCCAGTGCTTGCCGGGTCGGGTGCGGAACTGGACCCTGAGGATCACCGCGTTCTCGCGCAATTCGAGCACGCCGAGGATTTCCGGCCGGCCATCCAGCTTGGGTGCCCAGGCATCCTCTGCCGCGAGCTTCCTGGCCTCGTCTGCCAGCACGTCGATCGCGGCATCGACATCACTGCCGTAGTTCACGCCGATGTCGATGATGGCGCGCGACCAGCCACGGGTCTGGTTGGTCACCGCGGCGATCTGGCCGTTGGGGATCACGTGCACCGAGCCGTCAACGTCGCGCAGCATCACCATCCGGAGTGACATCCGTTCCACCGTGCCCGACTTGCCTGCAAGCTGCACCACGTCGCCCACGTCGAACTGACGCTCCATCAGGATGAAAAACCCCGAGATCACATCCTTGACCAGCGATTGTGAGCCGAACGAGATCGCCAGCCCGATGATCCCCGCTCCGGCCAGCAGCGGGGTGATGTTCATAAAGGTGTCGAGGATCAGGATCACGACGAAGGTGATGATCACCAGCCGGCCGACCCCGCGGAGCAGACCGGACACCGTCTGGGCGCGCTTCTCGCGCAGGGAGAGCGTGGTGTCGTCGCCGTCGTCGGTGACCTTGAGCAGCCGCGCCGACACCAGCCTGACCAGGTACCACGCCAGCACCGCCAGCAGCAGGATCGCGACGATGCGCAGCCCCTGACGGCGGGCCGTTTCGAGCTCGACGCCGAAGAGTCCCAGGAACCCCTCGATGGAGGATATCAGGTCGGCCACCAGGCCGGGGGCGGTTGACAGCATCGGCCGCAAACTGCCGTCGGGGGGCCACGGAATCAACTTTGCCGCTTCACGCCTCCACCACCCGCGACCCCCGCACCGCCACCCCACGACTCAGCAGCTCCGCGAGGACCTCCTCGGGACTGAGGTCGTCCAGGGCCACCGCAGCGCGATTCTCACCCAGAGGCAACAGCAGCAGTGGCGTGGGCCGGGGCATCGGCCGGGAGCTGGGCCACAGTTCGAGCACGAGAATGCGACGGATCATCCGTCACGCTACCACACAACCGCCTCCAGGCGGTCACCCGGCCAACGCAACCGGGATCACTCCGACGCATTTCTTCAGTGCAGCAGCAGTGGGGCAGACCGGCTCAGGTTTGCCGCTCCGATCCGCACCCCTACTTCGATCCGGTAGCGGCCCGGCTCAAGATCTTCGACCCCCAAGGTGCGCTGGATCTCGTTGAGACCCGGGCTGATCGATGCATCAAAGGCAACCTCGAGCACTGGTCGTTCGTTGTCACCAGCGCCTCCCTTGAACAGTGCGATCGTCACCCGAGAGGAGGACTCGGTTCTGCCGTTCTGCACTTGCCAGTAGAGTGAGACCGGTTGCTGCCTGTCGAATGCGCCCAGCGGACCCAGCGGCACGGCGGTGCCGCCGGTGGTGGTCCATACCTGTCCTTGCGACTCCGCTCCCACGATCAGGTCCGACATAGCCGGCGCTGCCTGTGACAACGCCCTCAATCCTTCGGCCCAGGCCCTGCCGCCGCGCGACGAATCCTGCGCGGCATACAGTGACCACGCAGCCACACCCACACTCGACGGGATGACACTGTAGCCCGTCAGGTACGCGTTGTCGTCGGGTCGGCCCGCAAACCGCAACCTGCGTGTGTAGTCGGTTGCCAGCCACAGCGCGGCCTCTTCATCCCACTGGCGGAAGGTGAGGTGAAGCGTGGCGGTCACTCCGGAAGTGTCAGAGTCCCGGGCCACGTCGCCGACCCGGAACGCATAGGGCACCACCGCGAGCACGGCACCGCTGGCCGCATCCCAGACCCGGTGCAGACGTGCCACGGTGGTGATCGATGCAGCCGTCCGGGGTGCGTTGTGGTCGCTGCTGGTGGCCACCGCGATCATCGCCTCGTCGTCGCGCTCCAGCGCATCGATTTCCTCCACCGTGATGGGGGAGTAGGTCGTGTCGGTACTGCACCGCTGCCGTTCGAAGCACGCCAGGCGCTGCACCATAGCACAGCGCACTCCGTCGAACGCGCACAAATATTGACCCAGCACGCCCGCCACCAGGCGGGTGGCATCGGGACTGCCGTCGAACTGTTCTCCCTCGAACTGCAGCACCAGCGCTCGACCGTCGAGCTGGTAATACCAGCCCTCCCGCAGGTTGAAGTTGTTTTGGATGGTGCTGCGCCAGCGCACCAGTCTGGTCGGCTCGCCATAGCGCAGATATACGCTGCCGCGATCATCTAGCAGCGGACTCCAGGGCCGATACAGTCGGAACGGAGCCGCCGCGACGGCCTCAGGCTGGTGCGTGAAGCGAACCCGGTCCGGGTCGGCGCCGCGCGAACCGTCTTCGGGGACCGCCGCAACCGCCAGCCTGCCACGTTGATTTCGCGGAATGTCGCGCCGGAAATGCTCCTCCACGTAATCGAGTCGCTCGAAGTGCGCCGCCAGTCGCGACCCAAGATTGCGCGCGTCGCGCACGTCGCGGGTGGTGAGTCGGTCGCGCACCCACCTGGCGCGCTCGCTCGCCGCCAGTTCTGTCCACTGCTGCCACTCCTCCGGCTCGACGAACCAGCGCAGGTGCCAGCCGACTTCTGCCCACGCCGCGTCGTCGGCAGCGGACTTCAGGGCCAGGTCGAAGCTCCGCATCATCGCGACTGTGTCGTGCGCCGCAGCGTCAAGTCGACTGCGCAGCAGCAACTGCCAGGTCGAGTCGGCGCCATCCGCCAGCCCAAGCTCGACGCATCGGCGCGCTGTCACTGGATCGCCGTCCCGCACTGCAAGCAGGGCACAGCCGCGAACGGCCGGCGGCGATGCCGCGCCTGTTGCTACCGCGGTGGCCAATGCCGCGCGCACCGCGGCGCCCTTCCGCGGAAAGGCCTGGTCGAGCGCCAGCACCGCCAAACCATCTGCGGCAGTTTCGTAGCCGGGATCAAGCCGCAGTGCCTGCAGCCAGGCATTGGTGGCACCCTCCTGCCACCCTGCGCCGAGCGGCATCTGCAGCCCCTCTCGACCGAGTGCGTTGTCGACATCGAGCAGCGCCCGGATGCAGGCGAGTCGATGCCAATCGGCGGCAGTCGCATTCGGCAATCCGGCTGCCCGAGCCAACCGCTGCTCGGTGCCGAATAGTTCGTTCCTGGTTGCCGATGAGGTACTGCCACACGCTGCGACGATGGCGGCCTGATATCGGCTCTGGTCGTTGAGTGAATCAGCCGGTGCCAGCAGTGCAGGCGGGACGAGCGTCCGTGTGCCGCCAGGCAGTTGTGGTGACAGGCTGCCAGGTGACAGGACCCCAAAGAGGAGCGGCAGCGCAAGCGACAACGAGACCCGCATCGGACCTTCCCGGCAGTGGGGGAATTTCCCTGCCACTCAACCATATCCGCCGGTCGCTACCGTGGCAACCGCGCAACCGGGCGATCAGTGGCGTGCTTCCGCCACCGACCGCCCGTTCTGAGTCGCGGCCACCATTGGATCAGGGCGGCGGCACCAACAGACCAATCAGCCGGATCAGGTTTATGTCCGCGAAGCCTACCCCCGGACCACTCAAGCGGATGTAGCGCGCGCCATCGGGAACCGGATAGTTGAAGCACCCGGTCGCGGTTATCTGATTGCTCGCCAGCAGCACCAGTGCCGCGTTGTAGTGCCCGATCGTGATGAAGTTGCTGGCCGACAGCGTGGCATTGAGCGCACAGAGCCGCAGCACCTGGATCCGGAATACCAGCGCTGCCACCGGGAACAGGGCATCAATTTCCCATCCGCTGCTGCCACCAAAACCGATCCGGTCGGGTGATGTCCCGTAAAATGTGTTGCCTCCGAACGCCCGCAGGTTCATAGTGGCCACAGCAACCAGAGCGGCATTGAGCACGGCGCGTTGATAGATGCCAGCCGCAACCACACCGGGAGCCTGCAGTCCGCCCAGGTCGACATCGTACTCCACCGCCTCCTCGGCGGGCTCCGCCTCGCAGGTGAAGGCGACAGTTTCGGTCTCCCCCGGATCGAGCGTGACGGCGATGCTCTCCGGCTCGCAAGTGAATCCATCGGGCGACTCGACAACTACGGTGTAGCTGCCGGAAGGCAGGTCGTTGAACGCCACTGGTGTCGAGCCGACTGCACCACCGCCGCTCGCTGCACCGCTGTAGTTGACCTGTGCGGTGGCACCGGCGACGGTAGCGGTGATGGTACCGGTGAGCGCCTCGCACTCGAACACCACCTGGGTGACTTCTCCTGCCGTCACGGTGACCTGGCTGCTCGACGGCAGGCAGGTGAACCCGTCCGGCGAACTCACGCTGACGGTGTACGTTCCGGGAGTGAGGTCGTCGAAACTGACCGGCGAGCCACCCACCGATGAGCTGCCGCTCTCCGGACCGCTGAACGACACCATTGCCGTTGCTCCCAGCACGGTCACCGACAACCCGCCGGTGTTGGCGGCGCAACTGATCGCCTGCGAGTAGCTGCCACCGGGCTCCAGCGTGAAACTGCCCTCACCCGGCAGGCAGGTGTAGTCGTCGCTGCTGCCCAATATCCAGTTCCAGGTGCCCGGCACCGCCTGGCCGAACTCCAACCCGGCGAGCCCGAGCTGTCCGGACAGATTGCCGGCCCCGGAGAGCGTGAGCGGGAACAGTGTCGAAGCGCTGACCCCGGTCAGCGTGAAGTTGATCGAGCCGGGCATCGGAATGCAGTCAAAGAACGCCACGCCATCCAGCGTCGCTGCGCCCAGTGTCACCTGCACGCTGGTCGGGACGCACGACATCCCCTGTGGTGGCGTGACGGTGAGCGTGTATGCGCCCTCGGGAAGGCCGCTGAAGACGTGGCCTTCCTCGTCGGCCAGTCCCGAGACGTCGATGCCTTCGCCGACAAGGCGCACCGTTGCGCCTGCCGGCGTGCCGTCGACAAAGGCCACGATCTCGCCACGGCCCTGGTCGACAAAGGTGAAGAACTCCGTCTCCTTCGCACTGCAACTCGCCAGTGCGGCACTCAGGGTGAACAGCAGTAGCGCGCCGCGGCGCCCCGCAATGAGCTGTCGCATAGTCGTCATCCTCAGAACCGGAAGGTGGCCGCGAAGGAACTGCGGAAGGCGTTGTCGGCATCGTTGCGGCCGCCGGTGGCATAGCCGGTCGAGAAGCGGAATCCCAGCATATCGCCCACCCGCATATCGACACCGATGCCACCGAACGTCCGGCCGCCACTCTGGTCGCGCTCCCCGACCAGGTCACCGAACTCGAGCACTTCACTCCGGTTCTGGTACCAGCCCCAACCGGCATATCCGAACGGACTGAACCGACCCGTCCCGAACGGCCGCAGGTGGCCATAGCCCTCGACCCGTGTCACCGACACGTCGTGGCGGAACTCGCTGCCATTCACGATGTCGACGGCAAACTCCGTCCGCTCGTAGCGCAAGCCGAGGCCCAGCCCGGGTGTGAGGCCGTACTCGACGAAGCCACCATAACCGATGCCATTGTCGTCGGCCGTGCACGACGACACACCGGGTTGGTCACAAGCGACGTCCTCGAGCGAGGTGAAGCTGTTGTGACTGAGTTCCACCCCGACCGTGAACCTCGGCCAGGGCTGTCGGGTGATGACATTGATCACCCCATCGATCGACGACAGGGTCATATCGGCATCTCGACCACCGATCAGCACCGCCACCTCGTCGCAGGCACCCGCGTCACCCTTCTCGCGTGCCGCACATTGACGGTCCACCACCTCCGACGACTGCAGCACCAGAGTCGGTTCATTCGCGGCAGTGTCGAGCAGGACCCGGGTGCGGGTACCCTTGCCGGCGTTGATGGCCGCCATCGGCAGGCTGGTCGGTGCCGAAGCCACCACCTGTGCCAGGTCGCGACGGCCAGTTGGCGTGGCCTCCACCAGTCGAGCCGACGACAGGCCATCGAGCCGGATCGTCAGCGTCGCTGCCCGATCGCCCTGGGCCGGGAGCAGACACGGCCAGGCAATGAGCAAGGTCAGGATCATCGTGCATCGCACACGGAACCGCATCGGCTTCCTCCCGCTGATTGCAGCGGCACGGGTCAATCGTTGGTCAATCCGGCTTCGCGAATCACCTTCTGAACGTCATTCCAACGGTTGGGCACCAGCGCGCGGACCCGAGTCTCCAGATCGTCGCCCCACGCGCCGCCACCCTCCTCCACATTTCGTCGTGTGGTGTTGACGAACTCAGCCGCGAACTCGTTGGCGTCGAACCCTTCGGCCACCGTCCAGATCGACCACTGCCGGATCGCGTGGAAATACTCCGCCGGGTCACTGTCCGGACTCAGGCCCATCCCGTCGCGGATCCGCTCCGCAGCGCCGAGGATGCCGCCGAACCGGTCGAACGGTGCGGCCACATCGGCAGCGGCGATGCGCATCAGCGTGCCAGCGGCGGGCGGCCGTCGCAGGAACTCCAGGCAATAGGCGTCGAGCGTGGTCGGCACTCCACCTGCCGCGACGAAACGCTGCAACAGATCGGTCACCCGGGACTGGATCGCCGGCGTGATCTGCACTGGTTCGAGCACCACGGCCTGCGGCGCAATCCGGAGCGGCACGTCACTGCGGTTGATCGCAAACAGTCGGGCCACCGGCCCGGTGCTGCCGCCAGTGGCAAGCACATAGGCCTCCACCGGTGGACGGCCGTTGCCCTCGATTTCGCCGAGCAGCGCCGCCAGCGTGTCCGCGATTGCCTCGGCCGGGCCACCACCCGAACCGCCAGGTCCCGGGGTCCCCGCGAACGCGGGTTCGGCAGTCAATCCGGCAATGGTGCCGATCATCACCTGACTGGTCGGATCACGAGGCGCGGCGGCAATATCCGGCGGGGTGACCGGATTCCCGATGGCGACTCGCGGTGTTTCGTCGCGTTGCTGGTCACATTCGATGACGATGATGGTCATTCGCACCGTCGCCGACTTGTCGGGAGGCACCTCCTGCACCGTGAACTCGATGGTGTAGCTGCCCGGCATTGCGGGAGCGGTCATATCGGCCACCCAGATGTTGCCACCGGTGTGCTGGAGGTCGGTGCTCGCGCCGGTCTCGCGGTAGCGGGCCACCACCGAGAGCTGGTCACCTTCGGCGTCGGTCGCGATAAGGCCGGCACGGAAATGGTCGCCGGGACAGAGGCCCTTGGGCGGAGTCAACACGAACGTGGTGGGATCGTCTGCGGCGACCAGACTGTCGGCATCGTAGAGCAGCCCGTATCCGCCGATCACCGGAGCGACATTGCCGACGTGCAG
>CBFGRM010000075.1:0-9230 GCA_965651205.1 uncultured bacterium
CCCTTCTCCCTTCTCCCTTCTCCCTTCTCCCTTCTCCCTTCTCCCTTCTCCCTTCTCACCCTCTCCCCTCGAACCTCAGCATCCGGAGCGCGTTGGCTATCACCACCAGCGTGCTGCCCTCGTGGCCGATGACCGCCGCACCGATGCCCAGTTGGCCGCTGGCGGCCAGGATCAGCAGCAGCGTCATCATCCCGCCGGCAATCGCGAGATTCTGCCTGAGCAGGCTGCGGGCCTGCCGGGCCAGTGCCACGGCAAACGGCAACCGGGCCAGATCGTCACCCATCAGCGCAGCGTCGGCGGTCTCCAGCGCGGCAGCAGTACCCGCGCCACCCATCGCGATCCCGACCGTGGCGGCCGCAAGTGCGGGCGCGTCGTTGACGCCGTCGCCCACCATCGCCATCGGTCCGTGCTGTGCCATCAATTCATTCAATGCGGTCACCTTCTGCTCGGGCAGCAGGTCTGCGATGACCTGGTCCATTCCCACTTCCCTGCCGATCGCCTCCCCCACCGCGCGATGATCGCCGGTGAGCATCACCAGTGGCCCGATGCCCATCTTCCTGATCTGCTCCAGGGCCGGCCCCACCGACTCGCGCGGCAGGTCGGAGAGTCCGAGCACGCCCAGCCAGCGAGGACCGTGACGCACCACCATCACGCTCTGGCCCCGCGCCCCGACCTGGCCGACCGCGTCGACCACCTCGTCCGGCGGCAGGTCGTCGGGATGCTGCCACAACTTGAGCGAACCGATCAGGACCGGCTCTCCTGCCACGTCGGCTCGGACGCCCTTGGCGGTGATCGACTGCAGGTCACCTGCTGCCGGCAATTCCAGTTGCTGCTTCCCGGCCAGGCGCACCACCGCCTGTGCCAGCGGATGCTGAGAGCGCGACTCCACCGCCGCTGCAATCGCCACCAGCGATTCGGCGCTGACACCCGGCATCGACACCACGTCGGTCACTTCCGGCCGCCCCACGGTGAGTGTGCCGGTCTTGTCGAAGGCGATGGCCTGGATCGTGGCGAGCGCCTCGAGGTGCACGCCTCCCTTGATCAGCACGCCGCGCCTTGCCGCCTGGGCGATGCCGGCCAGCATCACCGCTGGCGGACCCAGCGCCAGGGCACAGGGTGAGGCCGCAACCAGCACGGTCATTCCGCGATAGAACGACGCCTGCCAGTCCATCCAGCCGAGCAGCGGCGGCAGCACTATCAGCACCACGTCGGCCAGCAGGATCAACGGCACGAACCAGCGTTCGAACCTCTCGGCGGCACGCTCGGTCGGCGCCTTGGCGGCCCGGGAGGACTCGACCAGCCGGATCACGCGGTCCAGGGTGCGGTCACCGATCGCCGCCGTCACGCGGATCTCGAGTGCCCCATCGCCGTTGACCGTGCCGGCGAACACCTCGTCGCCAACCCCCTTGTCGACCGGCACGGACTCGCCGGTGATCGGCGACTGGTCCACCGCCGAACTGCCGGCACTGACCACGCCATCGACGGCGATCCGCTCCGCCGGGCGGACCACCACCATATCGCCCTGGCGCACTCGCTCGATCGGCACCACCGCTTCGCGACCGTCGATGAGCACGCGTGCGGTGTCCGGCACCAGTTCGACCAGGGCCCGGATCGCTCCGCGTGCGCGATCCAGCGCATAGCTCTCCAGCGCGTTGGCCAGCGCGAACAGGAACAGCAGGAAGGCCCCTTCGGCCCACGCCCCCACGATCGCGGCACCGATGGCGGCCACCACCATCAACAGGTCGATGTCGAACCGGAACTCGCCCTGACGCAGGCCGTTGAACAGGTGACGGACAGGTTGGTAGCCGCAGATGATCGCCACCACCAGGTAGCCCGAACGCAGCGCCCACAGCGGCGCATCTGATCCGACCGAGAACAGGAACACCACCAGCAACAACAGACCCGCACCGATCGACCACGCCAGTTCCTCGTGGCGGGCGACCAGGCGGGCAAGTTTCGACGGTGATCGCTCGCCGATTATCCGGTCGAGCCAGCCCGTCGACGGGCGCTGACGACGTGGCTCAGTCACCGGCTTTGCGCGACTCCTGCAGGATGGTGCGCATCCGGAGCACCTGTCGCTCGATTTCGCGCAGACCCGATTCGAGTTTCGGATCCAGCGCTTCGGCGTCGAGCAGCATCATCTGCACGTCTGCCAACAGCACCGACAGCGGTTGGGTCAGTTCGTGACGCAGGTGGGAGATCGGGTCGCGCAATTCCATCTCGGCCTCAGCGAGTCAGGGGAGCAACGGGACACCGGGGCGTACCCCGACGGCGGTGGCAATGTCGACGCCGGCATTCACGGAAATGGCACCGGGACGAAGGTGAGTGCAAACACCGCCAGGCACGCCATCGCGGTGATTCTTCCCTGCCGAAGCACCCCGCGCTCCGGCAGCACCACCGACGGGTGGCTCCAGCCACCCCGACCGATCGCGAACGTCAGCGCCACCCACACCCACCACATCGGTGCCTGAAAGCCGAGCCAGACCAACCCCACCACCGCGAAGAGTGAAATCGCGGTCTGGCGCCTGCCGGCCAGGCCGAACAGTACGTGACCGCCATCGAGTTGCGACAGTGGCAGCAGATTGAGCGCGGTGACGAACATTCCCACCCAGCCGGCGAACGCCATCGGCGACAGCATCACCGGTCCACTACCTGGCAGCACCAGGTCGCGAAGCACCCGGGTCAGCAGCGAATCGCCCACCTCGAACGGCAGCCCGGCCATAGCCACCATCGTTGGCGCGTCGAGGGTCGGCACGTCGAGTCGGGTCGAGGTGCGATAGCCCCACCACAGCACCACGAGCGCCACCACGAATCCAGCCAGCGGCCCGGCCGCGCCGACGTCCAGCAGTTGTCGGCGGTCGTAGACCGGGGTACGGATCCGGATGAAGGCTCCGAGGTTGCCGATCGGCGAGAGGGTGGGCGGCACCGGCAGGAAATACGGTGGCGACACGTCGATGGCGTAGCGGCGTGCCGCGACGTAATGACCCAGCTCGTGGACCAGCAGGATGGTAAGCAGGGGCACCGCAAACGACCATCCCGGCAGCAGGTAGCGCCAGCCACCCTGGACCAGGAACTCGCCGAACACCAGCACCCCGTTGACCACCCCGCTCACCCCCCGGCCGGTGACCGGCGGGGTGATGGTGTGGGCCAGGATCGCCCCCGCAGCGAAGGTGGTGACGATGGTCAGGGCCAGCAGGGCGCCGTGCCACAGCCAGCGCTCGGGGCGGGCCGGTGCCGAGCCGCGGATCAGGACCAGGCCGGTTCCGGCGTCGTCAGACCAGTACCAGGCGCCCGGCCAGGCGGCCAGGAACCGGGCCAGCTCGGACGAGGGACCGCGGTGGCCCGGGGCCACCACCCCGTCGAGCACCAGGCGGTCCCCCTCCAGCCGCTGTTCGCGCCAGGTGGCGTAGAATCGGGTCGGGTCGCTCACCCCTCACCTTGACGGACCGGGGCGCGGCTCATATTCTCAAGCTCCGAATCCCTCCGAACGCACGATCGTCACGGTGCCGCCAATCGGCACACATTCCATAAGAATACCCGCTGCCAACCTGCTTCCGCTCCGAAACGCCGCACCGCGTCCGACGCGGCCGCTCTGTCGGCAGAGCTGGAGAGTCCCGTGGATATCGCTGATCTCAAGAAGAAGTCCGTAGCCGAGCTGCACGAGCTGGCCTCGGAACTCAACATCACCAACTACTCCGGCCTCCGCAAGCAGGACCTGATCTTCCGGATCGAGCAGTCGCTGCTCGACAAGGACACGGTCATCCGCGGCGAGGGCGTCCTCGAGATCCTGCCCGAAGGGTACGGTTTCCTGAGGTCGCAGGACTGGAACTACCTGTACGGGCCCGACGACATCTATGTCAGTCCGAGCCAGATCAAGCGCTTCGACCTGCGCACCGGCGACACGGTCACCGGCCAGGTCCGACCGCCCAAGGAGGGCGAGCGTTACCTGGCGCTGCTCAAGGTCGAGACGGTCAACTTCGAGGAACCCGACAAGACCAAGTCCCGGATCGCCTTCGACAACCTCAAGCCGCGCTATCCCGACGAGCGGATCCGGCTCGAGAACAAGGCCAACGACCTGTCGATGCGGGTTGTCGACCTGATGTCGCCGATCGGCAAGGGTCAGCGCGGCCTGATCGTCGCACCGCCCAAGGCCGGCAAGACGATCCTGTTGCAGAAGCTCGCCAACGCAATCGCCGACAATCACCCCGAGTGCTACCTCATCGTGCTGCTCATCGACGAGCGCCCCGAGGAAGTCACCGATATGCAGGAGAACGTCCGCGCCGAGGTGATCGCATCGACCTTCGACGAGCCGGCCGACCGCCACGTGCAGGTGGCCGATATGGTGATCGAGAAGGCCCGGCGCCTGGTGGAGCACGGTCGCGACGTGGTGATCCTTCTCGACTCGATCACCCGCCTGGCCCGGGCCCACAACGTGGTGGTGCCGCACTCGGGCAAGATCCTCTCCGGCGGTGTCGACGCCAACGCGCTCCAGAAGCCCAAGCGTTTCTTCGGCGCGGCGCGCAACATCGACGGCGGCGGTTCGCTCACCATCATCGCGACCGCGCTGATCGAGACCGGTTCGCGGATGGATGAGGTGATCTTCGAGGAGTTCAAGGGAACCGGCAATATGGAGCTGGTGCTGGATCGTCGCCTGGCCGATCGGCGCATCTATCCCGCGATCGACATCAACAAGTCGGGCACCCGCAAGGAAGAACTGCTGCTCGACAAGGACGAGCTCAACCGGGTCTACCTCCTGCGCAACTTCCTGGCGGATATGCCCACGGTGGAGGCGATGGAGTTCCTGCTGGAACGAATGAAGCGGACCAAGTCCAACAAGGAGTTCTTTGCCACGATGGCGTCGTAACTGTCGGCTCGCGTTCGGACCCTTCGATGACCATACCATCCACCGGCCGGGTGCTCGGCGTGGACTGGGGCAGCAACCGGATCGGCGTCGCCATCACCGACGAGACCCAGTTGCTGGCCACGCCGCTGGCAGTGCTGCGCTATCACACCGGCAAGCGGCTGCCGCTGGGCTTGTTTCTCACGCTGGTGGAAACCGAGTTGCCGGCCGGCCTGGTCGTGGGCCTGCCACTCGACGACACCGGCCAGTTGGGCGACTCGGCTCGGAAGGCAAGAGCGATGGGCGAGTTGTTCGCCGAGCGAAGCGGCTTGCCGATTGAATGGCTCGACGAGTCGTTCACCACCGCCGAGGTGAATCAACGACTCAAGTCACGCAACGTCGCGCCGCGCCAGCGCCGCGACGTCGTCGACGCGCTGGCGGCCGCAGTGCTGCTGGAGCACTGGCTGGAACAGCGGCGGGACAGGCGATGACCGCATTCACCCGGATCGCCTTGCTGGCAGTCACCGCGCTGTCGCTGGCAGGCTGCGGCACTGCACCCGCCGGCGAACCGCTGCAAGTCGGGATCCCACCGGGAAGTTCGCTGGGCGCCGTCGCAGACACGCTGACTGCGCGCGGCGTGCTCACCAGCGGAACCTGGTTCAAGCTGCTGGGCCGGTTGCAGGGTGTCGATCGCTCACTCCGTCCCGGCATCTACCAGGTGAGTCCGGGTGCCACCGCCGCCGAGCTGCTCGACCAGTTGCGGCGCGGCGACGAGCTGCGCTTCCGGCTCACCCTGCCGGAGGGCGCCACCATCTGGGACTTCGCGCGCAATGCGGAGCGACAGCTCGGAATCCCGGCCGACACCATCCTGGCACTCACCCGGGACCCGGGGCTGAGACGGGAATTCGGCATCGATGCGCCGACGGTGGAAGGCTGGCTGCATCCCGACACCTACTTCTTCGGTGGCTACGCAACACCGCGCGAAGTGGTGCGGCGCTTCCTGGTCGCAAGGCGCGACAGTTGGACCGACGACTGGACCCGGCGCGCGAGCGCGGCAGGATTCGACAAGGTCGAGGTGTTGACGCTGGCATCGATCGTCGAGGCAGAGGCCCAGCTCGCCGAGGAGTTGCCGCGCATCGCGGCAGTGTACCGCAACCGGATCAGGATCGGGATGCCGCTGCAGGCGGACCCCACCATCCAGTATGCCTTCCTGCTCGATCGCAACCGGCGTGAGTCACGCCTGCTCAATCGCGACTACGAATATCAGTCACCATACAACACCTACCTGCACGCCGACCTGCCGCCCACCCCGATCGGCAATCCCAGCGACGCGGCAATCGAGGCGACACTCTCGCCCCACCAGACCAACGAACTGTACTTCGTCGCGCGGGGCGACGGCGGGCACGTGTTCGCCACCAGCTATCAGGAGCACCTGCGGAATATCCGGAACGTGAGACGCCAGCGGTGATACGAGAGACGTCTCACGTCTCACGTCTCACGTCTCACGTCTCACGTCTCCGACGTACCGCCGCGCAGCCCGCTCGGCATCCTCCGCCGCCAGGATCCCGCTGCCCACCGCCACACCCGCGAATCCGGCATCGAGCAGTGCGGCAACATCCCCGGGAACAACTCCCCCGATCGCCACACACGGCTTGCCTGCCGACCGGCGACGCAGTGCCACCGCACCGCCTATGCCCAGCGCGGGACCGGCGTCGTGCTTGGTGGTGCTGCCGTTGAGCGGACCGATTCCCCAATAGTCCGCCGCCGCTCCCCGGGCCACCTCGTTGTCGGACCCCACCGAGGCACCGATCCAGAATCCGCTGGGTGAGATCCGGCGCGCCAGTTCGGGCGACAGGTCGTCGGCACCCAGATGCACCCCTGCGGCCTCGGCGGCCAGCGCGATGTCGAGTCGGTCATTGACCATCACCGGCACCGGCAGGCGAGCCACCAGGGCGCGTGCCAGATGCAGCAGTTCGCGATCGCCGGCGTGCTTGAGGCGGAGCTGCACGGCGGTGACCCCGCCCCTCACCGCGACGACACAGGTTTCGATCGGGTCGCGTTGGGCCAGCAAGCGGTCGTCAGTGACCAGCAGCAGGCGGAGCGATGCCGCTAACTTGGGAGTCATATGCAAGCAATCAGTCCCATCGGCGCCCGGTGCGCCAGTCCGACGCGCCGTGGCTGAGGCGGTGGTCCTCGATCGCGGCGCTGCGCGATGGGCGGGCGGACACCCGTGGATCTATCGCAGCGACGTGGTGAGCGCACCCACCGACCCGGGAATCGTGGCGGTGCGCGATCGGCGCGGCCGCTTCCTGGGTCAGGCATTGATGTCCCCCGCTTCGGAGATCCGGTTGAGGTTGCTGTCGCGCCAACCCGATCCGATCGACACTGCGTGGTGGCGAGCCGGTTTCTCGCAATGTCTGGCGCGACGCGAAGGCATCAATGCCAATGCCTGGCGGCTGGTTCACGCCGAGGGTGACGGACTGCCGGCGCTGGTGGTGGACCGCTACGACAAGTGGCTGGTGGTCCAGCTCCTCTCTGCGGCGCTGGAGAGTCGCCGCGGCGAGATCATCACCGCGCTCCGCGAGGTGATCGAGCCGGAGGGAATCCTGCTCCGTCACGACGTGGCAACCCGCCGACTGGAACAGCTCGACCAGGAAATCGAGCTGGCCTTCGGAACCGTCCCCGAACAGATCGAGGTGCGCGAGGGATCGGTTCGCTGGCTGGCGGCACCCTGGACCGGCCAGAAGACCGGCGCATTCCTGGATCAGCGCGAACATCGCCGGATGATCGGCGCACTGGTGCCGTCGGGTGGCACGGCGCTCGACTGCTTCAGTTACCACGGTTCGTTCGCCCTCCACCTGGCCGGCCGGGCTTCTCGGGTCACCGCGCTTGATGTGAGCGAGGCCGCGCTCGAACGGGGTGCGGCTCACGCCGCTCTCAATGGCTTCGACAACATCACCTTCACGGCCGGCGACGCGTTCGACCAATTGGCGGCCTGGCACCGTGAGGGCCGCCGGTTCGACGTGGTAGTGGTCGACCCGCCTGCCTTCGCCAAGACCAAGCGGCAGGTGGCAGCCGCCCTGCGCGGCTATCACGAGATCAACCGGCGGGCGATGCGACTGCTGGCCCCGGGTGGTCGGCTGCTCACTGCCAGTTGCTCCTATCACGTCCGCTTGCCCGACTTCCTGGCGATGCTCTCCCGGGCCGCTGCCGTGAGCGACCGCAGGCTCACCGTGGAGGCCATCCTCGGCCAGCCGGTGGACCATCCGGAGCTGATCACCGTGCCCGAAACCGGCTATCTGAAGGGTGCCCTGCTGCGCGCGGATTGACGCGGCGGCACAATTTCACGACTTTCGAAGTATGCTCACCGCGCAGCAGCTCCTCACCACCGCCCCCCGGCGGAAGTCGATCCGCTCGCTGCGCCAGCAGTACGACCTCTACATTATGGACCGGATCGAGTACTACAAGAACTCCCTCTCCCGAGAGGAGTTGATGCGGCTGGCCGACTCCGCACTGGTCGAGATCCGCAACGACGAGCACCAGTTCCTGCTCACCGAGGTGCTCGCGCAGGAGGCGGTGGACGACCTGATCAAGCGTCGCCTGGGCATCAAGTCCTTCGAGTCGTGGCGCAAACAGTACCCCAAGCTCCGTGCGACTCAGCGCGACCCGATCCACTGGGGAATCGATCCGACTCACCTGGTGGTCGGCCTGGCGCCACGGGTCGAGCCGGATGATCCGGTGCTGGTCGTCGGAGTCGGCGCGGAGAGCGCCGGCTACCTGATGGCGGCACACGACGCCGACGTGACCTACCTCGACCGTGACTTCGCCTCGATCGAACGCGCCGAGCACCGGGTGGCGTCGGAGGCGCTGTCGTCGACATTCGACGCCTGGTGCGTCCAGTTCGGCGGTTGGCTGCCCGCCCTCGAGCAGGAGTTCGTGCTGGTGATCATCGACGCCGGCACGCTGGCCGCGCTCACTCCCGGCGAGCGCCGCACCCTGCTCGGCCAATTGCAGGAGCTGACATCACCGGGTGGGATGCACGCGCTGGTGCCCGACTCGCTCGGCACCGGTCCGGAGGGTTTCGCCGGCCATTATGCCGCCTGGCGGCGCGAACCGTTGCCACCGATGGGACGGCGCACCCGCGGCGCACCAGCGCGGGGAGCGATCTTCGTGAGGCCCGAGGTGGAGAAGCAGGAGTCGCGAGGGACTCGCGACGCGAGTGCCTGACCTCACTAGTACCGGACGATGCCGGGGGGGAAACGACACGGGGCCGGCGAATGCCGGCCCCGTGCTCGTACCTGGAAGCTGCTGCTTACATCGCGGCAGGCGCGGCAGCCGCCTTCTTGGCGGACTTCCGGCGGGTGGTCTTCCGCTTGGCGGTCTTCCGCTT
>CBFGRM010000076.1:0-9202 GCA_965651205.1 uncultured bacterium
AATCCCGCCACCAGAACAGCAGCGCGGATCCCAACGTCAAGCCGGCCAGCACGTCGCTCGGGTAGTGGACGCCGAGGATCACCCGCGACGCAGCCACAGAGATCGGAATCAGCGCCGCCAATGCCAATAGCAGCACCCGCACCACGCCACGAGTCGTAGCGGCAAGCAGCGTCAGTGCCAAACCGTAGATGACAGTCGCCAGCATCGTGTGTCCCGACGGGTAGGCGTGCCAGCCCGCCGAGCCAAGTTTCTCGATCACGTCCGGCCGCGGCCGGGCGAACGACGCCTTGGCGATGACATAGCACAGCTCGCCGGTGAGGCCGGCCAGGAGCAGCGCCAGCGCCGGGCGCCGCCCGGCCCGCACCCACAGCCAGGCACAGATCCCGAGTCCGATGATGACGATCGGGACACCATCGGCGAGGAACGAAGCCAGCAGCGCAGCATCGATCACGGCCGGGCTGCGGAGGTCGCCGACCCAGCGCAGGACGCCCTGGTCCAGCGGCAGCACCACGCCCGACACCATCAGGATCGACAGTCCCACGAACAGCGACAGGGTGCCGAAAACGGGGGCAGGGATATGCTTGAGCACGGCGTGGAAGGTAATTGACGTGAGACGTCTCACCTCCCGCGTCTCACGTCTCACGTCTCACGTCTCACCGCCGCCACCAGATCATCCACATCCTCCACCGCCGTGGCCCAGCTCGTCATCAACCGCACCTCGCCGGTGGCATCATCCCACACGTAGAAGTTGAATCCCTGTTGCCACAGTCGCTCGGTCATCCCGTCGGGCAGCATCGCGAACACCGCGTTGGCATCCACCGACTGGGTGATCCGTACTCCGGGCACCTCGCGCAGTCCGGCGGCCAACCGCGCCGCCATCGCATTGGCTTGGCGGGCATTCTCCAGCCACAGCTCTCCCTCAGTCATCGCAACGAACTGCGCCGCGAGGTAGCGCATCTTGGACGCCAATTGCGTGGTCTGCTTGCGGATGTACTTCATCGGTGCCGCAAGCGAGGGCTCCAGTACCACGACTGCCTCCGCCGCGACCGCGCCGTTCTTGGTGAAGCCCAGTGACAGGACGTCGACGCCGACCCCGGTGGTGATGGCGCCCAGCGAGACGTCGAGCGCCGCGGCGGCGTTTGCGAGCCGGGCCCCGTCGACGTGAACCAGCAGGCCATTGCTGTGCGCGGTGTCGACCAGCGCGGCCAGTTCAGCGACGTCGTATACGGTGCCATACTCGGTGCTCTCCGAGATCGACATCACGCCCGGCTGCACGTGATGCTCGAAGCCCACCCCCCGCCTGGCGGCAGCGGCAACCGCGTCGGGAGTGAGCTTGCCGTTGTCGCTCGGAATGTCGACCAGCTTGACTCCCGCCAGCAGCTCCGGCGCGCCGCACTCGTCGACATTGATGTGCGCGTGCACGCTGGTGATCACCGACTGCCAGGGACGCGTCGTGGCGCGCAACGCGCTGACATTGGCGCCGGTGCCGTTCCAGACCAGGAAGGCTTCCGCCGCATCACCGAACTCGGCCTTGATCCAGTCCTGCACCTGAGCGGTCCACTTGTCGGCGCCGTAGGCACCGGCGGACCCCTCGTTGGCAGCCACGATCGCTGCCATCACCGCCGGATGCGCGGGCGCGGCATTGTCGCTCCGGAACTCGCGCGGCAGGCTCACGAGTCTTCCTCGGTGATGTTGTCCTCCCACAGTGCCAGCACATTGCCGTCCGGATCGGACACCATCGCCATCATCCCGAACCCCTGTTGCACCGGCTCGGTGAGCAGCGAGACGCCCTTCGACTCCAGCGATGCCTTGATGGCATAGAGGTCATCGACCCGCAGGGTGATTCCGGTCTCGCGACCGACCATCTCCCTGGCACGCTCGTGCAGCGCGGGATGCACCCCGATGTAGGGCACCTGTTCGCCGAACTGGAAGCCGAACGAGCCGCGGGCGTTGAGCGGCAGCCCCAACTGATCCTCGTAGAACACCCTGGCACGCTCGAGATCGGTAACGAAGATTGCCACCAGATGGAGTCGAACCGTCATCTCTCGTTCATTCCTCGCGACCGGACATCGCCAGCCGCACGTTGCGGCGCATCCGCTCCAGGCCGGGACGCGCCAGTGGGGTGTCGGCGAAGCGTGCCTGGAACTCCGCCTCGGTCATCCGTTCGAACACCGCCGGATCACTCCGGTCGGGATCGTCGCGATCCTCGAACTCGGCCACCGCGGTGGGCTCGGCGAACTTGAGGTTCCAGGGGCAGACTTCGTTGCAGATGTCGCAACCGAACGCGAAGCCGGCGAAGCTCGCCGCCAGGTCCGGTGCCGGGTCCGCCTTGTGCTCGATGGTGAGATACGAGATGCACCGGGTTGCGTCGAGAACCCGCACATCCACTATCGCATCGGTCGGGCAGGCATCGATGCAGCGGGTGCAGGTACCGCAGTGATCGGCAACCGGTGTCACCTGCTCGTCGAACACCAGGTCCGTGAAAACGGTGCCGATCACCGTGAACGAACCGATCCGAGGATGGATCAGCATCGTGTTCTTGCCGATCCAGCCCAGGCCGGCCCGCTCAGCCAGTTCACGCTCGGGTACCGGTCCGTCGTCGATCCAGGTGTGCGCCACTGCCGCGCCCCGGCCCTTGAGCCACTCACTCAACCGGTGCAGCCGACCGTGAGTCACGATGTGATAGTCCATCCCGCGGGCATAACTGGCGATCCTGAACCGATCACCGGCACGCGGACGTTCGCCGGCAGGTGCGGCGTAGTTCTCCAGCACCACTACCGCACTGCGGGCACCCGGAGTGATGTCCGCCGGATTCCTGCGCTTCTTCGCCTGGCGCGGCAGGTAGCCCATCGTGCCGGCGCAGCCCTTCGCCAGCCATCGGTCGAGTTGGTCGGCGCGGCGCGAGGGTTCCAGCGTGGCGAACCCGCACGCCACGAAACCGATCCGCGCCGCCTCGGCCCGCACCTCCGCTGCCGTCGGCGTGCTCACGCGCCGCGCGCGACCCGGACCGAATACTCGCCGGTCTCGCCGGTGATCAACCGGGCACCGTGCCCGAAGGTCAGGTACGACCAGGCGTACTCGATCATCACCAGGACCCGATTGCGGAAGCCGATCAGGTAGGCGATGTGAATCAATGCCCAGAACAGCCAGGCAAGGAAGCCGCCGAAGTGCAGCCTGCCGATGTCCGCCACCGCGTGGCCGCGACCGATCACCGCGAGCTGGCCCTTGTCGCGATAGCGGAACGACGGCCTCGGCCTGCCGGCGATGTCGGCCCGGATCGCCCGGGCAGCGTGCTGACCCATCTGGATCGCGCCGGGACAGGTTGCCGGGGTCGCGGCCTTGCCGTCGTGTTCGTGCCAGGCAGCGTCGCCGAGCACGAACACCTCCGGATGCCCGGGAATGCTGCAGTCGGCATCGACCGGAACCCTGCCCTGCCTGCCGAGCGGCACGCCGAGTGTCTCCAGCAGGGGCGAAGCCTGATTGCCGGCCGCCCACACGATCGTGCTGGTAGGTACCCGCAAGCCGTCGGCGGTTTCCACCGCATCGTCGTACACCCCGGTTACGGCGGTCGATTCCCGCACGATCACGCCCAACTCCCGCAGGTCGGCCTTGGCACGGGCCGAAAGGGACGGCGGATAGGTCGAAAGAATCCGCGGACCCGCCTCCAGCAGCACGACGCTGGCCTCGCGCGGATCGATGTGCCGGAAGTCGCGCGACAGTGCGAACTTGCGGATCTCCGCCAGCGCACCGGCCACTTCCACTCCGGTCGGTCCGCCACCCACCACCACGAAGGTCAGCAACTCGTGCCGCTGGGTGACATCGGTCTCCCGTTCGGCACGCTCGAATGCCAGCAGCACTCGTCGGCGGATCTCGACCGCATCCTCGATCGCCTTGAGTCCCGGCGCCAGCGCCTCCCACGACGGATTGCCGAAATAGCTGTGGCGAGCTCCCGGTGCGACCGCGAGGTAGTCGTACCCCACCACGGCGCCGTCGGCGAGGATCACCTTGCGATCGCCGGTGTCGATCCGGATCGCATCGCCCAGGATCACCTCGGTGTTGTGGCTGCGACGGAGAATCGAGCGGATCGGCGAGGCGATGTCGGACGGGTTGAGCGCCGCGGTGGCGACCTGGTACAGCATCGGCTGGAACAGGTGGTGATTGCGTCGGTCGATCACCGTAACCCGCACCGGGGCACGCCGGAGTCGCTTGGCGAGATAGAGGCCGGCGAAACCACCGCCGATTATGACCACGTGCGGACGTTCGCTCACAATCCCATTGTCTCCCGCCGCCAGCGGGCAAACGAGATCACGTCGTTCGCGGGCGGCACGGCGTTCTCGTTCCCGTAGGCGGTGTACATCCGCCAGCGCAGGTAGGTGCGGTCGGGCAGTGGCAGGAACGGAGCGCTGCGCCACCAATTGCGCCGACGGAATGCCCAGGCCGTCCGCACCAGGTCGATCGCCAGCCGGGGGGACAACAGCGCCCGGCCGGCCAGGGCGAACACCAGGGCCGACCAGCGGCCACGGTAACGTCGGTCCAGGTCCATACATTGAAACTAACGAGGCCGACAGTGGGCGCCTGCCGCACATCTATATTGTGGACCTGTCCCAGAGGAGCCGAATCAGGATGACCACGAGCGTACAGCCGAACCACCCCGAACCGGGACGCAAGTCGGGTCCCACCGAGGACGAAAAGCTCCTCAACATCCCGGTCGACGACGAGACGATGCGGATCCGCCGCAACTCGGACTCCTGGCGTGTGCTCAGGATAATGGGCGAGTTCACCTGGGGGTTCGAGAACCTGCAGGATGTGGCCGGCGGCGTGTCGATCTTCGGGTCCGCCCGGACCCGGCCCGAGGACCCCTACTACCAGGCGGCGGAGCAGGTGGGTGCACTGTTCGCCCGCTCGGGTGTGCCGGTGATCACCGGCGGTGGCCCCGGGATTATGGAGGCCGCCAACAAGGGGGCCTTCGAGGCCGGCGGCATCTCGATCGGTTGCAACATCGAGCTGCCGCACGAGCAGGCCAGCAACGTCTATCTCAACCGGTCGCTCGACTTCAAGTTCTTCTTCGTGCGCAAGATGATGTTCGTCAAGTACGCGATGGGGTTCATCGTGTTTCCGGGCGGATTCGGCACCCTCGACGAGCTGTTCGAGGCCCTCACGCTGATCCAGACCGACAAGGTCACCGATTTCCCGGTGGTGCTTTTCGGATCGGAGTACTGGCAGGGACTCGGCGACTGGCTCAACAACGAAGTGCTGCGCCGAGGGATGATCTCGCCCGGCGACGAGAAGATGGTGACCATCACCGACGACGTGTATGAGGCAGTGCGGATCTTCCAGATGTGTCGCCGCCGGATGGACCTGGACGTCGTGGAGCCGTGACCGGGTGAACCTTGCTCCGCCGGCAACTGCCGCCAGCACAACCACCCCGAGGGTCACCAGGCGGCAGTCCTACTACGCGCTGGCGTTGCTGGCACTGATCAACCTGCTCAACTACCTCGATCGCAACGTGATCTTCGCGTTGTTCGAGCCGATCAAGCGCGACCTGCTCCTCACCGACGTGCAACTCGGCTGGCTCGGCTCCGCATACGTGCTGGTGTTCTCGCTGGCGGCGCTGCCGTTCGGCGTGCTGTCCGACGTCAACTCGCGCAAGGGCGTGATCGCGTCCGGCGTGGCGGTGTGGAGCCTGTTCACGATGCTGTCGGGACTGGTGCGCAACTTCGGGCAACTGTTCTTCTGCCGCGCACTGGTCGGCGTGGGCGAGGCCGCATTCGGACCCGCCTCGAGCTCGATGACCGCCGACTATTTCCCGGGCAAGGACCGCGCGATCGCGATGGGCATCCTCGCGGCCGGGATTCCGGTTGGTGGCGTGCTGGGCCTGTTGCTGGGCGGCTGGCTGGAGAGCATCTACGGCTGGCGCGTGGCGTTCATGGCGGTCGGCCTGCCCGGCTTCGCGTGCGCAATGCTGGTGTCGCGACTGATCGATCCCACCCGCGACGAGGCACCGCTCACGCTGCGTCGTGTGCTGCGCGAGCTGGAGATCGGATTGCGGTCGTTCTCCCGGATGTTCACCGAGACGATCATCGCCAGCGTGATCGGCATCGTCGTCGCGTACGTGCTGACGGTGCGCTACGGCATCGAGAGCGCGCTCGACGTGGCGGTGCTGGGACTCATCTTCGCGGGTGGACTGACCTTCAACATCTGGCGCTGGGTCCGGCTGGTGCGCTTGGGACATCGCTCGGAGACACCGTGGTCACGCGAGGTCGAGGGCGCCGTCGACGACCTGCGCAAGGCGATGCGCGTGGTGCTGGCGACTCCGACGCTGGTCTACGTGTTCCTCGCCGGCGCGATGATCGCATTTGGAATGAACGGCCTGGTCGGATGGGGTCCCACCTACATGACCCGCACTTTCGGCCTCTCCGCCGGACAAAGTGCCGCATTGCTGGGCAAGTGGGGGCTGGTCGCCGGTGTCGCCGGTGCCCTCGCGGGCGGCGTGGTCGCCGACGTGCTCGGCAGGCGCACCCAGAGGGCGCGCGCGTTGACGGTCGCGTCGGGGCTGCTCGTCGGCGGACCGCTCGCGATCTGGTTGCTCACGGTGCGCGACTTGAACGTGTTCATCCCGATCTTCATCGCGGCGTTCTTCTTCCTGTCGTGGTACAACGGCCCCATGATGGCGGTGATCTTCGACGTGGTGCCGGCCCGGATCGGTGCCACTGTCTCTGGAGCCTACCTGCTGTTCATTCACTTGGCCGGCGACGCGATCGCATTCCCGCTGGTCGGCAAGCTGTCGGATGAATTCGGAATCGGCACCGCAGTGATGGTGCTCCCGACCGTGTCGCTCATCGGTGGACTGGTGATGCTGGGCGCGATGGCCACAGTGGTGCGCGACATGGCGCGGATCAGGGCCGAGACGTGATCGGACGAACTGACCGGGCCATCGAACGCAGCACCCGGTTGCTGGTGTGGCTGGCGTGCGGACTGATGTTCGTGGGAGCGCTGGGCGCGCTTCGCTTTCGTGGGCGCATCACCATGACCCAGATGTGGATCGGCCTGGCGTCGCTGCCCTTGCTGCTCCACCTCATGTCATCGGGGACGATCCGGTTCCTCAACTTCTTCAGCCGCGGGCTGGCCACATCGTTGCTCGCCACTCGCGGCGAGCCGCACTCGCGCGAATACTCGGAGCAGCAGGCGCTGGTCGTTGCCGGCCGGATCGACGAGGCGATCGATTCATTCCGGTCGCACATCGTGGCATTCCCCGGTGACACCGAGGCGCGGTTGCGACTCGCTGCGCTGTTGGCGGGACCTGCAGGGCGGCCGGAGGAAGCGGAGCGCACCTGGCTCGAGGTGCGCGGAATGAACCCGTCGCCGCGACAGGAGCTGGTGATCGGCAACAGCCTGATCGACCTGTACCAGCGCACCGGACAGCGGCACCTTCTCAAGGCCGAGCTCGCGCGGTTCGCGCGGATCCAGGACGGCACCGAGGCCGGCGGGCACGCTCGCCGGCACCTTCGTCAACTAGTCGAGGAAGAGCAAAGTGGAACCTGATCGTCGCTCCACGCCCGATCTTCGTGGCTACGAACTCCTGCAGCATCCGCGCTACAACCGCGGCATGGCCTTCACCGAGGCCGAGCGTGACGCACTGGGTCTGCGCGGACTGCTTCCGCCGGTGGTGATCACGCTCGAGGAGCAGGTGGAGCGCTCGATGCAGCACCTGGAGCGCAAGCCCACGCCGCTCGATCGCTACATCTATCTCACCGGCCTGCTCGATCGTGGCGAGACGCTGTTCTACCGCACCCTGATCGACAACATTGTCGAGCTGATGCCGATCATCTACACCCCGACTGTCGGGGAGGCCTGCCAGCGCTGGGGCGAGATCTTCCGCCGCCAGCGCGGGATGTACGTGACGATCAACGACCGCGGTCGGGTGCGCGAGGTGCTCTCCAACTGGCCTGACCGCGACATCGAGGTGATCGTCGCCACCGACGGCGAGCGAATCCTCGGCCTGGGCGACCTCGGTGCGCAGGGAATGGGAATCCCGATCGGCAAGCTGGCACTCTACTCTGCCTGCGCCGGTATCGCGCCGGCCCGCTGCCTGCCGGTGACCATCGACGTCGGCACCGACAACGTCGAACTGCGCGAGTCCCGCTTCTATCCCGGACTTCGTCAGCCCCGGGTTCGCGGCGAGGAGTATCACGAGCTGATCACCGAGTTCGCCGACGCCGTGCGCGAGATCTTCCCTCGCGCGATGCTGCAATGGGAGGACTTCGCCACCGACAACGCCTTCCAGGTGCTGGCCAGGCATCGCGACCGGATCCGCTCCTTCAACGACGACATCCAGGGCACCGCAGGCGTGACGCTGGCCGGCCTGCACGCCGCGTCGCGCGCAACGGGCCGTAGGCTCAGCGATCAGCAGGTGCTGTTCTTCGGTGCGGGTTCCGCTGCGACCGGCATCGGCGAGCTGGTGGTCGCCGCGATGGTCGCCGAAGGCATGAGCGAGGAGGCAGCACGTCGCCGCTGCTGGTTCGTGGATTCCAAGGGGCTGGTCACCGCATCACGCACCGACCTGCAACCGCACAAGCGTCCGTTTGCGCACCAGCACGCGCCGCTCGGCTCGCTGCACGACGCAGTGCGCGAACTGCGGCCGACGGCACTGATCGGCGTCGCCGCGCAACCGCGCGCCTTCACCGAGGAGATCCTAGGCACCTTCGCCGAACAGGAGATGCGGCCGATCGTGTTCGCACTCTCCAACCCGACCTCCAAGGCGGAGTGTACCGCCGAGGAGGCGTATCGCTGGACCGATGGACGGGCACTGTTCGCCAGCGGATCGCCGATGGCACCAGTGGAAATCGACGGCCAGCTCTTCATCCCGCGACAGGCCAACAACGTCTACATCTTCCCCGGCCTCGGACAGGGAGTGGTGGCCACCCAGGCCTCGCGAGTGACCGACGCGATGTTCCTCGCTGCGGCGCGTTCGCTGGCCGACACCGTCACCGACGCCGACCTCGAAGCCGGTGCACTGTTTCCCGCCCTCACCGACATCCGCGGCGTCTCGGTGCGGATCGCAGCGGCAGTGGCAAGGGTCGCCGAGAGCGAGGGGCTGATCGCCGAACCGCTCCCCGACGACGTCGAGGGATGGCTGGCAGACCGGATGTATGATCCGGTGTATCGCGAGGGCGAATTCGGGGCGTAGCGCAATCCCCCAGCG
>CBFGRM010000077.1:0-8296 GCA_965651205.1 uncultured bacterium
TCGCTTTCTCGCTTTCTCGCCTTCTCGCCTTCTCGCTTTCTCGCCTTCTCGCTTTGTCCGCTCAGGCCTCTCCATTGGGCAGATATTCCACCGCATACATCCGGAGCAGCTCGAAGAAATACATCAGCGCCAGCGGACCGATCAGCAAGCCGAGAATACCCAGGTAGCTGACACCTGCGATCGCGCCGACGACGGTGATCATCGGGTGAATCGCGGCGTAGCGATTGTAGACCCACGGCCGGATCAGGTTGTCGATGTTGCCGATCAGGACCAGGCCGAACAATGACAGCCCGACCGCCTCCGCGACCCGGCCGGTCGTCGCCAGCACGATGGCGCCCGGCACCCACACCATTCCGCTGCCGAGGATCGGGATGATCGAGAAGACCATCGTGACCGCACCCCAGAACACCGCGTTGCCGAGTCCGAACAACTGGAACGCGATCGCCATCAGGATCCCCTGCGCCACGGCGCAGAGACCGGATCCCAGCACGGTCGCCTTGGTCACCGACGAGAAACGCTCCCGCAGGATCTCGACGTTGGCATCGGAGAACGGGATGAACGGCCGGGCACCCCGCCAGGCACCGTCGGGATCCTTGAGGATGTAGTACAGGCCGAAGAAGGCGAACACCACGTTGAGCGTGACCCGGGTGACCTTGCCGATCACCGAGATGGCGCCGCCACCCAGCATCCCGACCAGGTTGGCACCGAGTTCGCGCAGCTCCTGGCCGATCGCGTACGGGCCGATCCGCAATTCATCGAGACGATCCAGCAGCGGCGATTCGATCACGGTCTGCGCCGCGCCCTGCGCCTGTCCCACCAGCAGCGACAGGATCCAGGTGAACGGCAGCACGATGCCCACCAGCGCGATCACGATTACCAGCACCGTGGCAATACGCCGGGAGCGCAGCTTCCGCCTGAGCCACTCGTGCAGCGGCGCCAGCAGGATGTAGAGCACCGGTGCGCCGAGCAATCCGGACGCGTAGGGCGCGAGCGCGATCACGATCAGCAACCCGAGGACCGCTACCACCCACGAAGCGCGCTGATGCTTGGTGTCGAAGAATCCCATCCGGGCCCTCAGTTCGTCGTTGAGTCGAGAATCGGTTCAAGCACCTGCCACACGTTGTCTGCCACCAGCACCGATCCCTCCTCGTTGGGATGAATGCCGTCGGCCTGATTGAAGCGGGCGTTGCCGGCAACCCCGTCGAGCAGGAACGGCAGGTACACCGCAGCGTGCTCCCTGGCGAGCCGAGGATAGACCGCCCGGAACCGGTTGGTGTACTCGGCACCCAGGTTCGGTGGCGCCTCCATTCCGGCCAGGATGATCACCGGTCGCGGCTCGATTGCCTCGAGGCGGCCCAGAATCGCCTCGAGATTGGCGGCCAGGGAATCGATGCTCTGGCCGCGGAGTCCGTCGTTGGCACCGGTCTCGATCATCACGATTCCCGGTGGATCCTGCTGCAGCACCCAGTCGATCCGCCTGAGGGCGCCGGCAGATGTCTCGCCACTCACCCCCGCGTTCACCACGTGAAACGGCAGCCCTGCCTCGGCGATCCGCTCGCTGATCAGGGCCGGCCAGGCCTGATCGGGGTCCAGCCCGTACCCGGCGGTGATCGACGTCCCGATGAACAGGATCGTGGCCTGCTGTGCGGTGGCTGTATTCTTCCCGGCATCAGCGGGTGCCTCATCCGGTGCCGGATCAGCACCGGCACAGGCGGCTGCCAGCAGCAGCAACCACATTCCTCCGACGGATCGCCGTGACCTCAATTTCGACATCGCCCAGCTCCTCATCAGCTCCGATCCTCGCTGCACGGTCGATCACTCATTCGTACCGGTCGGGTGGTCAACTCCTCACTGTACTCAAGGATATCACCTTCGAGCTGGAACCCGGCGGATTTCTTGCCATCGTCGGCCCCTCGGGCAGCGGCAAGACCACCCTGCTGGGCCTGCTTGCCGGACTGGACCGCCCGACCTCCGGTCAGGTGATCCTCGACGGCGTGGAACTGGGTCCGCTAGACGAGGACGAGCGGGCCAAGCTCCGTCGCCGAAAGGTGGGCTTCATCTTCCAGTCGTTCCAGTTGATTCCCACCCTCACCGCGCGCGAGAACATCCAGGTTCCGCTCGAGCTGGCAGGTGCCGATGGCGCCGGCGAAGTGGCCGACGGCCTGCTCGCCCGCGTGGGTCTGGCGGAGCGCGGTCATCACTATCCGGCCCAGCTCTCGGGCGGTGAGCAGCAACGGGTCGCGGTCGCACGCGCCTTCTCGACCCGACCCACGATCCTGTTTGCCGATGAACCGACCGGCAACCTCGACGGTGCCAATGGTGCCGTGGTGGTCGATCTGATGACCAGCCTCAACGCCGAGTTCGGCACCACGCTGGTGCTGGTGACCCACGACCTCGACCTGGCCGCTAAGGCTCGCCGGACCATACGGCTGGCCGATGGCGCGGTGATGTCGGACACCACTCGATGACTTCGGCCGGCTTCGTGATCCGCCTGGCGTGGCGGGACACTCGCGCGTCCTGGCGCAAGCTGCTGTTGCTCACCGCAGCGGTCACGGCTGGCGTGGGGGCGCTGGTGGCGATCAACTCGTTCACCGAGAACATCAAGGTGTCGGTCGCCGAACAGGCGCAGGCACTGCTGGGTGCCGACCTGGCGCTGGAGTCACGCGCTTCGGTCGACACCAGCAGCACGGCGGTGGCACTGCTCGACTCGCTGCAGCAACTCGGCGGCGACTCGCTGCGGCTGGCACAATCCGCCTCCTTCATCGCGATGGCGTACCATCCCGGCGGCAGCACCCGCCTGGTACAGGTGCGCACGGTGGATCCCGGCTGGCCCTTCTACGGCAGCATCACCACCGATCCCGCCGGCATCTGGCCCACGCTGCAGGATGGCGGGATCATCGTCGATCCGTCGCTGCTTGCCGCACTCGGCATCACGGTGGGCGACACGCTGGCGCTCGGTGAAGCGCGCTTCGTGATCGCCGGCACCGCGGTCAACGCACCCGGTGAGGTCGGGCTGCAGGCAGCGTTCGGTGCGCGAGTGTATATCGCCCACTCGCGGCTCGCCGCAACCAACCTGATCGGGTTCGGCTCGCGAGTGGAGCACACCACCTACCTGAGCCTGCCGGCACACATCGATGCCCAGAGTGTCGCCGACCGCTGGCGCGACACGTTGCGCAAGTCGCGCGTGGGAGTGCGCACCGTTGCCGACGATCGCGACGAACTGACCCGTGACCTGAGCCGACTCGGGCAATACCTCGGCCTGGTCGGCCTGGCAGCGCTGCTGCTGGGCGGCCTCGGCACTGCCAGCGCGGTGCACGTGCTGATCCGGCAGCGACTCGACAGCATCGCGATGCTGCGCTGCCTGGGTGCAACCTCGGGACAGGTGATCGGCATCCACCTGCTGCAGGCCCTGGCTATGGGGCTGCTCGGGTCGCTGCTGGGCGCCGCCATCGGCGTCGGGCTGCAACAATTGCTGCCGCAGGTGCTGGCCGATTTCCTGCCGGTCGATGTGAGGGTCACACCGTCGACCCTCGCAATCGGGCTCGGGATCGGCCTGGGCATCTGGACTTCCGGCGTGTTCGCACTGGTGCCGCTGCTCGGCATCCGCGACATCTCGCCGCTGGCCACGCTCCGTCGCAACACCAACCCGGTGCGCGGCCGCTGGGGCTGGCATCGGATCGCAGCGCTCGCCACGCTGGCTGCCAGCGTGGTGGCACTCGCCGCGTTGCAGACCAGCTCGCTGCAAACCGGCTTCTGGTTCGCAGCATCAGCCGCCATCGCACTGGCAGTACTCTGGTTCGCCTCGCTGACCCTGATCCGGGCAGCTCGCAGACTGGCACCGCGCCGGGCGCCGTACCTGCTCCGACAGGGACTGGCAAACCTGCATCGTCCCGGCAACCAGACCGTCACTGTCGTGGTGTCGCTCGGATTCGGTGCGTTCCTGCTCACCACCCTGTTCGCGGTGCAGCGCAACCTGCTCGGTGACCTGCAACTCGACTCCGCCACCGAGCGCGCCAACCTGGTGCTGGTGGATGTGCAGGGCGACCAGCACCAGACGGTCAGCGAAGTGCTGACCGCGGAGGGAATCACCACCGGCGCGATGGTGCCGATCGTGCCGATGCGGATCGCCGCAGTCAACGGGCAGGATGTCGCCGCGATCATCGGTCGTGGCGGCGCCGTGCTGCGCGACTCACTGGTCGAAGACGACGAGACGGGCGGAATGTGGGCCTGGCGGCGCGAGTATCGCAGCAGCTACCGCGATTCGCTGGGCAGTGCGGAGCGGCTGGTGGCTGGCCGCTGGTTCGACGAGCTGGACAGCGGCAACGGTCGCAGCAGCGCAACACCGGTGGCCATTTCGGTCGAGGTCGAGGTGGCACGCGAGCTGTCACTGGAACTGGGCGACAGCGTCGTGTGGAACGTGCAGGGAGCGGAGATTCATTCGATTGTCACCTCGCTGCGCGAAGTGAACTGGGCCCGGTTCGAGCCCAACTTCTTCGTGATCTTCGCCCCGGGTGCACTCGAGGCGGCGCCGCAGACATACGTGTCACTCGCCAAGGTGGACGATCCGGTCGTGCTGGGCAGAATCCAGCGCCAACTGGCCGAACAAACCCCCAACGTCACCTCGGTGGACCTGGGCGAGATCCAACGGGCATTGATCAGCGTCATCAGCAGGGTGGTGACCGCGATCCGCTTTATGGCGCTGTTCTCACTGGCTACCGGTGCAGTGGTGCTGATCGGGGCGATTGTCACCTCGCGATGGCAGCGGGTTCGCGAAGGCACCCTGCTGCGCACCCTCGGTGCCACCCGCACACAGGTGCTCCGGATCCTGCTGGTGGAGTACGCCGCCCTCGGCCTGGCTGCCGCCGTGGTGGCGGTGGGCCTGGCCGGAATCGCCGGTATGGCGCTGGCCCACTGGGTGTTCGACTCGACATTCCGATGGCCCCTGATGCCGATGTCGGCCCTCGCAGCAGGACTGGTAATCCTGACCACAATGGTCGGACTTTGGAATTCACTCGAAGTGCTGCGCAGACCACCGCTGGAGGTGCTGCGCGCCGACGGATGAAGTCACCAATGCCTGACCCGGTGCGTATTTCCTGATTATTTTGCCTGCAACTCATCCACCGGAGTCCTGCGGATGCTGGGAATCGATCTTTCGGGGAAGCGCGCTTTCATCGCCGGTGTCGCCGACGACGGCGGCTTCGGGTTCGCCATCGCGAAGGCGCTGGCACAGGCAGGTGCATCGATCACCATCGGCACCTGGCCACCGGCGATGGGTATCTTCGAGGCGCTGATCGAGCGCGGCAAGCTGGCCCATTCGCTCAGGATCGATGACACTCGCTCGATGTCGTTCGAGCGGATCTACCCGCTCGACGCCGGCTACGACACGATGGACGACGTACCGGAATCGGTTCGCGAGAACAAGCGCTACCGCGACCGCGGTGACTTCACGATCTCAGGCGTGGCGAAGCGGTTCGTCGACGACTTTGGCGAACAACCGCTCGACATCGTGGTGCACTCGCTGGCCAACGGACCCGAGGTCAAGACGCCGCTGATCGACACCTCCCGCCGCGGCTACCTCGAGGCGGTGAACGTTTCGGCCTACAGCAACATCAGCATCGTGCGCACCTTCGGACCACTGATGCGGCCGGGAGGTTCGTTCCTGTCGCTCAGCTTCCTGGCCGGCGAGCGTGCCGTCCCCGGCTACGGCGGCGGGATGTCCTCGGCCAAGGCGGCGCTCGAGTCCGACACGCGCACCCTGGCGTTCGAGGCGGGTAGGCGTTGGGGTGTTCGCGTCAACACGATCTCGGCGGGACCGCTGGCTTCTCGTGCCGCCACGGCGATCGGGTTCATCGACTATATGATGCACTACTACCGGATCAACTCGCCGATCCAGCGTGATCTCGATGCCAGCGATGTCGGCCACACGGCCGCCTTCCTGGCCTCGCCACTGGCCACCGCGATCACCGGCACCACCGTGTACGTCGACAACGGCTATCACGGAATGGCAATGGCTTTCGAGACCCCCGGATTCTCGCCGCACGAAACCCAGGACAAGCAGGGATGAACGCCCGCCTGGCGGCAACCATCGGGGCGGCCTTCGGCGGTCTGGCAGTGGCGGCGGGCGCATTCGGCGCCCACGCGCTCCGCAGCAGACTGGAACCGCGCGACCTCGAGATCTTCGAGACCGCGGCCCGCTACCAGATGTACCACGCACTGGCGCTGCTGGCCGCCGCCTGGCTGATCGATCGCGGCATCGCGCAGGCCGGCCTGGCGGCGTGGGGCTTCACCATCGGCACCCTGATCTTTTCGGGCTCACTCTACCTGATGGTGTTCACCGGCGCCCGCTGGCTGGGTGCGGTCACCCCGCTGGGCGGAGTGGCGATGATAGGTGGCTGGGTGGCGCTACTGATGGCCGCGAGAAGGATCGGGCTGTAGCGCCGGGTCGCCGAGCTGCCCGACCAAAGAGCGCATCGATGTCATATTCGGACCACCTCACCACCATCGACCACTGGTTCGCCGAGGGAGTCCAGGCAGCAGGCCCGGGAGTCGTCCCCTGCCGCGCCGGCTGCAACGCCTGCTGTCACGGACCGTTCGACATCAGCGCCGCCGATGCGCGGATGGTGGCCGATGCCGTGGCGGAGCTGCCCGCTGACGTCCGTGACGGAATCGTGAGGCGGGCCCGCGATCAGCTCACTGCGGCAGAGGCGATCGACGGTTCGTGGCAGCGTCCCTGGCGAGTCGATCAATTGGAAGATGCCAGGTTCGACCAGATCGCCAATGCACAGGCGAGTGATCCGTGCCCAGCACTCGATCCGGTGAGCGGCACCTGCCTGATCCATCACGCGCGCCCGGCCACCTGCCGACTGACCGGGCTGGCACTGATCACTCCCGATGGCGATATGCTTGAGAACATCTGCCCGATCCGCGGTCAGTTTCCCGGCTATGAAGCACTGGGTCCGACGCCGTTCGACCTGATGCGCTTCGAGCTGGCGGCGGCAGAGCACGACCTGGCAGCAATGGAGGCCGGCTGGCACTCGACCACGATTGCCGGCGCGGTGGGCGGGTAAAGCCAGAAGGCGAGAGAGCGAGAAAGCGAGAAAGCGAGAAAGCGAGAAAGCGAGAAAGCGTGAAAGCTACAGCTCTCTCGCCTTCTCGCTTTCTCGCCTTCTCGCTTTCTCGCCTTCTCGCTTTCTCGCCTTCTCGCTTTTTCAAGCGTTGCGGCGGCGCCTCCGGGCAGCAGCCATTCCTGCCAAGCCGGTGGCAAGCAGCGTCATCGTTGCGGGCTCGGGGACGGTCTCGAACGGGGTGTCCGGGATGTCACCGGTGGTGCAGGAATCGTCGACGTAAATGTCTGACAGGCAGACATAACCAGTGGATTCGTCACCGGGGCCGGCCTGAACGTGCATCTCAAGCGTGAGCTTGGCGGGGTCGAGCTGGGCGATGGCGTCGTTGCCTACATACCAGTAGAAGATCGCCCCGCCGCCACTGAGGAAATCACCACCCCACACGGTCGTGAAGCCACCAGGGCAGTTCGGGTCGACACCGCCGTTGGTGTCGATTCCGCTGCAGAACGCATCCCCCTGGCCGGTGGTCCGAAAGCCGTCGGCCGTTGCAGGACCCGGAATGCCTCCACCACCGCTGAACGGTGCCCAGGCGATCTGATCGCCACCGAACCCAGCATCCCAGTCGTCCTCACGGTCACCATCTGCCGCAGGAACCCCACCGATGCCGATGGCGGTGACGCTAGCAGTCTCATAGGTCGCGCCGACACCAGCGCGGGCCCAGAAGCTGAGCGACATCCAACCGTTATCCCAACCGTTGAGCTGAGCGGAGGCACAGGTCGGGAAGGTCACACCGGTAGTGGAGCAGACGTCAGTCCACGTGAGAACGAAGGTGGAGTTGGCACCTGCGACCGGGTTGGTCACCGGATCGGCCGATGCCTGGGTCGCGCCAAGGGCGAGGAGTGCAAGGGTCGCAACTGCTGCGCGCATATGAATGGCTTCCTGGTGGAGTCTTGGATACAGTCTTTCAAGCGGTATATTGCAGGAAGCAGGCCGCGATAACGACGTATCATATTGATGCCGCAGGACAGAAATTGTGCGGGTGCTACACCCCGACGTCGGCGTAAGACTGCGCAAGCACGCCTCACTCTGTGGCGTCGCCGCTACATCACCTCGCCCCACTGCTGCACCCACCCCGCAGCAAACAAGGCGGAACCCCACCGGGGTCCCGCCTTCCTCTCCTTCTCCCTTCTCCCTTCTCCCTTCTCCCTTCTACCACTGCCCGGTCGCCCACC
>CBFGRM010000078.1:0-7891 GCA_965651205.1 uncultured bacterium
TGCGGTTCGTCGACCTGTGCGTCGGTCGGATCGCGGTGGGGCCAGTGATCGAATGCACCGCTCCGGGGGTCACGGACTCCGGCCCGTTGGATCGTGATCGTGTCGGGGTCACCAGTCCTGGGCACCGCGACAAGCCGGGTAGCGACACGCAAACGGGCGACCCGAAGGTCGCCCGTTTCGTACTGCCGGTCGCAAGTCCTGACTCAGCCGAGCGACGCGAACCAGGGAGCGAGAACCAGCGAAACTACGCTCATCAACTTGATGAGGATGTTCATCGCCGGACCCGAAGTATCCTTGAACGGATCGCCGACGGTGTCGCCCACCACTGCTGCCTTGTGCGGCTCGGATCCCTTGCCGCCGTGGGCACCGCCCTCGATGTACTTCTTGGCGTTGTCCCAGGCGCCGCCGGCGTTGGCCATAAACAGCGCCATCATCACGCCGGTCACAGTGGCGCCGGCGAGGAGGCCACCCAGAGTGCGCACTCCGAAGAAGTATCCCGTCAGCACCGGCACCAGCACTGCCGCCACTCCGGGCACGATCATCTCGCGCAGCGCGGCGCGAGTGGAGATGTCGACGCAGCGGGCGCTGTCGGGCAGCACTCCTTCCTTCCCTTCGAGCAGGCCGGGGATCTCGCGGAACTGGCGGCGAACTTCTTCCACCATTCCCTGGGCCGCGCGACCGACCGCTGTCATTGTCTGTGCACCGATGAAGAATGGCATCACGCCACCGATGAACAGTCCGATTACCACCATCGGGTCGATCAGGTTGAGGCCATCGGCGCCCAGCCCGACGGCCGAGGCGTAGGCGGAGAACAGCGCCAGGGCCGTGAGCGCGGCGGAACCGATTGCGAAGCCCTTGCCGATAGCTGCGGTGGTGTTGCCGAGCGCGTCCAATCCGTCGGTGATGCTGCGCACTTCCTTACCGAGGTGGCTCATCTCGGCGATGCCACCGGCGTTGTCGGCAATCGGGCCGTAGGCGTCAACCGACATCGTGACACCGACGGTGGCCAGCATTCCGACTGCTGCGATCGAGATGCCGTACAGGCCGGCCATCTCGAACGAGATCCAGGTGGCGCCGCAGATCAGCAGCACCGGCACGATGCAGCTCTCCATACCGACTGCCAGGCCGGCGATGATGTTGGTGGCGGGTCCGGTTTCGGAGGCCTGCCCGATCCGATGCACCGGCTTCATCGCGGTGTAGTACTCCGTGACCAGGCCGATCAGGATGCCCGACACCGTGCCGGCCAGCACCGCCCAGAACGGCCCCATAGCCGGCAGCGGGGTGCCGTCCGTCGCGGTCATTCCCAGCGGCATCATATCGGTGAGCACCCACGCGAACACCAGGAACAGGATCGCCGCGATGAAGGTGACGTAGCGCAGCGCATTGGCGGGGTTGCCCTTGGCGAGTGCGCGCATCGTCACCACGCCGATCAGCGAAGCCACCAGGCCGGCGGCAATGTACCCGAGCGGCAGCAGCATCGCGGTGATGCGGTTGGCGTCGGCGATCAGCACCGAGGTCGCGGCAAGCGCGATGGTTGCGATGACCGAGCCGACGTAGCTCTCGAAGATGTCGGCGCCCAGACCGGCCACGTCGCCGACGTTGTCACCGACGTTGTCGGCGATGGTGGCCGGATTGCGTGGGTCGTCCTCGGGGATGCCGGCCTCAACCTTGCCCACCAGGTCGGCGCCGACGTCTGCCGCCTTGGTGTAGATGCCGCCACCCACGCGGGCGAACAGGGCGATCGACGAGGCGCCCATCGCGAAGCCGGAGATGATTTCGCCGAACAGGCGCGAATTGCCGGTGAGCTCGGCGGGGGCGAGGAACAGGAACACCAGCGCGATGCCTGCGAGACCAAGTGAGGCGACCGCAAGGCCCATCACCGAGCCGCCGCCGAACGCGATCCGAAGCGCCTGGGCCTGGCCGCTGCCCCGAGCCGCCTCGGCGGTGCGCACATTGGCGAGCGTGGCACCCTTCATCCCGACCCAGCCAGCCGCGATCGAAGCCATTCCGCCGATCACATATGCCATCGCGGTCTTGGTTCCCACTGCCATCGAGAGCAGCACAGCGACCACTGCCAGGAAGGGCAGCAGCACCAGGTATTCGCGCCGCAGGAACGCCATCGCACCGATCTGGATCTGGCCGGCAAGGCCCTGCATAGTGTCGTTGCCCGCAGGCTGCTTCCTGAGAGCGAAGAAGGTCACCAGGGTGGCGACCAGGCCGGCACATCCGATGGCCAGCGCGTAGGTGGTCAGGGAATCGGTCATCGTCTCGTCGAGTGAGGGAAGCGGGGGTCAGTTGTTGTTGAAGCGGTTCATCGCCGTCTCGATTCCGTCGCTGGCCCAGCATTCTACCGCATCTGCCATCAGGTCGAGGCGGCTGTCCAGCAATTCGCGCTCGCTGCGGGTCAGCCGTCCGAGGACGTAATCGGCCAGGTCGTCGTACTCCGGCGGCTTGGGTCCGACCCCGATACGCAGTCGGGCGTAGTCCTGGCGCCCCAGCGCCGCCTGGATGCTGCGCAAACCGTTGTGTCCGCCGGCGGAGCCGGCACCACGCAACCGCATCTTGCCGAGCGGCAGCGCCACCTCGTCGACCAACACCAGCAGGTCGCTGGCCGGGTCGAACGAAGGGGAGCGGAGCGGAATGATCGCACGACCGCTCAGGTTCATATACCTGGTCGGTTTGACCAGCTTCACCGGCACACCGGCCAGGGTGCCGGTACTGATCACCGAATCGATGCTGCGCCGCCACGGGGGAAAGCCCCCCCGGGCGGCAAGATAGTCCAGCAGGATCCAGCCCGCGTTGTGGCGGGTGCGCTCGTATTCGGCCCCGGGGTTGCCGAGCCCGACGATCGCCTTGGCCACTTACTCGCCGGCTTCGGCCTCGGCCTCTTCGGCCTTGCCCTTCTTGATCACTTCCGGCTCGTCCTCGGCGGGCGCAGCCGGGGCTTCCTCGACCCGGGCCGCCAGCACGCTGACCACCGCGACGGTGGGCTCGTGCATCACCTCGGCGTCGGGCAGCGCGATGTCGCTGACGTGGATCGCCTCGCCAACCTGGAGTGCGGTGACGTCGATCTCGATCCGCTCCGGGATGTTGGCCGGCAGGCACCGCACGGTGACCCGGTGCAGGTGATGATCGAGCACGCCGCCGTGATTGCGCACACCCTCGGCGGTGCCGGTGACGTGGACCGGCACATCGACCTCGATCGGCTCGTCGGCCACCACGGCGTAGAGGTCGATGTGAATCACGTCGCTGCGGCGAACCGGATTGCGCTGCACCTCCCGGACGATGGCGCGGACCGGTGCGCTGTTGTCGACCGCCACGTCGATCAGCACGGTCTCGCCACCGATCTGCTCGAGCAGGCGCGACACGGCGGTCTGGTCGATGTCGATCGCCTGGGGATCGCGGCCGTGTCCGTAGAGGACGGCCGGGATCCGGCCATTGCGGCGCAGGGTGCGGGCCACGCCCTTGCCGGTCGTGGTGCGCGAACTTGCTGACAGCTTGACTGCTTCCATTGCCTTCTCCGTCGTTCAGTCGAAGAGCGCGCTCACCGACTGGTCACTGTGCGTGTACCCGATCGCCTTGGCCAGGAGCCCCGCAATTGAGAGCACCTTGAGCTGCGGAAAGTGCCGCTCCGGCGACAATGCGATCGTGTTGGTGACCGCCACCTCGGTCACCGGTGCTGCCGCGAACCGTTCCACAGCCGGCCCGGACAACAGGGCGTGGGTCGCGCAGATGTAGATGTCCCGGGCTCCCAGGCGCTTGAGCGCGTGGACCGCCTCGGTCATCGTGCCTCCGGTATCGATCATGTCGTCGGGAATGATGCAGTTCTTCCCGGCGACATCACCCACCACGTTGAGCGCCTCGGCCTTGTTGGCGGCGGTGCGGCGCTTGTCGATGATCGCCAGTGTGCCGTCGAGCCGCTTGGCGAAGCCGCGCGCCATCTTGGCCGAACCGACGTCGGGTGCGACCACGACGATGTCTTCCAGCTTCTTCTGCCGATAGTGCTGCACGAACACCGGCGCGGCATAGAGGTGATCGACCGGCAGGTCGAAGAACCCCTGCAACTGGTGCTGGTGGAAGTCGATCGCGAGCACCCGGTCCGCGCCAGCCACCGACACCATATTCGCCATCAGCTTGGCCGAGATTGCCACCCGCGGCTGATCCTTGCGGTCCTGTCGAGCGTAACCGAAGTAGGGGATCACTGCGGTGATCCGGGCGGCACTGGCGCGGCGCGCCGCATCCATCAGCAACATCAACTCGATCAGGTTCTCAGCCGGCGGATTGGTGGGCTGGATGATGTAGACATCACGCCCCCGCACGTTCTCGTCGATCTTGACGAAGATCTCCCCATCGGCGAAACGCCGATTGGTCACCCGGCAGAGCTCGGTATCGAGCTGCTGGGCGATCTCCTCGGCGAGCGGTCGGTTGGCCGATCCGCTCATCAGGAGCATAGGCTTGGACACCAGGGACATTTCCGTCATTTGACAGCCCGGAAAGATACCGGGCGCCACCGGGGAAGGTCAACTGTGGGGGATTGCCGGGTCAGAATTCCCGCTTGCGCATCTCCTTGAACAGCTTCTGGGACTCGTCGTTGTCACCTTCGGGCCGCTTGGTGGCCTCGAGGGTCGGGTCGACGAAGCGGGTGCGGCGGGCCTTGTCCTGGCTCACCTTGCCGGTGGTCTTCCGGATCAGTGCTTCGAGCTGCTTGTCCTTCACGACGGCCTCCAGTGGGCGGGAACGGAGGAAAGGTAGCCACCGCCGGGGGTGGCCAAAAGCCAAGCGGGTGGCCGCGTATTCCGCTGCCACCCGCCGGGAAGCTTCATTGCCGCACCGGATCACTCGGGGACGGTGGCCTCGAGCTCCTCGATGGTCCACGAGGTGGTCCGCGAGGCGACGCTGGCGCGAACCTCGGCGACCTTCTCGGGGGTCACTGCCGGAGCGTTGTGGCCCCACGAAGACCGCTCGTAAGTGGTGATGGCAGCGATCTGTTCGTCGGTGAGGTGCTCCCACGGAGCCATCACGCTGTTCCACTCGGTGCCCTTGATGGTGATCGGGCCGACCATCCCCTTGAGGATGGTGGCGATCAGCCGGGCAGGGTTTTCGGCGATCACGATCGGCGACTCGGTCAGCGGCGGGAAGGCGCCGGCCATACCGTTGCCGTCTGCCTGATGGCAGGTGCCGCAGGTGGCCATATACTCGGCCTCACCATTGAGCCCGGTGGCGTCAGCCGCCTGAGGGGCCGCCGGAGGGTCGCCGGCAGGAGGCGCAGGATCGGCCGCGTCGCCACCACCACAGGCGATCAAGCCGACAAAGGCGAAGCTGGCCAGGACGCGAGACACTGACTGCTTGGTGAACATCGGAACGGGCTCCTCGAGGAGAGAACGGGTCTGTGCCACGGGTGATTGCCCCGGCTGGGCGGTTCCGTGACTCCGTAATAAAACGGGTAGGCTGGCCTGGCGGGAGGGGGACCCTTGGGCGAGCGGAATCGAGGTGCTGCGAGGATTGCCCCGGGTGGACTCGAACCACCATAGCCGGATCCAAAGACCGGAGTCCTGCCATTGGACGACGGGGCAGCGCGGGAGGAATCTATCCCCGGTCAGGGCCGGGCAGGGGCGGTCAGCCGCTGGTGGTCGAGATCAGGCCGCCGTGACGGCTGCCGAGCATCATCGCGGCATCGTCGCGGTCGCGGACGCTTCGGTACACCGCAAACAGGGCACTCCCCGAGCCGCTCATCCGACAGAGCATCGGGGCGGTGCCAGCCAGTGCCTCGAATGCCGCGCGCACCTCGGGATGCTTGGCGAAGATCACCGGTTCAAAGGTGTTGCCACTCAGGCGGGCGACATCTCCCCAGTTGGAGAGCATTGCGGCGTCCATCGCGACTGCGCCGCGATCGCGTTCCGGTCCCAGTATCTGGTCGATCTCCCGATATGCGTCGGCGGTGCTCACTCGCACTGGCGGCACAACCAGCAGCACCGGTCGCGACGGCAGTGCGGAGAGGCGAACCATCCGGGTGCCGTGACTCCAGGCGAGCGCCAGCGGTGTGTTTGCCAGGAAGAACGGCACGTCGGCGCCGAGTCGTGCGGCGGCGTGGAACAGCTCACCGCGTGGCACCGGATTGCCGGCCAACTGGTTGACTGCATCGAGTGCCGCCGCGGCATCACTGGAACCCCCGCCGAGGCCGGCACCAGCGGGGATCCGCTTGTCGAGCCGCATCCTGACTCCGAACTTCCTGCCGGTGGCCGACAGCACGAAGTCGGCGGCACGCCAGACAAGGTTGTCCTCGACCGCGCCGAGGTCTGCACCGGTGACCTCCAGCTCGATGCCGGAGTTGGTGCGCTCCACAGTCAGGTGGTCGGCGAGGTCGATCCGGCAGAACAGCGTCTCGATGCCGTGCAGGCCGCTGCTTTCACGCGCCAGCACGTGCAGGAACAGGTTGATCTTGGCAGGGCAGCTCGCGGTGATGGTGGCGGTCACGTCGAAACCTCGGTCGCCCTGCGAAGCGAGGTGCCGGTGGACAGCGCCGAGGCCACACCGAGCAGGGTGATGGGCACGAAGGTGAGGACGTGGTAGGCAATCGCGTATGCCAGCGCCACGTCACTCGGCACACCGAACAAGTTGGACAAGGTCAGCATTATCGCAGTTTCGAACAGGCCGGCATAACCGGGTGAGCTCGGCAGTGCGATGCCCACCAGGAGTGCGCCCTGCAGGATGATCGCCCCGCCGAATGACACGTCGATGTCGAACGCGGCGAAAGCGATCCAGAACGCCGCCGCGTTGACCAGCCAGATCACGATCGACCATCCCAGCACCGGGATGGCGCGACGTGGATCGGCCAGTGCCGCGATTCCGTGGGCGAGCCGCTCGACAATCGCCAGCAGCGCCTTGCGCGGGCGCGAGTCGGGCAGCAACCGCTCGATTGGTGCAGTTGCCAGCCGGGGCCAGCGAGCCACGATCATCGCTGTGGCCAGCGCGATCAGCGCGAGGGCGCCGAACGTGGTCGCACTCGATGCTATGCCACCGTCCACCGGCAAGTCGACCAGCAGCAACGCGATCGCCAGCAGGCCGACAGCCACCAGCGCGTCGATGACCCGCTCCACCGCGACTGACGCGAAAGCCGCCGGAAACGGCACCGGTGCCAGGCGGGATATCGCGGCCATTCGCATCACCTCGCCGATGCGAAATGGCAGGATGTTGTTGGCGGCAAATCCGATGGCGATCGCGTGCCAGAGCGGGCCGGATGGAATCCGGCTGCCATCCGGGCGGCCGAGCAGCAGCGACCATCGCGGAACCCGGAGCGGAAAGGGGAGAGTCGCCACGACAACCGCGAGCAGCATCGGAGCCACGCGCATCGCGGTGATTTCGTTCCAGACCTCGGAGAAGGGCGTGTCGTGGAAGGCGTACCAGATCATCGCCACCGAGACGGCGATACCGATGAACAACTGGACCCAGCGACGGGATGCCTGCTCAGGCGGCATCGCGCGCCAACGGCACGAGGTCCAGCAACTCGTCAACCAGTGGTCGCAGTCGGTCCAGCGACACCGTCGGTCCCGACAGCACCACTGCGATCTGGCCGCGCAACTCCTCGGCCCGGTGCAGAGCTCGCTGGCCGCGGTAAAGCAGGGTGTCCACCGACACGATGGGGTCGCCGGCCAGGCCCTCCAGCGAAGGTGCACTGGTGCCCCGTTCACGAATCAACTCGTCGCGCTTGCGGTACGAACTCGCCAGCCGCTCGAAGCGGTCGGTGGGCGCCAGCGCCTCGATTGGCACGACGTCGTCTTCGGCATCGGGTGCCAGCGATTCGATGGTTACGATGTCGTCGTCGGGTTCGGGAGCCAACGATTCGATTGCGACGATGTCACCGTCGGGTTCGGGTGCCAGCGATTCGATTGCG
>CBFGRM010000079.1:0-7885 GCA_965651205.1 uncultured bacterium
AGAAGGGGCCAATTGTTTCTCCCTTCTCCCTTCTCCCTTCTCCCCTTGCTAGGACCACAGCATCTAGGGAGATTAGGTTCTGGACCTTCGGGGAGGTCGCACGGATGACGGAACCCTTCCGCAGTTCGGACGAGTACGACGAGCAGGCCCACCAGTTGTACAACGAAGGTCGATTCGAGGAAGCACTGTCCCTGTTGCGCGAGGGACTGCTTCGCCATCCCCATTCGGTCGAACTCCACGTGGGCCTCGGCTATGCCCAACTGGCCGGCGAGCAGTATGCGTGGGCGCGCCGGGCATTCGAGTTTGCACTGGTGCTCGACCCCGAGCACGAGGATGCGCTGGCCGGAATGGGTGAGGTGTGCCTGGTTCTGGGCCAGGTCGAGAACTCGCTGCGCGCCTTCCACCGCCTGATCGCGCTCGGTTACGACGACGATCTCGACCTGATGTTGCAGGTGGGTCGGGCACTGTTCCGCGAGGGGTTCTTCGCCGAGGCGCGTCGCTTCTTCGAGGTGGCCCAGCAGCACCACGCTGATTCGGCCGAGCTCGCTGCATCGATGGGATACACTGCGCACCGGTTGGGTCTCGACGCCGACGCGTTCTACTGGCTGCGCCGTTCGCTGGCACTGGAACCGTGCTGGGCCGAGCCGCGGATATACCTGGCCAACATTCTCTACGACCGCAACGAGAACGCCGCGGCGCTGCATCATTTCCTGCGGCTCACCCCGGCCGATCACCACGACGACCTGGGGGTGTGGCGGAGCATCGAACTGCTCAAGGCCGCCCGCGGCATTCCCGACGAGCACGACGATCTGCGCCCGTGGTTCCAGCGGCTGGCAGAGCTGGGTGGTGAACTGACTGCCGAGGACCAGTTGTTCGGCGAGGTCGAATCGTTGCAGGGTGACGGCACCCGGCTCGATCCCAATCAGCTCGAACTGTTCGGCACCCTGATGCGCGCCGTGCCGGGAATGGAGAAGCGTCCTGCCGGTGAACCGTCGCAGCACGTGATCGAGACGCTCGATGGCATCCGGCTGCGCGGCACTTGGGACGACCTGCTGCTGCAGTTGCAGGCGGTCGAGGGTGCCTGGCCGGCCGGCTCGGTGGGCGAGTTTATGGTGGCATTCGCGGCCCAGGGCACCGCCGAGACAGGAGTGCGCATCCCGGTGACCGACGCCGAGGCGTTCCTGCGCGGTGCCGCCGCTGCCGGCGTCGTCCGGATTCTCGAGTGATCCGTTTCGAGGATGTCGGCAAGACATACACCTCGCTGTTCACCCGGCGCCAGGTCGTCGCGCTGGCCGACTTCTCTCTCGAACTCGAGCGCGGTGAGGTGGTGGGTATTGCCGGCCCGAACGGCGCCGGCAAGTCCACCCTGATCTCGCTGCTGCTGGGCTTCCTCCGTCCGTCGACCGGCCGCGTCACCATCGACGGAATGCCGTCGCGCGATTACGTCGAGTCGCACGGAGTGGGCTATCTCACCGAACTGGTCAACATCCCGGGCAGCTTCAAGGTGCCCGAGGCACTGACACGCATCGCAACCCTGGCCGGCGTCCCGTCGCGCGAACGCGCCACCGCGGTGCTTGCCACTATGACCAGGCTGGGACTCGACGAGCACGCCGCCAAGCGGGTCAAGCAGCTTTCCAAGGGCAACCTTCAGCGCCTCGGCCTCGGCCAGGCGATGCTGGGCGAGTTTGACGTGGTGGTGCTCGACGAGCCGACCCACGGACTCGATCCGGTCTGGACCGCGCGCTTCCGGGAAATCGTGCGCGAGTTGCGGCGACCCGATCGAGTTCTGCTGATCGCATCGCACAATCTCGACGAACTGGAGGCGCTGGCCGACCGGGTCGCGATTCTCGACCGGGGCCGGCTCCAGCAAGTGGTGTCGTCGACCGCGGAATCACGCGCCGACGCCATAACCTGGCGGCTGGTGTTCGAGGGAATGCCCGACGTGGCAGCGGCGCTGCCGGGGGCGACCCCGACCGAGGGCAGGGTCGGCAGTTGGCGAGCGGAGCTGTCGCGGGCCGAGCTGAGTCGAGGGCTGGCCGTCCTGCTCGGCAACGGTGCGGTGCTGGTCGAATGTGTGCCGGAGCAGGGTCGCCTCTCGTCGGCGTTTCACCAGGCGGTGGGACGATGAATCGCGACAGATCTCCCTGGCGATACCTGCCGACCCACGCGCGCGACGTGGCACGCGGCCCGCTGCTGCTGTTCGTGCTGGTCGCCGCCGGGCTGTCGCTGGTGATGTGGCGACTGAGTCGTGGCGAGAGTCAGGCACCGGATATGGAAGGCCTGCTCGGCGGGCTGGTGGGTGGCACCCTGATGGTGGCAGTGCTGTTCGCCACCGGAGGCGTGGCCGGCAACGACATCAAGCAGGGCTATTATCGCGCCTACTTCAGCAAGCCGATGGCGCCGTGGTGGTTCTACCTGCAGCGCTGGCTGCTGGGCGGGCTGGCAGTGTTCACCATCCCGTTGCTGCTCGGGCTGGGACTGCAGCTCGCACTCGGCGAAGGCACCGGTCTTGGCTGGGAGATCTTCGCCGCAACCGGGCTCAGTTTCCTGCTGATCGGTGGCCTGGTTCTGCTGGCATCTACCATCACCTCTCGCGACTGGCTGCTGGCGTTCCTGATCTACTTCCTCCAGGCCAGGCTGCAGAACCTGAAGGACCTGTTCGGCTCGCTAGGAAACGAACTGCCGCGATCTGTGGAGCTGCTGCACGCCGTGCTGCCACCGTTCCACCTCGCCTCACCCGTGGCCGAGCTTCCCACCGGTGCCGGATTGGTCCACGTGCTGGCATACGGAGGAGCGATGGTGCTCCTGGCCCTGCTGGTGCTGGCCTGGCGCCCGCTGGGCAGCGGAGGCCGGGCGTGAAGCGGGTGCGTGCTGTCACCTGACGCCTGACGTGCCCTCCCGGCCCGGCTTCGCACTCGCCGACGCGCTGTCGCTGCTCCGGATTCCGCTGGCGGTGGTGTTTGCGCTGGTGCCCGACACCGCGATGCGCGTCGCGGTGCTGGTGGTCGCCGCGGTGAGCGACTTCAGCGACGGCTGGGTGGCGCGCCGCTTGGGTGCATCGCGAATAGGTGCGGTGCTCGATCCGGTGGCCGACAAGCTGTTCATCGCAACTGCGTTCGCGGTGGTGCTGTTTTCGGGCGCGCTCGCGTGGTACGAAATCGCGCTGGTGCTCACTCGCGACCTGGTGGCCACCGTGGCGGTGGCAGTTTCGGTGCTGGCCGGGCGCGCCACCACGGTGCCCGCGCGGGCCGGCGGCAAGGCGGTGACCCTGCTGCAGCTCCTCACGCTGCTGGCTTTCCTGCTGGATTCGCCGCTGCTTCGGCCACTGGCGTGGGCCACTGGTGCGGTGGCACTGTATGCGCTGTGGGACTACAACCGACTCTTTTTCAGGAAGTCGAGCTGACGATGACAGACGAAGGCAAGAACTACCGCAATGCCACGTTGATCTGGGACGGCAAGATGGCGTTCACCGGTGGCAGCGACGACGGCGGACCCAGGATCACCCTCGATGGCGACGGCGAGGCGGGACCGTCCCCGGTGGTTGCACTGCTGATGGCAACTGGTGCCTGCGCCGGCGCCGACATCGTGTCCATTCTGGAGAAGATGAAGGTCGAGCTGGAGGCGATCACCATCCAGGTGCGCGGCCGTCGCAACGTCGACTACCCGCGTCGCTACAATCACCTGTGGCTCACCTTCCGGATCAAGGGCAGGGGACTCACCGAGACCAACTCGGCCCGCGCGGTGCAGCTCAGCGTCGACAAGTACTGTTCGGTGCTGAAGACGCTGGATCCCGAGATGCCGGTCGAGACGGAAATCGTGGTGGATTAGCGCGGAACAATCCAACGGCGGCCAATCGGCGGCCAATCGGCGGCCCAGTGGGCCGCCGCTGGATGGCCGCCGATTGTGGGCCGCCGATTGTGGGCCGCCGATCAGCGCTCCCAGCTTCCGTACATCGGATTCGGCAGGATGAACCAGCGGCTGCCGAACGGCTCCATCAGGGCGGCGTCGCCGCGCGATTCCTGGCTCAGGCCGGGGAAGTCGCGGATGTTGTCGCCCACCCACGCCACCACGGTGAGCGGTCGACCGGCACCGGGTGCGCTGCCGTCCAGAACCATCCTGAAGCGCGGGTTCTTGTCGCTGGTGGTGGTCTTGCAGAGCATCATCACGTCGCGCACGCCGATGGCGTCGAGGTTGGCGCGAGTGTCGGCGCACAGCGAATCGGCCCGGTTGGTGACGATCGCGATCCTGCCACCGGCCGACTGCACCGCCTGGATGAACGCCACTGCGCCGGGTATCGCCGGTGCGGCACGCTCCCGCGCCCACTCCACCCAGGTCGAGTCGCTGAACGGCAGTCCGGCGGCGGTCACCCTGCGTTCGTGCTCGGAGTTGTCGATCACCGTTTCGTCGGCATCGAGGATCACCGCCCAACTCCCGGCCGGCAGCAACCGGGCCTGCTCCATCACTGCCTTCGTGGCGGCGCGGTACACCTGCAGGGTCAGGGCGGGGTGTTCGGCAGATTCACTGAACCACTGGAGATGCTTGGGTGCTGCGGCAACGGCGGCCGGTTCCGGACGGGGCGGAACGCGACCGGTGCTGCACGCGGCAACAAGCAGCAGAAGGGGAATGGCGGTGGATCGTGCGACGCTACCAGGTGCCAGATACGAAAAAGGAGATACGATCCCGTATCTCCCGTCCCGTTTCCGGCGAGCCATCAGGCGGTTGCCCCCGCGGCTTCCGTGGCTTCGGCTTCCGCTGGCTCGGTGGCCTCGGTCGCTTCACTGGCCGAATCCTCGGCGTTGGTGGTCCGCTTGACCACCGGCTGGCAGAACCGCTCTCCCAGGACCCTGACCTGCTCGAGCTGCTCGGACTTGAGATCGGGGTAGCGATCGGCCAGATACTGCATCGTGTCGTCCATCCATTCCTTCTGGTGTTCCGGTGCGGCCTCGAGCACGCCGCAGCGGAGGATGTGGCTGAACAACTCGTCCCGCGCCTGATCGAGGACTGTAGGCAGATTCGAGGCAGGGCGGGGCGACTTCTTCTTCGACAATGGACCTTCCCGGTTGCGTGAGGCGAGGCTGGTCGCCCCGCAAAAACTCGTTTCGAAGCCCCAATATACCGAAACGGTTCACCTTCGGGCAAATCGGGGGTTAGATTCCGCCCCTTCATTTGCTGATCCGGGGCCCCAAGCCCCGCCGAAATCCTCAATGGCGAGGCACCAATGGCCCAACAGCAGCGTTTCTACCTGATCTTCGGCCTGGTCGCGGTAGCGGCGCTGGGATGGCTGGGCTGGAAGGTGCTGGGCGCACCCGACCTGCCGGTAGTGGCTGCGGCTGGCACCCGCGACACCACCGGTTTTCAGGGCTACGTGCTGGGGTCAGCCGACGCACCGGTGGAGATCGTCGAGTACGCCGACCTGCAGTGTCCGGCCTGCGCCGGATTCGATATGGTCCAGTTTCCCGACCTCAAGCGGCGGCTGATCGAGACCGGCAAGGCCCGCTTCGTGTTCCGTGACTTCCCGCTGGCCGGTCATCCTCACGCCCGTCTGGCCGCCCACGCGGCCGCCTGCGCCAGTGACCAGAACCGGTTCTGGGAGATGAAGGACGGCCTCTACCGTCGTCAGGGCGAATGGACCTTCGCCTCGCAACGCGCCGCCTACGGCATCTTCGGCGAAGTCGCCGAGGCGGTCAGCGTGGACCGGGGTCAGTGGGAGGATTGTATGGAATCGGGTGCCCACGCGGCCAGGATCGAGGCGAGCGTGCAGGAGGGCAACCGTCTCGGGGTCGGCTCGACGCCCACCTTCCTGATCGGTGGCCGACTCTATCCTGGTGGTTCGAGCGACGAAATGGTGGCGCTGGTCGATTCCCTCATCGCGGCGGGGGCTACCTCGGCTCCGTGAGCGACGCCGCGGGCAGCCGCACCGCAGGTTCCACTACCACGCTGGCGATCGCCGCGCTCGGGATCGTCTACGGCGACATCGGCACGTCGCCGCTCTACGCGCTCAAGGAAGCATTCGGCGGCCCCTACGCCATCGCACTCACCTCCGCCAACATCCTCGGCATCCTGTCGCTGGTGTTCTGGTCGCTGATGTGGGTGGTGTCGTTCAAGTACCTGGCACTGGTGATGCGCGCCGACAACCGCGGCGAGGGCGGCATCCTCGCACTGCTGGCACTGGCCCGCCCCGGCGGCAAGGCGCGCGGCCGCGGCACGATGCTGCTGTTCGGCCTGTTCGGCGCGGCACTGCTCTACGGCGACGGCGTGATCACTCCCGCGATCTCGGTGCTGGGCGCGATCGAGGGGCTGCAGGTTGCCACCCCGATGTTCGACCAGTGGGTGGTGCCGATCGCGATCGCGATCATCACCGCGATCTTCGCAGTGCAGCGCTACGGCACCGCCAGCGTGGGCAGGATCTTCGGGCCGGTGACGATGCTGTGGTTCGTGTGCATCGCGTTGCTCGGCATCCGCGGCATCGCGATGCAACCCGAAGTGCTCCACGCACTCAATCCGCATCACGCGGTGAGCCTGTTTGCCCGCGAAGGCTGGCTGGCGTTCGGCGTGCTGGCCGCGGTGGTGCTGGTGATCACCGGTGGCGAGGCGCTGTACGCCGACCTGGGACACTTCGGCGCCCGGCCGATCCGGCTGGCGTGGTACCTGGTGGTGCTGCCCGCACTGGTGCTCAACTATTTCGGCCAGGGTGCCTGGTTGCTCGGACACCCCGAGGCGATCCTCGCCGAGGCGTTCAACCCGTTCTACCGGCTGGTCCCCGCGTGGGGACTCTATCCGATGATCGTGATCGCCACCGGCGCCGCGATCGTGGCCTCGCAGGCGCTGATCAGCGGTTCCTATTCGCTCACTTCACAGGCGATCCAGCTCGGCTTTGCGCCCAGGATGCGGTTGATCCACACCTCGCGCACCGAGCGGGGACAGATCTATATGCCGGGGATCACCCTGGCACTGTGGGTGGGATGCATCGCGCTGGTGCTGGCGTTCCGCAACTCGAGCAACCTGGCAGCCACCTACGGCGTCGCCGTCACGGGGGCGATGTTCACCACGTCGGTGCTGTTCGGCTACGTCACCCGCACCAAGTGGAACTGGCCGCTGTGGCTGGTGGTGCCACTGACCACCCTGCTGGTGGTGATCGACCTGGGGTTCTTTGCCTCCAACCTGATCAAGGTGCCGCACGGTGGCTGGTTCCCGATCGGCCTGGCACTGGTGGTGTTCCTGCTGATGACCACCTGGAAGCGCGGCCGCCGCCAGGTGACGGCACTGCTCAAGGAAAGCTCGCTGCCGATCGACCTGTTCATTCCCGACATCGCGCGACGGCAGCCGCCCCGGGTTCCCGGTGTCGCGGTCTTTATGACATCGCTCTCCGACGTGGCGCCACCGGTGCTGCTGCATCACCTCAAGCACAACAAGGTGCTGCACGAAAAGGTCGTGCTGGTCACGGTGGAATCGCAGGAGATACCGCAAGTGAGCGAGGCGGAGCGGGTAACCGTGGTGCCGCGCGGCGAGGGATTCTACAGCGTGGTGGCGCGCTACGGCTTTATGGAAACACCCGACGTGCCCAAGGTGCTGATGGCTGTTGCCGACCAACTGCGCACCGACGACAACGAACCGTCGCCGTCGATGAAGCTCACCGACATCTCGTTCTATCTCGGGCGCGAGACCCTGCTGGTGCGGCCGAGAAGCCGCGGCACCCCGGTAGCCGATGGCGCGATGTGGTCCTGGCGCGCCCGCCTGTTCGCGGTGATGAACCGCAACGCCCAGGGAGCCACTGCCTACTTCGGACTGCCACCCAACCGGGTGGTCGAGCTGGGGACCCAGATTCAGGTGTGAGCCAGGAAAGCTTTCTCGCTCTCTCGCTCTCTCGCTTTCTCGCTCTCTCGCT
>CBFGRM010000080.1:0-7732 GCA_965651205.1 uncultured bacterium
TCGAGATCAACGACATCTGGGGCTGGGTCGACCCACAGACTCAGCGCGAGTACGTGATTGCGATGCGCCGCGATGGTGCGGCATTTGTCGATGTCACCGATCCACTCAGGCCACGGTATCTGGGCCAGTTGCCGATCCCGGCCACCGCCCGCCCCAACGTCTGGCACGACGTCAAGGTGTACCAGAACCACGCCTTCATCGTGGCCGACGGCGCCAACCAGCACGGAATGCAGGTGTTCGACCTGACCGAGCTGCGTGATGTGACCGCGCCGGTGACATTCGAACCGGTGGCGCACTACACCCAGATCGCCTCGGCGCACAACATCTTCATCAACGAGGCGACCGGCTACGCCTACAGCGTGGGCGGTTCATCGGGTGGCACCACCTGTGGTGGCGGGCTGCACATCATCAACATTCAGAATCCGCGCCAGCCGACGTTTGCAACCTGCTTTTCCGACTCCGGAACCGGCTGGAGCGGCACCGGCTACACTCACGACGTGCAGTGCGTGGTGTACAACGGACCCGATGCAAGCTATGCCGGCCGGGAGATCTGCTTCGGTTCAAATGAGACCGCCCTCAGCATCGCCGACGTGAGCGACAAGAACTCGCCGGTCGCGGTGTCGCACGCGTCGTATCCGGCGGTGGCGTACAGTCACCAGGGCTGGCTCACGGCCGACCAGAAGTACTTCCTGATGAATGACGAACTCGATGAGATCGGCGGCTCGGTGGCGGGCACCCGGACGCTGATCTGGGATGTCAGCGACCTGGACGATCCGGTGCTGGCGTCGCAGTTCCTGGGGCCCACGCCAGCCAGCGACCACAACCACTACATCACCGGCGGGGTGATGTACGCGTCGAACTACCAGTACGGCATTCGCCTGGTGGACGTGAGCAACCCACTATCACCGGTACAGGTGGGCCACTTCGACACCGCACCCAACCTGCCCAATACCCCGGGATTCAACGGGTCGTGGAGCAACTACCCGTTCTTCCCCAGCGGCAACATCGTGGTGACCAGCCAGGGCGAGGGGCTGTACATCCTGCGGCGGCCATAGGGGCCGGACCTGACCGGCCCACCTGATCCTGGGGACGCGGCGAACGGGCGGGGCGTGCCCCGCCCTTACGAATAACCGGGTCAGCACCGATGAACGTAGGGGCGGCCTGACCGGCCCCTACCCCGTTTGGTGCGTATGCCGAACCGGCGCAGTCCGGGTCGCCCACGGTCTGAACAGGACAACGTGCAGCTCAACGCTGCCCTAGGGCCGTTGCTCTCTAAATATTGCCACTACAATGCTGTCTACTGTACGGAACGGGAGCGTTCCAGCTATTCCACGTCCGTTAATAAACCAGGTTGGGGTGACTTTGATGCCGGCCTGATCCGCTAGTGCGTTATGCCGATCAAGGGTAGACTCGTGGGTGCCTGAATCCAAGCAAGCAAGGAACTCTACCTCCTCAATGCCGGCTATCTGCCTGGCAATCCGAATCACTCCTTGCCTCGATGACACCCCAGGGCCGGCTGCAAAAACCAAATCTGCGAACTCATTGAATACCCGTTGATCCGATGCACATTCCGCGCTCTTCGCAAGAAACCGGTTCGAGCCGACCCTGGTCGGGCCCGGCTCGACGAAGTGCAGCCATCGGACCGCTACCAAGTTCGGGTAACGCACCTCGAGAGAGTCGACTACCTGGTGCAGTGCACGGCAATATGAGCAGAGAAAGTTCGCGAACTCGAGAATCTGAATGGGTGCGCTCACATCTCCACGGAGGTGGGCAAGTCGGTACCACTGTTCGAGTATCGGCGCTGGGGGCAAGTCCCCCTGTCGGCGAGTCTGGTCCTCGACATCGGAGACGTGAGTGGTCCACTCGTCTGCTCCGTTAGTCTTGCATCCACGGGCGAGAAGGAGCATTGCAAGCATCAGTACCCCGGCAGTCAACCATACCTCAACCCTGCTGACTCCCCGCCCCGAGACACCCGAATGCTTCACCGGTTTGATCTCCGAAGCTGCGTGACCCTGATCTCGGGACCGGATGGAGATCCACGCGTGGTATAGAGGAGCGAATCGTCTTCAGTCACAGCCATCGTCGTAGTATAGTGATCCAGGATCGCAATGCGCATCAACTCGCCATCCCAGTTGAAGCTGTGCAGTTCGGTATACTTCGTTCCCTGCTCCCGTTCCTCCACACTCAAGACACCCTGATAGAGTGCGTAGACGCGCTGCGGGGTGACCGCACAATCAGAGTACCCAGTCCGTGTGCTGTCGGAGGACCCGAAGAAGGCCTGTTCACCAGCGCGCTCACTGAAGGTGATATGCGGTCTGTATGGGTATGGCACCTGCACGGAATCTACCGCAAAGTCATTGAGACGGTACAGGTCAATCCGCCCGGCATAGATGTACACCACAACCATTCGATGATGACTAGGTGACACGCATACACGCGCTGCATATGCGTTCGACAGGTAGCGGGGAGATGCTCGCTGATCCTCGCCGTGGATAACTCCGAATCGGCCCACTTCGACCTCTTCTCCGGCCCGAATCGAAACCAGGACGTTGCCGACCTGAGGTTCTGAGGCGATGCCGAAGAATCCCCCACCCACAGGACCATCGAGGGACACGATCCTGAGCTCGGTTACGGGATAAACCTCTGCGACTTGCCCGCCCAAGTCAGGGTCGGATGAGCCAAGTATCACACCGGTGATTCTCCGCCGAGGGGGATCCACCACCCATAGTGTGTCCCCACGACTACCGGAGCGAAGAGGTGTTGGACCGGTCGCGAAGTCGCCCGGCCCCTCACCCGGTTTTCCGAATGATCTGAGTCGCTCACCCGTGGCCCGATCAAATACGTGGATGAAGGGAGCACGGGTGTCGGTCAATACGATCGATTCATCGGACAAAGCCAGCATCCAGGACTGGGCAATGAGATCGTCGGCCGTCAACAGCACACTCTGAATCGAATCCCCAGATTCGGGTGAGGAACGGAATGTACTCGACGATCTAGGAACTTCGCGCGACTCCGAAAGGCATCCGCCGGTCAGCACGATGCAGCTTGCGACCAGTAGCCAACCCGCAGGTCGGGTCGAAGCAGAGTCCGAAGTGGTTGCGCGACTCCCAGGCCCTGCAAGTGGTCTCAATCCCCACACTTCCCTTCGTTCTCCTGATAGCCAGAGAACCCGGAGCAGGTCTTCCCCGCCATCTCGCAGCAGGTCTGGCATCCCTGCTTGGGAGCTTCGCAGTAGTAGTCGTGGGTGAGCAGCCAATCCGGATCAGCGCAGTAACTACCCGGATCGCCGTTGCACCCGGCGGCATCGGTGGCCCAGAGGCGAGGAGCCGGACCAACTCCGGCAACAACAGCGAAAATCGCCGTGACACTCGCCACCCGCACCGCCATCAGGATGTTCCTCAGCATTTCGTCCTCCTTGAAGGTCGGTTTCGAAACGTCCCCTCTTCCAAGCTCTAAACGACGCGGCGACCCCAAAAGCTGCCGCCTCGACCGTACAACGAGGGGATGAAGGCAAGGTAGGAAGTGTCGCCACCCAAATCCATTCCTCTGAATTGGGGATGACTGGAATAGATGAACCCTATAGTCTGTCATTCACTCCTCGCGCGCACCAAGTGCCAGCTCCACCGCACGCACCAATGTCGCGCGCCGCACTTTTCTCCCGTCAGGAGATATCCTACCCCTTGCCGCCTCAATGTGCTGATGCACCGTCGAAGTAGCCCGTCCCAGCCAGGCTGCAGCCTCGTGATCGTGGAGTCCACCCCAGACTCCATAGATTACCGCAGCTTGCATTGGTGATAACTGCGGGAACTTGCCAAGGATCCAAGATACGTGCTCATCGAACTCCTTGGACCCGGGTTGTGGGAGACGAGGCTGGAAGGGGAAACCCTGCTTCTGATCATTTTTTCTGGGGGGTATCGACATCCGAATCTCCCGCTGCCCAGAGTACGGTAATGTACCAAATAGCTGTAGAAAAGTGAGTATCGAGTACATCCTGTCGTCGATCGCTCTTACCTCAACGGTTCAACGCCGGGTTCATCACGTCGGCGCAATTGCAGACTCGCGCCGCGAACAGCGCGTGAGGTACTGAAGCACCTGCCCGAAACTGACGGGGGCTATCAGCCCCGGACAGGCACTCCAGCACAATGTCACCGGCCACCGCTCTGCATCGCCCGCACCACCGCTTCGCCCACCCCGGTCCGGGACCCCAACCCCAACGGCCGCAACACCAGACAACACCGCCTGATCTCCACCTCCACCCGGCTCGGCTCCCAATCCAGCCAAGCGGCGATCTGCATATCATCGCACCCGGCCCAGATGCCAAGCGCCACCGCCGCCTCTTCCTTCGAGAAGGCATACCAGGTCCGCACCCGCGCCACCAAGTGCTCCATTTCCAATGTCCCCTGCGGCGGCAGCAGGTTGGCACGAGGGACCGGGGTCAGGCTCAAGCAGGTCAACTCCGACGGGTATGCCCACAATCTCCCGACGCCCGCCAGGAGATGCCACTGTCGAAAAATCCAGTGTGCCGCCCCCCCCCGATCGGGTTAGGATTCGGAACACCGGCAAGCCAACTCCGCCCGGTCCCCCGCACCCCGGAGCCGCACGATGACAGCCGATCCCCACCGGATTGCGCTCAAGCAGGCCATCGCGATGGTCGAACGGGCAGGTCGCGCGAAGCTGCTGCCCGTCCGATGCTGGAGCATCGACGCCAAGAGCATCCGGCGGATCCTCGAACAGAAGGACACCGCCAGGCTCAGGATATACCTCGCCCAGGACGACCAGAACCAACCCACCCTGGTATTCCTCGGTGCCGATGCGGCCGGCCAAGAGCAGTATCGGGGCGAGATCGCCGAGTACTCGCTCCCCTGCCCACCGAATTGCCCGGACAAATCGCCGTTCCAGGAGCCGGCGTGAGACCTGCCACCATCATATTTGCCGTCGTGATAGTGGCCGGCTCGTTGCTGGTCACCATTGTCGGTGCCCGGTCCTGGCACAGTCACGATCACGGACAACGCGTCACCTGGTGGTGGTTCTTGCTGGCCGCACTCCTCCAGGTGCTGATCACCGGCACAACGGCGATGGGAATCCGCAACCACTCCATCGCCTGGGCCACCTTCCCGCTCTTCGCAGCCGTGGGAACTTGGGCACTGACAGCGCTTCGCCCTGCAGACCGGATTCGAACCGCACTCTGGTTGTGCTTCGCAGCCTACTGTCTGGCCTGGCTGGTAGCCGGGTCGCCCCACGAAGGCTTCCCGACAGTCGCCGGCCCGCTGCTCTGGCTGCTGCTGTCACTGGGCGCCGGCGCAGTGCTGGTCTCGCGACTCAAGGTGATCGACCACCCGCTTCGCGACTTCAACGCGCTTATCGCCCTTGGTGTCCTGATCACCTATCTGCCTTCTCTCGCACTCGAGCCGCTCGGAGCGACACTGTACCCGGCCAAGGCCGACCTGGTGCTGCTGCTCTGGCGTGCCCGGCAAATCTGCACCATACTGGGACTGTTTCTCTTCCTGAGGGCATACATCGTGGCCGGACCGGCGTCGTGACCCTCTGGATCGTCACTCTGTCCGGACTCGGGATGACACTGATCCTGGTGATCCTGGTCGCCGCCCTCGCCATCAACCAGCGGCGGGCCGCTCGTGACGCCCGCGAATGGGGTCGGCAGGTGCTGACCGCCCAGGATTCCGAGCGCCAGCGAATCGCCCGCGAACTCCACGACGGCATCACCTCGGAACTCACCCGCACCTGGAGCATCGCTCGACACCAGGGCTTGGAAACCGATGTCATCGCTCGACTGGAGCGACTCACTGGTGAAGTGCGCGCATTGTCCCACGGCCTGCATCCACCGTCGCTCCACGATTCCACCCTGTTCGAGATGCTGGGTGACCTGGTGGAGGAGAATCCCCGCGACGGCGAGCCGGTGATCCTCCGAGCCGGCGCCGAGACCCGACCACTCGACGAGTCGACCCGACTGGCGCTCTACCGCGTCGCACAGGAAGCGACCAACAACGCCCGCAAACACGCCGACGCCAGCCAGATCCTGTTGATGCTGCGCGAAACCGACGGCGCGGTGCGGCTGGTGGTGGAAGACGACGGACAGGGCACGCCGGACCCGCAGCTCCGCGCCAACTCGTTCGGGATCCGCTCGATGCGCGAACGGATGGCGATGATCGGCGGCAGTCTCACCCTCGAATCGGAACCCGGCGAAGGCACCCGGGTGACCGCAATCCTGCCGCACCGATGACCGCCCGCGCCCGTATCCTCCCTGTCGACGACCACGGTATTGTTGCCGACGGCATCCGACTGGTGCTGGCACCGTGGTATGATATCCTCGAACCGGTGCGCGAACTCGACCTGTTGCTCCTGTCGATCAAACGCGAAAGCCCTGATCTGGTCATCCTCGACCTGCAGATGGGCGAACTGAGCGCGCTGCCGGTGATGACCGACGGAATCGCCCGCGGCATAGTGACCTGTCCGTGGATCGTGTTCTCGATGAACGCCTCGCGCGCCACCCGCGAAACGGTGATCGCCAGAGGAGCACTGGCCTGCATCTCCAAGGCGGATGATCCCGGCAACCTGCTGCCCGCAGTGCGCGCCGCACTGGCCGGCGAACGCTGGCCGCCAGAAGACGGTGTCGGTGCGCCGGTACCACCGCTGGTCGAAGCCCGGCAACGCAAGCGCCCACGAATCGTCGTCGACGGCGTGTCACTCAGGCCCAGACAGGTCGAGATCCTGCTGCTGCTGCGCCAGCATCTCAGCCGCAAGGAAGCAGCCCGCCTCCTCGGCATTGACACCCGCACCATCCAGTACCACATCAATTCGCTGCGGTCACAGATCGGCCTGGGCGACCTGCCGGCAATTTTGCGCTGGGCAGATGGGAATCGCGCGGAATTGGAGCGGTCGCTGGACAGGTTGTAGGGGCCGGGCACGCCCGGCCCCTACGGGCAATTTCGATCGGGGGGATAGATCGCGGGCCGCGGGCGGCCCGGCAGCAGTCCGATCATTCAATAATCGTCAGCGGCTGGCGAGCCACTACGAACCAGCCGAATTCGTCGCGATCCAGGTAGTAGTCGAAGTCGATCATATAGGCACCGTGTGGTGCCAGATGTGCGAAGTGGACCCGAATCACGACCGAGGCACGCATCCCGGCTTGTCGGCCGGCCCGACGCCAATACGGAACACCGCCTCTGGGAACCGCCCGGGGCAGGCCGATTTCCATTTTCGTGACCCACGCATCCGGGCAAGCCGGGTGCGTTGGGGATTCAGGAATAAGGCTGCCCGGACACTCACCCACATCTACCGGCCCGCCAGGCTCCATCCCAAACTTGCGCAGAATCGCGACACGTGGCGGGATCAGTGTTGAATCCGCTATGTATCCCGGGAATTCTCCACCAACCTCGAACGGCACCGGACTGATTTCGAGTTGTGGTCGCACGTCAACCACCAAGAGCCCACGGAGCACGGCCTCGAAAAAAGTGGAATCGGCTTGATCCACTGTTTGCCCGGCGGAAGTTGAAGAGGTAAGGATGAGGAGGCCGATGGTCCAAGCAGCGACCCGAATGAGCAATTGCAGCATCAGTTCACCCCCGCAGATCCGCAAACAAACATATGAGGCGGCAACTCGGCGGATCCTTCCTCGTGACTCCATCCATCGAGGTGTTCGGCTTCGTGAACCAGCACATCGTCGATGTTGAAGCTGATGAAGCGTCGCCCTTCTGGATCATACCCACGGAGGCGA
>CBFGRM010000081.1:0-7674 GCA_965651205.1 uncultured bacterium
GGCCGGAGTTCGAGGCAGCGGGGGCGCAGGTCTACGAGGGGTTGCGTGAATACCTGTTCCGCGATCTTTCAGTCGAGGAACGGCTGCAGATCGAGTCGGTCAAGGAGGAGCACCAGCTTCTGGAAGTCGCGGCCTTGCGTGCGGCGGAACGGCAGGCACTGGGAGACAGCGCCGGGCGAATCGAACAGCGCCGCGAGGCGATGGCTCACGCGCTGGAGCTGCTCGAGGCGATGAACGGATTCCTGGAGATGCGGGAGGCGGACCTCGCAGCGATCGCCGTTCAGCAGGAGCGCTCGTTCAGGATTCTCTGGCTGGCCGGATCACTCACGCTGCTGATCCTCGCCGCGGGAATCGGCGTGTTCCTGATGCGCTTCGTGCGCCGCCGGGTGGTGGCACCGCTCGCAACGCTGGCCGACACCGCGACACGATTCGGCGAGGGTGATGCCAGTGCTCGCGCTCCTGCCGGCCTCGATGTCGAGTTCCACCAGCTTTCCTTGGCGTTCAACCGGATGTCGGAACGTCTGGTCGCGGCCCAGGGCACACTTGCCACCCGGAACACGGAACTCGAGGAGGCCCTGCAGCACGTGCAGGAGGCGCGTGACGAACTGGTGCAGTCGGAGAAGCTGAGCGCCGTCGGCAGGATGAGCGCCGGTCTGGCGCACGAGCTCAACAATCCGCTCGCCGCAGTGGTGGGCTATGCCGAGTTGCTTGCGACAGAACTGCAGGACGACAAGGCAGTCTCCGCGGAGCAGGTGCGCAGTCACGTGGAGCCGTTGGTGCGCGAGGCGATGCGCGCCCGCCAGCTCGTGCGCAGCCTGCTGGTGTTCTCGCGCCGGGCCGAGGATGGCGTCAGCCCGATCCGGCTGGCCGATTCGCTCGAGGTGGTGTCGGACCTGCGCCGCCGGTCGTTCGAACAGGAAGGACTGGAGTTCCAGCTCGATCCGATCCCCGATGTCGCGGTGCTGGCAGAGTCACAGCGACTGCAGGGCGTAATCCTCAACATCACCAACAACTCGTTGCAGGCGATGCGCGGGCAGCCGGCGAGCCGGTTCAGGATCCACGGCCGGGTCCAGGACGGTCGGATCCACCTGATGTTCGACGATGATGGACCCGGCATCCGCCACCCGGATCGCATATTCGAGCCGTTCTACACCACCAAGGAACCAGGCGAGGGAACCGGCCTGGGCCTTTCGCTGGCGAAGCGGTTCGTGGAGTCGTTTGGCGGCGAAATCCGGGTGGCCAACCGCCCCGAGGGTGGGGCACGGTTCACCGTGATCCTCGCCGTCGCGGACAAGCTGGCCGAACCAGAGGTCGTATCCCGGCCGACCGTAGAGGAGCAACAGCGGACCAGCGGCGTGGTGCTGGTTGTCGATGATGAGCCTGAGTTGCGCCGACTCACCCGTCGCGCCCTGACACTCGCCGGGATGGAAGTGGTAGAGGCCGATTCGGTGGCAGCCGCGCGCGAGGTGTTGTCACGGTGCAAGGTGGATGTGGTGGTGTCGGATGTGCGGATGCCGGGTGAGAGTGGCGCGAAGCTGTACCGCTGGGTGGCGGCCAATCACCCCGATCTGGCTGGTCGCTTCCTGTTCGTGACCGGTGATGTCGATGTGGGAGAATTGGCTGACTTTGCCGCGAAGCAACCCGACGCGATGCTGTACAAGCCGTTTTCGCTGGCTGACCTCACCGGCCGGGTGACGGCGCTGCTGGCCGCCACCGGCAGGTGAACTGCCCCGGACCTGCCGGGGACTTCGTCCCGCTTCCCGCTTCTCCCTTGTCAGCCCGCTGCGGTTACCGTGACCGCCTTCACCATTCCCTTGGCGAGGTGAGGCACCCCGTCGGCCGGGTCCGGAATGAAGCACAACAGCACGTAGTTTCCCGGCTCCAGGGCAATGGTGAACCAGTTGCTGCCCTGGGGTGACAGGGCACCGTTGCCACCGACTGCTACTCCCGGAGGCGGCGTGGTGGCACCCGGTGCCATCGCCATCAGGAAGTCGTCGACCGTTGCGCCATCGTTGAGCCGGATCAGCGCTACCTCGTGGGGCTGGTCACCACTGTTGGCCACGTGGAAGGTGTGCACGCCTGCTGCCATCGTGTCGGGTCCGGTGTATCCGAACTCGTGCATATCCACCTCGACCGTCGCGGTGGGTGCCGGGGCGTCGTCGCGCTCGCCGGCGACGACAATCTCCTTGACCATTCCCTTGGCGAAGTGGGGGATCCCGTTGTCGCTGTGGTCGGGAACGAAGCAGATCAGGACATAGTTGCCCGGAGCGAGGTCCTGGGTCGCAGTGGACGAGGCCGCCGGCATAGCCGAACCGGAACCGCCCACCCAGGTGACGAAGTCGGGTTCGGCGGTGGGGTTGGCCTGGAAGGCCTCGACCAGTTCGGTCATCGTGCGACCTTCGGCGAGCCGGGCGAGCACGATGTGGTGCTCCTGGGCGCCGGTGTTTTCCATCCGGAAAGTGGTCATTCCGGGAGCGATGGTATCCGGACCGACGTAGCTGAAGTCGGCCGCCGTGTAGGTGACTTCCTGCGGTGTGTCTGGTGTGGTCGTCTCCAGGGCGGCCTCATCGGCGGCGGGGGCACAGGCAGTGGCTACCAACAGGACAAGTGTGCTGCGGATACGCATCGGATCCTCGAATGGTGATGGAGTGGCGGAAAACGATACCTGCCGGTACCACTCGGCACCAGAGGGGGGGCTGCCGCGGCTTCGGAAGCCCGTGGCCTCGACCGAGAGTCCATACCTTCCTGGAATGGCGGGGCCACATTGGTGCATAGTCGCTCCGACTGATGCATCTTCCGGCGTTCACCAGGTCTTCCGGCGCTGCACCGGTTTCTCGAACTCGTGGTTGGCCAATGGATATTCGTGAAGCGATCACCAGCCGACGTTCGATCAAGGAATGGACTTCCCGCGAGGTGACTCGGGAGGAAGTCGAGACCCTGATCGACCTGGCGATGGCGGCTCCCAATCACCGGCTCACCCAGCCGCTGTCGTTCCACGTGCTCGGTCCGGTGGCTCGTCGCACCTTCGGCGAGATACTCGGTGCCCGCAAGGCGAAGAAGATCGAGGACCCCGAGGCGGCCCGCGCGCTGATCGCCAGTGTCGGCGACGTCGAGGCAGCGATCCCGATGGTGATCGGCATCAGTGTGATGGTGAGCGACAACCCCGAGATCCGCGAGGAAGACTATGCCACCGCGATGATGGCGGCGCAGAACCTGATGCTGGGTGCGCTGTCCCTGGGGTTGGGCAGCCATCTCCGCACCGGTGCGGTGATGGACGACCCCCGCACCCGCGAACTGCTGGGAATCGCCGAGTCGGAACGCCTGGTCGCACTCATCCGCCTCGGCGAACCCGCCGCCATTCCGGCCGCCAGGCCGCGACCAGCGGCAGGAGAGCGGACGAGCTGGATGGACTGAACGGGGAGTCCAAATGCGAGAAAGCGAGAAGGCGAGAAGGCGAGAACGGTTGCTTCTCTCTCGCCTTCTCGCTTTCTCGCCTTCTCGCTTTCTCTCTCTACTTCAGGAGTAACACACCCTCTCCCTGTTCGAACACCACGTCCACCGGGATACCGGCAGCGCCCAGGCGGTCGAGGTCGGACTGCAGGGCAGGTGATACCTGGCCGTAGCGTTCCATCCAGGCAACCACGCCGGCGTGGTCGCCGTGGCCCTGGAAGCGGAGGATCGTGGCGGAGAGCGAATCCACGGCACCGGCAAACCGGTCGAAGTCGACCCGATAGGTACCGCTGACCGAGTCGCGGCTGAAGGCCCCCAGTTCCTCGAAGAAGTTGAAGCGGGCCACATTGGCCCGGGCGTGGGCGCTCGAGGTGCCGAAGCGGATCGAACGGAAGATCCCCGCCATAAAGGTGACCTGGTTGGAGCGGATGTCGGAGCGACCCAGTTCGCCCATCTCGGCGAGCTGCCTCACCATATAGAGGCCGAGCACGTCGGCCTTGCCCTCCTCCAGGGCCCCGGCCTGTTCCTGAAGTGCTTCGCGCACGGTGCCGCGATCGTTGATGGTGTTCTTGATGCCGAGTCCGTGTGCCACCTCGTGGAACATCGTGTTCTCGAAGAATGCATCGAACGACAGCAGGTCACGCTGATCTTCTGCGATCAGCACGCCGGCGATCGGCACCATAATCCGGTCGAACTTGGCGCGCATCGCGTTCTTGAGCTGCAGGCGACGAGTGCCCTTCCGGAGCTGTACTTCCTCGTCGTTGGGGAGATTGATCGCGATGGTCTTGGAACCGGCGTTGGCCTGGCCCGCGTAGAAGACTGCGTCGTAGGCGTTGAGGTCGGAGTCGCTGCCCGGAACATCGCGCTTGTATTCTGCAGCCACCGGCAGTTCACGCTGCAGGGCGGGCAGCAGTGCCGCATAACGGCTCAGACGGTCGCTCCACTCGCGGTCCTTGATCAGCACATATGCTTCGTGGGCTGCCTTGTAGCCGTAGAGTTGGTCGTCGTAGGTCTCGATCGGCCCGATCACCACGTCGATACCGTTGCCCTTCATATCCAGCCAGGCCAGGTCGCTGGGCTGGTAGTTGTCGTCGAGCAGCGCATCGGCGCGCAGTTCGAGGTAGCGCCTGAGTCCGGGATCTTCAGCCAGCGCCGCGGCGTCGCGCAGCTTGGCTGCGGCGCGTTCCGATCCCGCCCTGAACGCCTCGTGGTAGGGCACCGTGATCAGGTTGCCGGCCGAATCGCGCCGCACCAGGGTGTAGAGACTGCGGAGTGCCGCGCCACCGTCGGCCGCCGCCGCCGCGGCAGAGTCGAACTCCACCTTGGTGATATCGTGCGGATAGAAGTTCGCCCCCGGCGGCATCGCACCGACCTCGGCCAGGAACGGGGCATTGCCTGCCAGCCGATCCCACGGGCCGTAGTTTATGTCGACGTAGCGTTTCATCGCGGAGTCGCTGACCCGGGCGAGTTGCTCCTCGCGTGGGCCGGAGACTTCCAGCCAGTAGATCGCATCCATTTCGCGGGCCGCGTCTATCAGCAGCGGGATCATCCGGCGCTCGTTCTCGCTGAGCCCGCTCAGGTCGGCTTCCAATCGCACGGTGGTGTACTGGGCCAGCAGCGAATCGGCGCGGGACATCGCGGTGTCGGAGTCGGAGGAGTCGGGGGCTGCGCAGGCGGCCGCCGCGAGCAGGGTGAGGGCAAGCTTTCGCATCGGATTTCCTTGTCCGGGATCAGGCATCACCAAAGATACGCATTCCCGCCAAGGGCGCGGGGCGGCGGCCGCGGCTCGGCGGACCGCGACTCGCGACCGTTACAGCGGTATTGCTAGTTTTTCCCTTCCTGGTCTACTGGCAGACCAGTTCATTTCTCCGAGGATCGTATGCGTCCAGTCATCGCCGTGTCCGTCCTGCTGCTCGCGGCCTGTGGACCCGGCGAGGAGCCGATTCCCGAGCCACTCCATTCGCCCACGGTGGCGGACTTCGCCGGCCGCTGGCAGATGACCGTGGTGTTCCCCGAAACGGGCGACACGGTGAAGTCGGAACTCGGCGGATCGGCGAGTGGCAAGGACTGGGTGATGATCAATCCGGGTGATCAGCGGATCAGGATGTCGACCGTATCACTCAAGGGTGACTCGATGATCCTGGTGTCTGACCAGTTCCCGGCCGTGGTGAATCCGGGTGCCACAGCGCAGGTGCGAACGGCCACCGTGCTCCGCGAAGGAGTGATGGAGGGCAAGATCCTGGCGACATTCGATTTGCGCGACGGATCGCAGCAGGTGAGAGCAGGGCAAGTCCGCGCGGTACGGATGCCGTAGCGGCGGGCCGGTGCAAGGTGAGACGTGAGACGTGAGACGTGAGACGTGGGTCGTGCAGGCTGTATCTTTGAATCCTACCCCACCCGGAGTGGTTTCGAGATGCTCTCACTGGCTGTTCTCGCCCTGTTTCAGTTTGCCGACACCGTCCGCTACGAAATCAGCTTCCCGCACGCGTCCCAGCACGAGGCGGAACTGGTGGTGACCTTCCCGGCCCGCGGGCACGACACGCTCGACATCCGGATGAGCCGGACTTCGCCGGGCCGTTATGCACTGCACGAGTTCGCCAAGAACGTCTCCGGCGTGCGCGCCACCGACGGCGCCGGCAAGCCGCTCGCGATTCATCGCAACGATCCCTATCGCTGGCTGGTGACCGGTCACGACGGCACCGTGGTGTTCCATTACACCCTGTTCGCCGATCGCGGCGACGGCACCTACGCCCAGGTCGATCGCAGTCACGCCCATCTCAACGCACCGGCGACTCTTGCCTGGGCTCTCGGGCTGGAATCGATGCCCGCTCGACTGGCGTTCGACGTGCCGGCCGGCAGCAACTGGCGTGCAGCCACCCAACTGGAAGCCACCGCGGATCCGCTCACGTTCACCGCGCCCGACCTGGCCTATCTGCTCGACTCGCCGGTGGAGCTCAGCGATCACGCGCTCCGGAGCTGGACGATCACCGGTCCTGCCGGGCGGGTCGACACGATTCACCTCGCGGTGCACCACCTCGGCACCGAGGCCGAGGTGGATGCCTACGCGGGGATGGCGAAGAAGGTGGTCGCCGAGCAGGTGGCAATCTTCGGGGAAACGGCGCGGTTCGACAACGGCAGCTATGTCTTCATTGCCGATTACCTGCCGTGGGCGTCGGGTGACGGGATGGAGCACCGCAACTCGACGATCCTGACCAGCACCGGGTCGCTCTCCCGCTCCGCGCTGGGTCTGCTGGGGACGTTGTCGCACGAGTTCTTCCATTCGTGGAATGTCGAGCGGATCCGGTCGGCGATGCTGGAGCCGTTCGATTTCTTCGATGCCGACCCGACCGACGCGCTGTGGTTCGCGGAGGGCTTCACTTCGTACTATGACGACCTGACCATCCGGCGTGCCGGGTTGTACACCGACGCCCAGTACGCTGCGGGGATCAGCGGGGTGGTCAACGCAGTGGTCAACTCGCCGGCGCGGGCCCACGGTTCGCCGATGGAGATGTCGCTCCGGGCGCCGTTCATCGACGCTGCCACTTCGGTCGATCCCACCAACGCCAACAACACCTTCCTGTCGTACTACACCTGGGGTGCCGGGATCGGCCTGGCGCTGGACCTGTCGATCCGCGGCAACTTCGAGGGCCGCGACCTCGACGGGTTGATGCGGCTGATGTGGCAGCGGCACGGGGCTGGTGGTCGCTACGAGGTGCCGCGTCCGTACGTGGTGGATGACATCGAGCGAGCGCTGGCCGATTACACCGGCGACAGTGAGTTCGCACGGAACTTCTTCGCGCATTATGTCCGCGGCAGCGATGCTCCCGACTACGGGCCACTGCTGGCGCAGGCCGGGATGCTGGTCCGACCGGTTGCACCCGAGGTGGCATCGGTCGGTGCCTCCGGGCTTCGTTACACCGACGACGGTGTGGTGGTGAATGCACCGCCTGCGGCGGGCTCGCCGCTCTACCTGGCGGGCATCGGGTCGGGCGACCGGATCACCCACGTCGGCGACCTGGCGATCACCTCCGACTCGGTGTGGTCGGCCTGGCTCGACAACCAGAAGCCCGGTGCCGTGGTGCCGGTGACGGTGCAGTCACGTGGCAGTGTGCGGCATACCGCAGTACAGCTCATCGCCGAGCCGCGCGTGGTGGTGGTGCCGATGGAGATGGTCGGGGTGACGCTCACGGCGGCCCAGCGCGAGTTCCGCGAGCGGTGGCTGGG
>CBFGRM010000082.1:0-7498 GCA_965651205.1 uncultured bacterium
TCGAAATCTCCCTCAGCAGCCCGGGCGGTCATCTCCGTCACGATCCGGTCCACCGGCTGGACGCTGCGTCCCTCGCAGAAGGCCGCCGCAAGTTCCATCTGTGCCAGGTAGGCGGCCCTGGTTACCCGTCCGGCGCAGGGCGCCGAGCAGGTGCCGAAGTCGAATCGGGGACAGGCGGCACGCCTGGGTTCGGCGAACAAGTCCTCCTGTTCGGCAAAGTGAACCGGCAGGTCGGCACGACAGTCGCGAATCCGGAGTCCATCGATCAGCACCCTGGCGCTCGCTCGCAGCCGGTTGGGCGATGGGAATGGTCCGTAAACCCGCCCCCGGTGGCGTTCCGGCGTCCTGCTCACCAGCAGCCGTGGTGCCGGCTCATCGGTCACTACCAGGAAGGCATAGCGACGGTTCCGGTTCATCGAAACGTTGAACGGTGGCCGATACCGCCTGATCAGCGACAGTTCGGTCAGGGCAGCCGCGAACTCGCTGGGGGAGGGGTCAAACTGGATGTCGGCAGAGGCGTGGAGGATTCGCGCCGCCTTGTCGTCGGGGTAGCGGGCCCGGAAGTATGACAGCAGCCGGGTCCTGAGCGCCTTGGCCTTGCCCACATAGAGGACCCGCCCGGTGGGGTCGAGCATCCGGTAGGTGCCGGGCCGGTCGTCGGCCAGACGGCGGACCCTGAAGCGGAGCGCCTCGAGGTCGGTGGCGGGCAGGCTGAGCGCTAGCGAGCTCACCCCGCGGAAAATAGCGCCGACCCGCCGAGTATCGTACCGATGCTCGCCGAGGGTAGGTTGTATGGTCGGGGACACCTGAGGGGGTCTCCAACGATGCCAGTTACGGCCAGGTTCTCAAGCAACTTCTACGACCGGCTCGGCGACGACGTCGCCAGGGAGCTGGTGGAGTGGTTCAACAGCGTGGACGCGACCTATCGGGGCGACCTGCGTGAGCTGAACGAGACCAATTTCATCCGGTTCGATGCTCGGGTCGAGCAGCGGATGGCTGCGCTGGAATCGAGGCTGGAGCAGCGGATGGCTGCGCTGGAGTCGAGGCTGGAACAGCGGATGGCCGCGCTGGAGTCGAAGCTGGAACAGCGGATGGCCGCGCTGGAAAGGGTTGTCGAAGTGCGACTGGCGCAGATGGAGGCCACGCTGGAGCGTCGGCTTGCGGCTCAGACCCGCTGGTTTTTTGTGGCGTGGGCATCGATGATGGCGGCGATCCTGCTTCGTTGAATCAGGCCTGGCAGCGCCAGCAGAACACGGTCTGTCGGGCATCGATGTCGTGGGTGGCCACCAACGCGGTGCCGCAATTCGGGCAGGGCTCACCTGCCTTCCCGTAGACCAGCAGCTCCTCGCGGAACTCGCCGGCCTCGCCGCTGGCAGTGCGATAGTCCCGCAGGGTGGTGCCCTCGCGCTCGATCGCGCGACGGAGGATCCGCACCACGTGGCCGTGCAACGCTTTCAGCTTCGGCAGCGGCACTTCGCGAGCCGCCTTGGACGGATCGATACCGGCCGCAAACAGCGCTTCATTGGCGTAGATGTTTCCGACCCCCACCACGTAGCGCTGATCCATCAGCACCTTCTTGATCGCCGCGCGCGACGCGGCCAGGCGCGCGGCGAAGTCGACCGGCGTGAAGTCGGGGTCGAGCGGTTCCGGACCCAGGCGGGAAGCGTAGCTGTCCCACTCTGCCGGTGTGAGCCATCTGAGCGTGCCGATTCGGCGGACATCGCGATAGATCAGCACCGCACCGTCGTCGAGCGTGCAAGTGAGCACGTCGTACTTGGCTGTGGTGCCGGAACGTGGCGCATCGAGCACTTCGAGTCCGCCACTCATTCCCGGTTGTGCGGCGAGGATCCTGGTGTCGGTGTGGACCAGGGCGTGCTTGGCACGGCGGGTGACGTCGGTGATGGTGCGACCGCGCAGGCCGCGCACCAACGCGGTGCGGGTCACACCGTCGAGGAGATTGTCGTGAGTCAGCCGCGCCGAGGCGATGGTCCGGCCACTGATTCTACCGGCGAGCTGCCGGACCATCGTGTCGACTTCTGGGAGTTCGGGCATATGGAGGCGCGCGGCTCAAGGTGTGGGGTGTGAGCGGACTCAGACCCGGATCCGGGCCGCCTCCCGCCAGCCGATGTCACTGCGAAACTGCTTGCCGACGAACCGGATCGACTCTGCCGCGCTGCGACTCAGGCGCTGCGCTTCCGCGATGCTGTCGGCGACGGCGGTGACTGCGAGCACTCGTCCACCCGCAGTGACCAGCTCGCCATCCCTTTCGGCTGTGCCCGCGTGATACACGTGAACGTTGCGGCCGAGATTTCCGGGGATCTCGATCGGATCGCCCTTGCTCGATGACTCGGGATAGCCCGCGCTCGCGAGCACGGTGGCGAGCGCCACTCCATTGCGCAGCGAGATCTCCGGCAGCGACTCACCGCTCGCCGCCGCGTCCAGCAGTGCTGTCAACCCACCTGACACCAGCGGCAGCACCACCTGTGCTTCCGGATCGCCGAAGCGGCAATTGAACTCCACCACATTGGGCGTGCCATCGGGATCCACCATCAGTCCAGCGTACAGCAGGCCTCGAAACGGTGCCCCGCGGCGCTCGAGTTCCCGCAGTGTCGGCAACAACACCTCGCGTTCGACCCGACCGAGCAGCTCTGGCGTGGCAATGCTCACCGGTGCGTAGGCACCCATTCCACCGGTGTTGGGCCCGGTGTCCCCCTCGCCGATGCGCTTGTGATCCTGTGCCGCCGGCAGCAACCGCACCTCGCGGCCATTGGTGACAGCAAATACCGACAGTTCCTCGCCCACGAGGAACTGCTCGATCACCACCGTGTCGCCTGCACTACCGAAGCGATGATCTCCGAGCATCGCGCGTACCGCATCACCCGCCTCGACGCGGGTTTCGCACACGATCGCGCCCTTGCCGGCGGCCAGGCCCGATGCCTTGACCACCAGCGGTTCGGGATGATCGGCGATGTACCTGAGAGCCGAGTCGAGATCGGTGAAGGTGGCGCTCGCCGCAGTCGGTACCCCGGCCGCGTGCATCACTTCCTTCGAGAAGGCCTTGGATGCCTCGATCTGTGCGGCCGCTGCACCGGGCCCGAACACCACCCGTCCCTCGCTGCGGAGCCGGTCGGCAAGTCCCAGCGCGAGTGGCAGCTCGGGACCGACCACCACCAGGTCGACTGCGAACGCGTCGGCCAGGTCGGCGATCCGATCAATGTCGTCGGCCGCGACCGGGTGCAGTTGTGCCAGTTGTGCGATCCCGGGGTTGCCGGGTGCAGCGTGGAGTTCGTGTGCCGGGTTGTCGGCCGCCAGTGCCGCGACGATCGCGTGCTCGCGGCCACCGCCGCCAACGACCAGGATCCTCACGATGCGGGAGTGCCGGATCCGCGTCGCCGAGCCTCGTCGATCGCGCTGCGGGCACTGTCGGCCGCCTTCTTCGCGGCATTGCGAAGATGCGTAGCGACTTCCTTCACTTCCTGCCGGTAGTACGATCCCGCCTCGCGCATTTCATCGGCCAGCGGCCGCTTGGCCTCGGTGCTGCCCCTGCGCGGATACTCGCCGGCCAGGATCCGCTCGTACGCCCCGCTTCGGACCCAGAGCTGCACTTCGGCTGCCCGGACCACGTGCATCGGATGAGTCAGCGCCAGCGTGTTGAGGATCTTGTACACCACATTGAGACCCTCGTTGTTGCTGGCATACTCGTTGGCCTGGACCAGGAACGGTTCGAGGTTGAGGTCGCCCGGGCGCACGTTCTGGGTGTTGCCGCCGCCGGCCATCTTCATAAACAGGCGCATTGCCGGCGCCAGGTCCTGCGCGCCGAGCAGGCCGGCGCGGTCGGCGGAGAGTTCCGACTTCCGGTACCACTCGAGGAATGCCAGCTTGACCGGCAGCAACACGATCGATGCCAGTACAGGCAGCACGCCCAGCGACACCAGCGTGATGATCTCCGCGATGGTGCTGTACAGCGAGTGACCGCTCATCACGTGGCCGAGTTCGTGCGCCAGCAGGACCCGCAATTCCGCTTCGTCGAGCAGTTCCAGCGCCGACGAGTGGATCACGATGAACGGGTCGTCGATGCCGTAGGCACCGGCGTTGAACACCGGAGTCTGTGTCACATACAGCTCGGGGACTTTCTCCCAGCCGAAGGTGGCGCAGTTCTCGATGTGGATGCCCCACAGCAGGGGATACTGGGTCGGACCCACCCGGACCGCGTTGCCCTGGAAAAGCAGCCGGATGCCGTTCTCACCGCCCAGGATGCCGAGGATCTTGCGGATCACCTCGTCGACGCCGGGCACCGACCGCAGGGTCTGCAGGGCGGCCCGGTCGGCCGGGTGTTCCCAGGCGACCGGGGCGATTTCGTGCAGCGCCACCCGGGGCCGCGGGGCAGGGAGTGTGGTGGTCATTCCAGGCTCGTTGTGAGGGTCATAGGGCCACTACGCCGAACCGGGCGACGGTGTTTCAGGGTGCACCGCGAATCAAGCGAGCCGCCAGCGGAGAGTCGTCTCACGCCTCAGGTACCCAACGCCTGCTCCAGGTCTTCGATCAGGTCCTGGACATCCTCGATGCCCACCGACAGCCTGATCAGCGAATCAGTGAGTCCCATTCGTTCGCGCATTTCGCGCGGCACCGACGCGTGGGTCATCGAAGCCGGATGGCCCACCAGCGATTCAACTCCGCCCAGCGACTCGGCCAGTGCGAACAGCCTGATCCGGCTGATCACCTGCTCCATCCGCGCCACGCTACCGAGATCGAACGAGAGCATTCCGCCGAAGTCGGACATCTGCCGCCTGGCCAACTGGTGTTGCGGATGATCCGCCAGGCCGGGGTAATACACCGCGTCGATGTCGGATCGCGCGCGCAGCATCTCGGCGATCTGCATTGCGCTGGCGCAGTGCTGCTTCATCCGGAGCGGCAGCGTCTTGATGCCGCGCAGCACCAGCCACGAGTCGAACGGTCCCGCCACCGCGCCGACCGCGTTCTGGAGGAAGCCGATCCGTTCCGCGAGGTCGTCGCGCCGGGTGACGAGCGCGCCACCCACCATATCGGAATGACCATTGAGATACTTGGTGGTGGAGTGAAGCACGATGTCGGCGCCGGACTCCAGTGGTCGCTGCAGGATCGGGGTCGCGAAGGTGTTGTCGACCACGAACAGCAGGCCGTGGGCGCTGGCGATGTCGCCGATCGCCTGCAGGTCGGCCAGGAACATCATCGGATTGGTGGGAGTCTCGGCGTAGATCATCCGGGTCGACGGCCGGATCGCGGCGGCGATCACATCGGGGTCACGGAAATCGACGAACTCGAACTCGACACCGAAATCGGCGAACACCCGCACCATCTGGCGGTGGGAGCCGCCGTACAGGTTCTCGCCCGATATGACGTGGTCGCCCGACTTGAGCAGCTTGAGCACGGCGTCGAGCGCCGCCAGTCCCGAGGCAAAGGCGAAGCCGTGGGTGCCGCCTTCGAGCGCCGCCAGGGCCCGTTCCAGCGCCTGCCGGGTGGGGTTGCTGGTCCGGGCATATTCGTAACCGCGGTACGGCTTGCCGAGACTTTCTTGAATGTAGGTGGAAGTCTGGTAGATGGGCGGCATCACGGCGCCGGCGAGGGGATCCGGCTCCGGGCCGGCGTGCACCGCGATCGTCCCGATGCGCTGGGACGACAGATCGGAATCAATGCGTGTCATCACCGTGGTCTTTGACAGGATGAAAGGGACCTAAGCTTATGCGTCAGGGGCGGTTGGGGCAAGCTGAAACCGCGGGTTTGTCACCGTGGACTGTCACCGGTAGCTTGCAGTGATGGAGATTCCAGCCACGCGCACGGCCTCGGTGGGACGCCGCCTGCTGATTGTGGATGACGAGCGCGACATTCGCCGGGTGATGCGGCGCATTCTCGAGGCCCGTGACTATCACGTCACCGAGGCCGGCAGCGCAGAGGAGGCGCTCTCCCTGGCGTCCCAGGACCCCGAGCTGGCGCTGGTGATTTCCGACATCCATATGCCTGACAAGGATGGCATCTGGCTGCTCGGCGAGATGCGGAGGCGGTTTCCCGATGTCGGTGTGCTGATGGTGACAGGCGACGGCGGCATCGACACCGCCGTGGAGTGCCTCAAGGTCGGTGCGCTCGATTACCTCTCGAAACCGATGATCGTCGCCGAGGTGCAGTCGCGTGTCGACCAGGCGATCGAGAAGCTGCAGATGCAGTCCGAGATCCGTCGCTTACAGCAGCGCTACCAGGCCGACCTCGAGATGCGGGTGCGCGAGCTGTCGTACAAGAACCAGCAGATGTTCCTGGCCCAGGTGCAGATGGCGGTTCAGATGCTGGAGGCCAAGGACCCCTACACACGCGGTCACTCCCAGCGCGTCGCCGAGTACGCCGTTTCGATCGGGCGGGTGCTCGGCCTGGCCGAGGCCGACCTGGTGGAATTGCGTCTTGGCGGCGAGCTGCACGACATCGGCAAGATCGGCACCCGTGATGCCGTGCTGCACAAGCCGGGTCCGCTCACCACAGAGGAGTTTGCGGAGATCAAGCGACACACGACCGACGGCGAGGCGATGCTGTCGGTGCTGCGAGGCGACCATCCGTTGGTGCTGCAGATCGTCCGCTGGCACCACGAGCGACTGGATGGCTCGGGATTTCCCGATGGCCTGGCCGCCGACGACATACCGATACCGGTGCGGATCGTGTCGGTTGCAGACGCCTTCGACGCGATGACCAGCACCCGCGCCTACCGCAACCAGGAAACCTTCGACTGGGCAGTCGCCGAGCTGGATCGCTCCAGTGGCGACCAGTTCGACCGCGATGTGGTGCAGGCGTTCCTCGCCGCGCACGCCGACCCGGCCTCCCGATTTCCCACTTGAACAGGCACTGACACCGCAATGAGCGAAACCCTGATGATTTCCGTGTCCGGGATGCGCGGACACGTGGGCACGGATCTCACCCCCGAGCTTGTCGCGCGCCACGCCGCTGCACTGGGTGCGTGGGCACGCGACAACGGGGGCAGCACGGTGGTGATCGGTCGCGACGCGCGCACTTCGGGGGCGATGTTCACGATGGCCGCATCGGCCGGCTTCGCGTCGGTGGGCATCGATGTCATCGATGTCGGCGTTGTACCGACACCAACGGTGCAGATGGCAGTGGAACATCATCGCGCTGCGGCCGGGTTGATCATCACGGCGAGCCACAATCCGATCGAATGGAACGCACTCAAGTTCGTGGGACCCGACGGCATCTTCCTCGACGCTGGGGCAGGTGCACGGGTGAGGGCACTGGCCGAAGCAGGGCCGGTGCGGAGCGGCTGGGACGGCATCGGCGCTCACCGCTTTGACCCCGACGCGGTGGCTCGTCACCTCGACGCCATCCTGGCGCTGCCCGGGATCGACATCGAGGCAATCAGGGCCGCCGCGCTGCCGGTGGCGCTGGACGCGGTTCGCGGCGCCGGTGGCCCGGTGATGGCCGAGCTGTTCGGGCGCCTCGGCACGCCGATGACCGGCATTCACCTCGA